>DASXIW010000145.1:0-30813 GCA_036497785.1 Acetobacteraceae bacterium | reverse complement strand
CCGATGCGCGCATAACGGCCACGGCCGCGCACCCGGTGTTCCGCGATCAGGCATGCCAGACACAGCACGATCAGCACGACTGCCAGCAGCGAGGATTCCGGGCCGGCGAGACCGGTGCGGTACTGCGCGTAAAGCTGGGTGGTGAAGGTGCGGAACCGCAGCAGCGCGAAGGCGCCGAATTCAACCAGCGTGTTCAGCGCCACCAGCAGCATGCCGCCGAGCAAGGCCGGGCGCAGCTGCGGCAGCACCACGCGATAGAAGCAGCGCCAGCCGCCCAACCCCAGCGAGCGCGCGGTCTCCTCCAGCGCCGGATCCAGCCCGCGCAGCGCCGCGGCGACGGGCAGATAGACCAGCGGATAATAGGCGCAGGTGACCACCAGCAGTGCGCCCGCGAAATCTTGCAGAGAATTGCTGATCGATACCCAGGCATAGCTGGTGATGAAGGGCGGAATGGCGAGCGGAACTGCCACGAGAACGCCCCAGACGGAGCGTCCGGGCAGGTCGGTCCGTTCCACGAACCACGCCGCCGCCGTGCCGATCAACGCCGCCGCCAGGGTAGTGGCGAGCACCAGCCCGATCGTGTTGACCAGCAGCTCGCCGACCAGCGGGCGGATCAGCATGGCGATCGCGTCTCGCGCACGGACCTCGGTCGCCTGCAGAACGGTCACCGCCAGCGGCAACAGGACGAGTGCCGCGCCGACGGCCGACGCTGCGAGCAGGGCGGCGGGCGGGCGGCTAGCCGCCATCAGATCAGGCCGGCCTCGCGTAGCAATTGCGCGGCGTCGCGGTCGTCGCCGAGCTGTTTCATGCTGACGGCGGGCGGCTGTAGCTGGCCGGCCGGCTTCAGGATGGGGTTCGAAGCCACGCCGGCGACCAGCGGGTATTCGAAGGTGACATCGGCCTTCGACAGCATCTCCTGCGTAGGCTGGCTGACCAGGAAGGCCAGGAAACTTTGTGCCGCCGCCTGGTTCTTGGAGGCCTTCAGCACCGCGGCGCCAGAGACGTTCGTCAGCGCGCCCACATCGCCGCCCGCGAAATGGTGAATGGCACTGTGCATCTGATCCGCGCCCTTTTCCACGCGCAGACGGGGCCAGTAATAGTTGTTGATGATGCCGGTTGCCACCGCGCCACGGTCCACCGCCGCGACCACGCCTTCGTCGTCGTCGAACAGCATCGCGTTCTGGCGCAGGCCCTTCAGCCAGCCAAGGGCGGCCGGGCGACCCTTCAGGGCGACCACCGCGCCGACCAGCGGCAGGAAATCGGCATCCGTTGGCGCGATGGCGACCTTGCCGCTCCATTCCGGCTTCGCCAGATCCATCAGCGAGGCCGGCAAAGCTTGGTCCTGGATCATGCCGGTGTTGAACACGAGCACGTTCTCGCGCGACAGAACGCCCACCCAGTCGCCGTCGGGCCCGCTATCCTGGGCGGGCACACGCGCCAGCGTGGCGGGATCGGTCTTGGCCAGCAGGCCCCGTTCGGAGAGCAACATCAGCTCCGGCGAGTTCTCGGTGAAGAACACGTCCGCCGGCGTTGCGGCGCCCTCCTTCACCAACTGGCTTGCCAGTTCCGGCGCTTCGCCCTCACGCACCTTCACCTCGATGCCGGTAGCCTTGGTGAACGCCTTGGTGATCATGTCGACGGTCTGTTCGTGCTGGGCGGCATACAGCGTCAATGTGGCTGCCCGGGACAGTTGCGGGGCGGCCGCGAGCAGTAGCCCGGCGATTGCCGCCATGCCGAAGCAGCGCTTGCCTGCGGCGCGATAAGGGGGGGACGGGGCGTTGGGCCGGCGATGAAGCATGGTGGTTCCTCGGATGCGCTCTGGCGGGTTGCGGACGCACATTAAATGCGAGCGCGTCGCAATTGCAGTGTGGGTAGCATCTGGGAGGGCGGGAAGGCAAGCAGGGAAGGACGGCGACATCAATCGAAGGCCGTCGCCACAACCAGGAGAGAATTGCGTTCCTTACGTTTCATCAGGCGGTTCATAGGTCCGGATCGGCGGCACGTTGCCGGTGAACAGCGCGACGTCCACCACGGTGAGTTGGCCGGTGCAGCCTTGGCCGAGGCTGGAGGTGCCGATGTCGCGGGTGAGCACGTTGGGGTTGCCGTGCACGCAGAGGGGGTTGTCGGATTCCGGATCGTCCGGGTCGTACCAGGCGCCGGTGGGGAGTTGGACCACGCCGGGGCGGATGCCGTCGGTGAGGCGGGCGGCGGCGAGACAGGCGCCGCGGGGGTTGGACAGGCGGACGATGTCGCCGTCGGCTATGCCGCGAGCGGCGGCGTCGGTTGGGTGGATCTGCATAACTTCGCGGCCGCGATGTTTGTGGGCGGCGCTGTGGGCGCCGAAATCGAACTGGCTGTGCAGGCGCGTTGTGGGCTGGTTGGCGACCAGGTGCAGCCTGGTTGCGGCTTGCGGCACGTCTGTGGGGGGCAGCCAGGCGGGATGGCCGGGGCAGTCCTGGTAGCCGAAGCCGGCGATGTTGGCCGAATGGATTTCAATCCTGCCGCTTGGGGTCGCGAGTTTGGCGGCGATCGGGTCTTGGCGGAAGGCGCGAAGAATCCCGCCGTCATCCGGCGCGGAGGGAAGCAGGAATTCGCCTTGGCTCCAGAAGGTCTCGAAATCCGGGGCGGGGATGCCGCGCTGGGCGAGGGAGGTGCGCGTGTGGTCGTAGAGATGGGCGAGCCATTCGCGCGCCGTGCGGCCGGCGCTGAATTCCTGCTCGCGTCCCAGCCGGGCGGCGAGGGCGGTGAAGATGGCGTAGTCGTCGCGCGCCTCGCCGAAGGGTTCGGCGATTTTGTGCATGGCGATCATCAGCGGATCGGTGCCCGAGGCGCCGATATCCTCGCGCTCCATCGTCATAGTGGCGGGCAGCACGATGTCGGCGTGGCGGGCGGTGGCGGTCCAGCCGAGGTCGTGGACGACCAAAGTATCGACCGTGGCGAAGGCGCGACGGAGGCGGTTGATGTCCTGGTGGTGGTGGAAGGGGTTGCCGCCGGCCCAGTAGACGAGCCGGATATCGGGATAGGTCCGGCGCTGGCCGTTATAGTCGAATGGGGTGCCGGGGCTCAGCAGCATGTCGGCGATGCGTGCGACGGGGATGAAGTCGTGCACCCCGTTCTGGCCCTGCGGCAGCGACGGAGCGGGAACGATGTTGGGGACCTTGCCGTAATCTGCGATCGCCCCCAGCGCGTAGGCGTAGCCGCCGCCGGGCAGGCCAATCTGGCCCAGGGCGGCGGCCAGGACGCCGGCCATCCAAACCGGCTGCTCGCCATGCTCGGCGCGTTGCAAAGCGTGGGCGACGGTGACGACGACACGCTTGCCGGCGAGACGGCGGGCGATGGCGGCGATCTGGTCTGCCGGCAGGCCGGTGATCCCGGCGGCCGAGGCGGCGTTCTTGGGCGTGCCGTCGCTGCGGCCCGTCAGATAGTCCTCGAAGATTGGCCAACCCTCGCAGTAGCGGTCTAGGAAGGCGCGGTCGTGCAGGTCCTCGGCGACGAGTGTGTGCAGCAGGCCCAGCATCAGCGCCGTGTCGGTGCCCGGGATCGGGGCAATCCATTCCGCGCCGGCTTCAGAGGGCAGGTCGTCGCGCAACGGGCTGACCAGCAGGAATTCGCAGCCTCGCGCATGGGCCGCAAGCATCGCGCCACGCTCCGTATGGCGGGAGATGCCGCCGCCGGCGACCATGGAGTTCTTCAGCGCCATGCCGCCGAAGGCAATGACGATATCGGTGTGTTCGACGATCTGGTCCCAGGTGACGCCATGCGCGGCGACGGCGGCGTAGGAGCCGAAGACATGCGGCAGGATGACCGCCGAGGCACCGGCGCTGTAGCTGTTCACCGAGCGGACATAGCCGCCGAGGGTGGTGTTCAGGAACCGGTGCACCTGGCTTTGGGCGTGGTGGAAGCGGCCGGCGCTGGACCAGCCATAGGAGCCACCGAAGATCGCGCCCGGCCCATGCGTGTCGCGCACGCGGCCGAGCTCGCGGGCCAGGAGGTCCAGCACCTCGCCCCATTTCACGGCCACGAAGCTGTCGCGGCCGCGACGGGAGGACGGGCCGGGGCCGCCTTCCAGCCAACCGCGGCGGACCATGGGGCGCGCGATGCGGGCGCGGTGCCGCAGGGCGGCGGGGAGGTTCTGGATCAGCCCGTTTGGGTCTGGGTCGTTCGGGTGCGGCGTGACCACCAGCGTATCGTCCCGCCAGGAGGCGCGGAAGGCGCCCCAATGCGAGCTGTGCGGACGGTCTTTGATTGTGTCGCGCTCGGCAGCCATGCTGCGCCTCTGTCCCGGCCAAGCATGGGATTATGGGGCGGGCGCGGGGCGGTGGCCAGCTTTTGCGGGGGGGATGGACGTTATTCGGCCGCCACTGCCATCGCCGCCTGCTGCTGCTGGCGGGCCAGATGCTGCTTTGCGTAGCGCCGCGCCAGAGTGGCGCAGACCATGAGCTGCATCTGGTGGAACAGCATCAGCGGCAGCACGATCAGGCCGACCTGGGAGCCGGCGAACAGCACGCTGGCCATTGGCAGGCCGCTGGCCAGCGATTTCTTCGAGCCGCAGAACACCAACACGATCTCGTCCTCCGTCGGCAAATGCAGGATGTGGCGGCTCACGAAGGTGGTGATCACCAGCACCGCGCCCAGCAGGATGGCCGAGACGACGAACAGCGCGGCCAGGTCGCCCAGCGCCAGCTGGTGCCAGATACCGCTGGTCACGCCCTCGGAGAAGGCGGTGTAGATCACGATCAGGATGGAGCCGCGATCGACGAAGCCGAGCACGTATTTGTTCTTCTGCACCCAGGCGCCGATCCAAGGGCGCAGCAGCTGCCCGGCCAGGAACGGCACCAGAAGCTGCAGGATGATGTCGCGCAGCACGCCGAAGGAAAAGGCGCTGCCCTGGGTATGCAGCAGCAACCCGACCAGCACCGGCGTGATGAAGATGCCGAGGATGTTGGACGCGGAGGCCGAGCACAGCGCGGCCGCGACATTGCCCTGCGCGATCGAGGTGAAGGCAATGGAGGACTGCACCGTGGAGGGCAGCACGCACAGGAACATCAGGCCGGCATAGAGCGGCGCGGAAAGCAGGCTCGGCACCAGGAAGCCGGCCGCCAGGCCGAGCAGCGGGAATAGCGCGAAGGTGCAAAGCAGGACCGTGCTGTGTAGGCGCCAATGCGCCAGGCCCTTGATGGCGGCCTGTGGCGACAACCGGGCACCGTAGAGGAAGAACAGGAAGGTGATGGCCAGATCGGCCACCCAGTTGGCGACCACCGCGCCCTGGCCATGCGCCGGCAGCAGCGACGCCACGCCGACCGTGGCGACCATCAACTGGATATAAGGATCGATCGGCAGGCGCAGGCGGCTGAACATGAGAGTACCTTTCTGGAAGCGGGCCTCTATTTCGATCATGCCGCGGCAATTGTGAAGACCGCTTACAGCTCTTATTGTCATTGCGAATCGCGATAAGCGGACATCATGCTCGACCCGACTTTGCTGCGTTCATTCATAGCCGTGGCGCAGACCCGTAGCTTCACGGCGGCCGGATCGCGGTTGGGCCTGCGCCAGTCCACGGTCAGCGGGCATGTCCGCAAGCTGGAGGAGGATTGCGGCAAACGGCTTTTCATCCGCGATACCCATCGCGTCACCATGACCGGGCATGGCGAGGCAATGCTCGGCTTCGCGCGCTCGATCATGGAGACCAGCGAACGCGCACAGCGCCATTTCGCGCGCGGCGAGGTGCGTGGACGGGTGCGGTTCGGCGCGTCCGAGGATGTGGTGCTGCGCGGACTGCCGCAGATCCTGCGCCAGTTCATGCGCGATCATCCGCAGGTGGAGCTGGAGCTGACGGTGGGGTTGAGCGGAACCCTGCATGAGCGGCTGGAGGCAGACGCGCTGGACCTGGTATTCGTCAAGCGGCGCCCGGGCGAGCTGCACGGCACGCTGATCTGGCGGGAGCCGTTGGTGTGGTTCAGCGCCCCCGGTCTGCGGCTGGACCCTTCCCAGCCGGTGCCGTTAATCCTGCTCGCACAGCCCAGCATCACCCGGGCTCAGGCGCTGGAAGCATTAGAGATGCATGGCCGCGCCTGGCGGGTGGTGTGCACCAGCAGCAGCCAGAGCGGGGTGCATGCCGCAGCGCTCGCCGGGTTGGGCATCGGTCCGCATGCGCGGTCGCTGGTGCCGCCGGGGCTGGCGGCACTTCCGGCTTTGCCGCATCTGCCCGCGCCGGGCGATGTCGAATTCGTGCTGCTCGAGGGACGCCGGGCGCAGAGCGCCGGGCCGGCGCTGGCGCTGGCGGAGGTGATCCAGAGCAACGGGGATCTGCTGCGCGGCCCGAATGGTGAGGGGCGGACCAAGCTCGGTCAGGTATAGCCGGTCGAACCGTCCGGCCGCAGCGGCAGCTTGCGTTCCCAATGCACGTAGTCCTCCGTCTGCAACGCCCGCTCGTCGATCTCCAACCCCCAACCCGGTCGGTCCGGACGCAATTCGAGATAGCCGTCCTTGGGCAGATAGGGATCGATCGCCCAGGACACGGGTTCGGGGCGGCGATATTCCAGGATCTTGAAATTGGGCTGGGCGGCGGAGAAATGCACGTTCACTGCCGTGGCCAGGGGGCCCATGGGATTGTGCGGGGCGATGGTGACGAAATGCGCTTCGGCGATGGCCGCGATCTTGCGCATTTCCAGCAGACCGCCGACCACGCAGATATCCGGCTGGATGATGTCCGCGCCGCCCGCTGCCATCAGGCTGAGGAATTCGAAGCGATTATAGAGGCTTTCGCCGGTCGCCAGCGGCGCGCGGAGGTCGCTGCGCAGGCGGCCCCAGGCGGGGATGTGTTCGGGGCGGATCGGCTCCTCGAAAAATAGCGGGTCGTACGGCGCCAGCGCGTTGCCGAGCTGGATCGCCTGATAGGGTTCGAAGATCTTGGCATGGGCGTCGAAGGCGAATTCCCAGTCGGGCGGGCTGATTTCGCGCAGCTTGGCGAAATAGGCGGCGGCCGCGTCGCAAACCTGGCCCCAGCGGCCGGCATGCAGGTCGCCGCGGAACGGGCTGAGCTTGAAGGCGGTGAAGCCGTATTCGGCGTTCAGGCGCTGCGCGTCGTCCAGGCATTCCTGCGGATCGGGCGCGGTGTAGATGCCGCAATAGACGCGCACGCGGTCGCGGGCGTGGCCGCCCAGCAGCATATAGACCGGCAGCCCCGCCGCCTTGCCGGAAATATCCCAAAGCGCGTGGTCGATGGCCGAGATGGCGGCCAGCCCGATGGCGCCGGGTGGGAAGCGGGAGCTTTGCAGCAGCTTCAGCACGATGAATTCGATGCGGCGCGGGTCGAGGCCCTTGATCTGCTCGAACAGATATTCGAGCGTTGGCGCCAGAGCGAGGTCCGGGCCATGATTATACGCCTCGCCCCAGCCGGAAATGCCCTCATCCGTGTCGATGCGCACCAGGAGCCGGGGGCGGTTGCCGACGCGCTGCATGTAGGTGCGCAGGGTGGTTATTTTCATGCGGTGTCCCTCATCAGCATGTCGATCAGGCGGTGAACTTCGAGCGAATCCCGGCCATTGGCCTGGGGCTGGCGGCCGGTGGCGATGGCGTCGAGCATGTCTTCGATCAGGCGGAGATGCGGCGGATATTCCGGCGTGTCCGGCGCTTCCGCCTCGTCGATTTCGGTGCCGTCGCGCAGGCGGATGAGCACGCGCTTGCGCTCCAGAAGCGCGGTGCCGTGCTCGCAGGCGAGGTCGATCCGTTCGGAGGCGCCTGGATAGGCGGCGGTGGTGGCATCGACCACGCCCAGCGCGCCGCTGCGCCAGCGCACCGCGCCCACCGCGACATCCTCGGTGTCGATCCGGCGCAGGGGCGTGGTGGCGTGGAAGCCGCGCACTGCCTCCGCCGGGCCGGCGAAGGCGATGAGCTGGTCCAGCGCGTGGATCGCCTGGGTCAGCAGCACGCCGCCCGCATCGTTGGCCATCATGCCGCGCCCCGGCTGGGCGTAGTAGTTGTCCGGCCGCCACCAGCGAATGGCGGCGGAGGCCGAGAGGACGCGGCCGAGCCGACCGGCGGCGGCGATTTCCACCAGCCGGCGATGCGGGGCGCGGAAGCGATTCTGGAAGACGATGCCGAGGGTGACGCGGGCGGCCTCGCAAAGTGCGACCAACTCCTCGGCGCGGGCGAGGGTGCCTTCGATGGGCTTTTCCAGCAGCACGTGCTTGCCCGCCCCGGCGAAGCGGCGGGTCAGCTCCAGATGTGTCCGGGGCGGCGTGACCAGGATGGCGAGGCCGATGGAGGGATCGTCCAGCAGGGCTTCCAGCGATGTCGCTTCCGGCAAGCCATGGGTGGCTGCGAAGCGGGCGCGGCGCCCGGCATCGCGGCTCCAGACGCCCGCCACCTCGACGCGCCCGGCGAGGGTCTTCAGCGCCTGGGCGTGCTTGACCGCGCCCATGCCGAGGCCGACCAGACCGACGCGCATCACGGCTGAGCCAACAAGGCCCGCCGCGCGGGATCGGCCTCGGGCACCGCGCGGAGCAGCGCCTGGGTATAGGGTTGGGTGGGGTGGTCGCAAATCTTGTCCGTGTCGCCGACTTCGACGATTTCGCCGCGATACATCACCACTACCCGGTTGCAGAAATAGCGGATCACGCCGAGGTCGTGGCTGATCAGGATGAAGCTGAGTCCGAGCTTCGGCTGCAAGGCCAGCAGCAGATCGAGGATCTGGCCGCGCAGCGTGACGTCGAGCGCGGAGGTGGCTTCGTCGGCGATGATGAGGCGTGGGTCGAGGGCCAAAGCGCGCGCGATGACGATGCGTTGCCGCTGGCCGCCGCTGAAGGCGTGCGGATAGCGTGGCCCGGCATCCTCCGGCAGGCCGACGCTGGCGAGCAATTCGCGCACGCGCTGGCGCAGCGCGGCGCCGGCGAGCAGGCCGTGCATGAGGATCGGCTCGCCCACCACCTGTTCGACGGTCATGCGCGGGTTGAGCGAGGCGAACGGGTCCTGGAAGACCATGCGCATTTCGCGGTGCACCGGCCGCAGCGCCTTGCGGTGCATGCCGTCGACATCGACCACCTGGCCGTCGCGCATGGTGTACTGCACCTGCCCGGCGCTGGGCTGCAGCACGCGAATGAGGCAGTTGCCCAGCGTGGTCTTGCCCGAGCCGCTCTCGCCCACGATGCCGAGATTCTCGCCCTCGAACAGGTCGAAACTGACGCCGCGCACCGCATGGGTGGGCGGCTTCGGGCGCGCGAAGAAGGAGCGTTGGGCCGGGTAGGTGAGCGTCACGTCGCGCACGCGCAGCATTGGCGGCCCGGGGGTGATCGCCGGGCGCGCGGGCGGGGCGGCCATGCCCAGCTTGCGCGAGGCTTCCAGCAGGCGTTGCGTGTAGCTGTGCTGGGGGTTGGCGAAAAGCTGTTGCACCTCGGCGTATTCCACCACCTCGCCGCGATACATAACCAGCACGTCGTCGGCGATTTGCGCGACCACGCCCATGTCGTGGGTGATGAACAGCACGCCCAAGCCTTCCTCCTCCTGCAGCTTGCGGATCAGCCGCAGGATTTCCGCCTGGGTGGTGACATCGAGCGCCGTCGTGGGTTCATCGGCGATCAGGATGCGCGGGCCGCAGGCGAGCGCCATGGCGATCATGGCGCGCTGGCGCATGCCGCCGCTGAACTCGAACGGGAAGCGGCCGGCGGCTTCGGCGGGGTTGGGGATTTCCACCTGGCGCAGCAGGTCGATCGCGCGCGCCATGGCGGTCCGGCGATCGGCCATGCCGTGCGCCACCAGCCCTTCGGCGATCTGCCAGCCGATCCGGTGGATGGGGCTGAGCGAGGTCATCGGCTCCTGGAACACCATCGCGATCTCGCGGCCGCGTATGGCGCGGATGCGCTTGCCATGCGGGGGGAGGCGGGCGAGATCGACCGGAGCGGCGTCCTGCGGATAGTACAGCATTTCGCCGGCCACGATCCGGCCGGGATGCGGGACGATTTGCAAGATGGAGCGCGCCGTCATGCTTTTGCCGCTGCCGCTTTCGCCGACGATGCACAAGGTGCGGCCACGGCGCAGGGTGAAGCTGACATCGTTCGCAGCGCGCAGGGCGGCCGGCCCATGGCCGAACTGGGTGCTGAGGCCGCGCACGGAGAGCAGCACGTCGCCCTCCGCCGCGGGATCGGCGCGCATGGGGGCGGCCGGGCGAGGCTTGCTAATGAGCATGGGGGTCCGCCGCGTCGCGCAGGCCGTCGCCGAGGAAGTTCAGCGCCAGCACGGTGATTGCCACCGCCACGCCCGGCAGCAACAGCCAGGGCGCGGTGGCGATGGAGGTGACGTTCTGCGCCTCGGATAGCAAGGCGCCCCAGCTGATCGCCGGGGGTTGCAGGCCGAGGCCGAGGAAGCTGAGCGAGGTTTCCGCCAGGATCATCATCGGGATCGCCAGCGTGACGGAGGCGATGATGTGGCTGGCGAGCGAGGGCAGCATGTGGCGGAAAATGATGCGTCCCTGGCCGCAGCCATCAAGCCACGCCGCGGTGACGAAGGTTTCCGATCGCAGGGCGAGGAACCGGCCGCGCACCACGCGCGCGAGTTCCGTCCAGCCGACCAGGGAGATGATCAGGGTGATGGTGAAATAGGTGGCGACCGGCGACCAGTCTTTCGGGAGTGCGGCGGCGAGTGCCAGCCAGACCGGAATGGTGGGCAGCGAGAGGATGAATTCGATGACGCGCTGGATGAACCAGTCCACCCGCCCGCCGAGATAGCCGGACAGGCCGCCAAAGAAGATGCCCAGGATCAGGCTGCATCCCACGCCCACAAGCCCGATGGAGAGCGAGACCCGCGCGCCGGCGATGATGCGGCTGAGCATGTCGCGACCGAGCCGGTCGGCCCCCAGCAGGAACACGGTGTCGCGCGGATTGACCGGGCCGAAGAAATGGATGTTGCCGGGGAAGAGGTTCCACAGCCTGTAGGGATCGCCGCGCACGAAGAAGCCGAGGGCCACGTGCTGGCTGGGGTCGGGCACGTAATGCGCGGCCAGCGTGACGGGATCGCGCGCCAGATGCTCGCCGAACACGTAGGGGTGGATGCGAATACCGTTCGCGGTGTGGTCGATCAGATGCAGGCGTTGCGGCGGGTGATAGACGTAGCGGCCATTCGACTTGTCCGGATTGAACGGCGCCAGCGGCTCGACCAGCAAGGCGACGAGATAGATCAGGATGGTGACGATCAGCGCCGCGAAGGCGAGGCGATGGCGGCGGAAGCGCAGCCACATCAACCGCGCTTCGGACGCGGTGGCGTAGCGCGACGTTTGTGGGAGGGTTGCGCCGGCGGTGATGTCGCTCATTGGAAGCGGATCCTGGGGTCGAGCAAGGCGAGCAATATGTCCGAGACCAGCGTGCCCAGCACGGTGAGCGAGCAGAGCAGCAGCAGGAAAGCGCCGGCCAGATACTGGTCCTGCGAGAGCAGCGCCTGGAGCAGCAGCGGGCCGGCGGTGGGCAGGTTCAGCACGATGGAAATGATCACCGAGCCTGAGACGAGATGCGGCAACACCCAGCCCAGCGTGCTGACGAAGGGATTGAGCGCCACGCGGATGGGATAGCGCAGCAGCAGCGTTGTCTCCGACAGGCCCTTGGCGCGGGCCGTCTCCACGTATGGTTGGTGCAGCTGGTCGATGAGGTTGGCGCGCATGATGCGGATGAGGCTCGCCGCACCGGAAGTACCCAGGATGATCATTGGCACCCAGAGATGTGCCGCGAGGTCGCCGACGCGTGCGAGTGTCCAGGGCGTATCGACATATGGCGGGGAGAACAGGCCGCCCACGTCCTGATGGAACCAGGTGATGCCGGCGTACATCAGCGCGAGCGCCAGCAGGAAGCCCGGGATGGCAAGGCCGAGGAAGCCGAGCAAGGTGACGAAATAGTCGCCCCAGGTGTAGCGACGGACGGCGGAATAGACGCCGATGGGAAAGGCGATGGCCCAGGTGAACAGAAGGGTCGCGAAGGACAGCACGAGCGTGAGGCCCATACGCTCGCCGATCAGCGAGGACACGGGCTGCTGCCATTTGAAGGAATAGCCGAAATCACCCTGCGCGACGCCGCTGATCCAGTGCCAGTACTGCACCGGCCAGGACTGATCGAGCCCGTAGCGATGGCGCATTTCGGCCAGCATCGAATCGTCCACCGTCTCGCCGGAGGCGGCGAGGGAGGCCGCGTAGTTGGAGACGAAATCGCCGGGGGGCAGCTTGATCAGCACGAAGACGGTGATCGAGACGAGGAAGATGAAGGGCACCATCCCGGCCAGCCGTCGTGCGATGAAACGTCCCATGGTCGCTCTCCGCTAGGGTGCGAAGTAATATTGCTGCAGCAGCGTCGGTCCGGGATTGGCGTAGTTCCAGCTGCTCGGCATGCTATTCGGCACGTTCATCAGCTTTTTGCTGTGGATGCCAAAGGTCGTCAGGCCCTGTTCGGTTCCGATCACGTCGAAGGAAGCGGCGGCGAGTTGCAGGATCTGGCGGAACAATCCGTCGGCCTGATCAGGCGTGGTTGCCTGCTTCCATTGGTCCCACAGCGCCAGTCGCTGGACCATATTGTCGGAGGGGCGTTCGCCGCTATGGCCGCCGCTTTGATACCAGGCCACCCACGGCAGGCTTTGCCGGCTGTCCAGCGTGTGTGTGGACAACCAGCCGCGCGGATCGGATGTGGGGTCGAGTCCGCCAGGGACCGGCATCACGTCGATGTCATAGTCGTTGTTCTGGCCGCGATTATAGAACAGCGACCGTTCCTCGGTATTGATGCCGACATCGATGCCGATATCCGCCCAATGCTTCTTGATCAGCTGGATGGTGTCGATCGAGGCGGGATCCAGGACCATGACATCAGCGGTGAGGAAGACCTTGCTGCCATCTTGGTATTCGCGAAAGCCGTCGCCGTCGTGCTTGGTCAGGCCCAGACCGTCCAGCAGCTTGTTCGCGGCATCCACATTGCGCGTGGTGTATTGGGTGGCAAGTTCCTTGTTGTAGAAGCGGTCGGCGGGCAGTGGGCCAACCTGCCAGGGCTTGGTCTGGCCGAGAAAGACGATGTCGTTGATCTCGTCGCGATCGACGCCCAGTGACAGCGCCTCGCGGAAATCATGGTTGGTCAATAGCTGGCGCAGCTTCGGGTTTTTGTCGGTCTGGTTGAGGAACAGTGCCTCGGCGTTCGCATCCGTGGGCGTCAGCGTCTCCAGCACGTAGCCGCCCTGGTCGGCATGCTGGGCCAGGACCGGCTTGTTGCCGATGGTGTTGATGTGCCGCACCTGCAGATCGAGCTGGCCGCCGATCGCCGCCAGCACGATGGATTGCACGTCCGAGATCACCTTCATGTTGACGGTGTCGATATACGGCAGCTGGTTGCCCGCCGTGTCGGTTTCCCAGAAATACGGGTTCCGCTGCAACACCACCTGGGTGGCGTTGCCGCTATAGGGCGTGGAGATGATCCACGGATCGAGCGTCGGGCGATCGAGATTGCTCCAGCGCGAGGGGATTTCGATGTCGCCGCATTTCTGGCGGAACAAGGTGGGCCAGTCGGGCTGGCCGGACTGCTTCAGCAGGGCCGCGATATTCGGGTTGTATTTCGGCATGAATTGTTCGCAGTAGTGCTTCTCGTACAGCACGGGATGCTGGCCCAAGGGCGTCGCTAGTACCCGCGGAAAACCCAGATACGGGCCGGCGAAAATCAGTTTCACCGTGGTGTCGTCGATCTTCTCCGCACGCATCGCCTTGCCGTTGATGACGTATTGTGCGGGCGGGCTGGAGAAGAATTGTGGGTCGGGCAGCAGGTCGTTGACGAAGAAGGTGATGTCGTCGGCGGTGAAAGGCTGGCCGTCCGACCATTTCATGCCCGGACGCAGCTTGAAGGTGTACTCGCTGGCGTCGTCGCTGCGTGTCCAGCTTTCGGCCACGTTGGGCACGACGTTCTCGTAATCCGGGGTCCAGCGCGTCAGCCCCTGATTGCCGACAATGCGCAGAATGGCGTTCTGGTCAGCGTCCCCGCGAAACGCGGTGCGAAGCACCCCGCCATAGCGCCCCACGCTCGCGGTTGGCTTCACCACGTCCGGCGCCGTGGGCACGCGCCGCGCCACGGGGGGCAGGCTGCCCTTGGTGACAAGCGCCGCCAGCGACGGTGCCTCGTGCAATTCGGCCGCCGCGGCGCTGCCGCAGAGTGCCAGTGCGAATGCGGTCGCCAGCACAGGCTGCCACACCATCCGGTCCTCCTGGCCGCTATTGCTTGCGGCTCGTTTTATCGGTCGATCCGTTCATCGACGCGCTGGATGCCGTTTCGGCATCCAGCCATATCTGTCACCAGCGTCTTACGGCGAGGTTCGAGGCTCGTGGTATCGTGACCATGGCGGGCGCGCCCGTCAAGCTGAACGACGATCCCCCACCCCTTCTTGGGTAATGAGCGCGCTCATTTCTTTGCCCCCACGGCATCCAGCAGCCCTCGAATATAGCCGTAGCAGAAGGCAAACGCGGTTCCGGCTGGGTCGCGCCCGTCGATATGCGGTACGTGATCGGGCATCAGCATATACTGGTAGCCGACCTCCTGATATGTCCGTACCGAGCCCGCCATGTCCATGCTTCCCTCGTCGGGGAACACTTCCATGAAATCCAGCTTGCGGCCGCGGATGTTGCGGAAATGTACGTTGAACAGCTTGCCCCGCTCGCCGAACCAGCGGATCACGTCGTCGATTTCCTGAGCGGGATCGTCGAGCATTTCGCCCACCGTGCCCTGGCAGAAATTCAGGCCGTGATAGGGGCTCTCATGCGTGGTCACGAAGCGCTTCAGCCCCGCCACCGTGCCAAGCACGCGGGTGACGCCCTTATAGCCTGGCGGCGTGTAGGGGTCGTGCGGATGGCAGGCCAGTCGCACCTTCGCTGCCTCCGCGACGGGCACCACGTGGCGCAGGAAATACTCGATCCGCTCCCAGTTCTCGTCTTCGCTCACCTCGCCGGCCATGCCGGGCGGCTCATCGTGATCTGCCAGCGCCCAACGGAAGGCCGCATTGCTTGAACCGCCGCGGCCCATTTCGCGCGGTGTGCGCGGAATGCCGATGATGTTCATGTTATATTTCGTGGCCGGAATGCCGGCCGCGCCGATACGCTCGATCAGGCGACAGATGGAATCGATCTCGCGCTGCCGCTCCGGATCCTTGCCCATCAGGATATGCGGGCTCTCCTGTTCCTCCATTGGGCGCGAGGACATTGGAATTTGCACCATGTCCAACGTCAGCCCGTATTTCTCCACCTGCTCACGCTGGCGATTGAGATCATCCAGGCTCCAATCATGCGGATTGCCCGGCGGGTCGACGCAGACATGGGTGACACCCAGTTGCGCCCACACCTTCAAGTCGCTCTCGTCGCGGGGCTTGAGCTGCGTTCCTACGTACATGCACTTCTCCGTCCGTTGCGTGCCGGCTTCATCTTGACCGATCACGTCCACTGGGGGATCGTGTCACACGACAAACGGCCTAACAATGGATCAGCTCGAGAATGTCCAGCCTAAGCAAAGCGGGGAGGTTTGCGCGCGCATGAAAATCGTCGACGTGAAGACACGGGTATTTTATCACAGCTCGCGCCAGGTGAAGGACAGCGACGGACACAGCCATCCCGGTGACCCGCACCGGGTTCGCCAGGCCCTGCTGACCATCACCGCCGATGACGGCAGCGAAGGCCACTGCCTCAGCCCCGTGGAAGTTGTTCGCCCCCATCTGATCGAAGGCTTCGTCAAAACGGTGCTGCTTGGGCAGGATCCGTTTCATCGCGAACGGCTCTGGCAGGAGCTCTCGCACTGGCAGCGCGGCAGCACCTCCCAGCTGACCGACCGCACGCTGGCGATTGTCGAAATGGCGCTGTGGGACCTTGCCGGCCGCAAACTGGGCCTGCCCGTCTATAAACTTCTCGGCGCCTATCGCGACAAGGTGCCCGCCTATGCCAGCACGATGTGCGGCGACGAAATGAAAGGCGGCCTCGCCACGCCGGAGGATTATGCGCGTTTCGCCGAGTGGTGCATCGGCCGCGGATACAAGGCGATCAAGCTGCATACTTGGATGAAGCCGGTTTCGTTCGCGCCCGATCCGAGAATGGACGTGAAGGCCTGCGCCGCCGTGCGCGAGGCCGTGGGACCGGACGTGCCGCTGATGCTGGACGCCTATCACGGCTATAGCCGCAACGATGCGTTGTGGCTGGGCCAGCAACTGCAGAAGCTCGGCTATTACTGGTATGAAGAGCCGATGAACGAATTCTCGATGAGCTCGTACGCCTGGCTCGCCGCGAATCTTGATATTCCGGTGATCGGTCCTGAGACGGCGGACGGGAAGTTCTTTACCCGCGCGGAATGGATCCGTGCGGGCGCCTGCGACATCGCCCGTACCGGTGTGCATGATGTGGGTGGAATCGGCCCCAGCATGAAGATAGTACATCTTGCCGAATCCTTCGGCATGGACTGCGAAGTCCATGGCGGGGGCGCTGGCAACCTGACGGTCTGCGCGGCGCAGAAGAATGGTCGCTGGTATGAGCGTGGGTTGCTGCACCCGTTCATCGATTTCGACGAGACGCCCGAATACCTGCACAGCCGTGTGGATGCCATGGACAAGGACGGCTACGTGCATATGCCGCAACATCCCGGCCTCGGTGACGATCTCAACTTCGACTATATCAACGCCAATCTGGTGTAAGCCGCGGGCTGTGGCCCAGCCAATATAAGAAAGGCCAGGGGCAAAGCCCCTGGCCTTACCTCACTTAACTCAATAAGCCCCCGCCCACCCATCTCGCCGAGGATCCGAGCCCGCGACGCGCACCCCGTTCGGCATCACCCGGATCGCCTGCATCGAGCACGGGCCATCGAGATGTCCAACCCGCGTCAGTTGGTGTCCCCGGCACTCCAATTCGGCTAGCAGCTCGGCGCCGAAATCGGTTTCGATGGTCAGAGTGCCGTCGCCCTCATGCGGCCAGTTGGCACCCTGGCCGGCCTGGCTGCTGGTCCAGCGCGGCCTTTCCAGGGCGGTTTGAGGGTCGGCGTCGAAATCCAGCATGGCCGTCAGCACCTGCAGGTTCACCTGCACCTGGTTGTCCGCACCGGGGGTTCCCAGCACGCCCCAGAGTTTGCCGTCCTTGAAGACCATGGGGGCGTTCATCGTGTGGCGCACCCGCTTGCCGGGCACCAGCCGGTTGGCGTGGCCGGGGGCGAGGTGCCAATAGGCCATGCGGTTGTTCATCAGCACGCCGGTATCGCCGGCAGTGACGCCGGAGCCATAGGCGGAGTTGATGCTTTGGATGCCCGAGACCGCATTGCCGTCGGCGTCGATGACGCAGAAATAGGTCGTGTCGCCTTCAGCCGCTTCGTGGCGAAGCGGGGCGAAGGTGGCGTGGTTCATGTCGATACTGGCGGCCTGGCTGTCGGCGTAAGTGTCGGACAGCAGCATATCGAGCGGTATGGCCTCAAAGCGCGGATCGGCGCCGTAGGTTTCGCGGTCGAGGAAGGCGCGCTTCTTGGCCTCGACCATGACATGGACGCGCTCGGCCGGCGAGAGGGCGGCGAGATCGAAGCGCTCCACCGTCTTCAGCATTTGCAGCATGGTGAAGCCGGTGGAGTTAGGCGGCGTCTGGCGGATTTCCCAGCCGCGATAGGTGATGCCGATCGGTGTGGTCACCTCGGCCACGCAGGCGGCGAGGTCGGCTTCGGTGATCAGGATGCCGGCTTCGGCGAAGCCTTTGGCGAGCCGGGCGGCGAGGCGGCCGCGATAGAAGCTCTCGGCGCCATCCGCGGCGATTTCCTCGAGCGTGCGCGCAAGGTCGGGTTGCACCACAAGATCGGCCAACGCCTTATCCAGGAACACCTTGGCGCTGCGCGGATCGGCCGCGAGCCGGGACTCGTTGTTCCCGGTGAAAACGCGGTAGCCATGCGTGGCGGCGAAGCCATCGCGCGCCAGCGCGATAGCGGGCAAGGCAAGCCGTGCCCAGGGTAGTCGTCCATGGGCCGCGTGCATGGCGCCGAGGCCGGCAAGCTTGCCGGGAACCGAGACGCTGAGCGGGCCAGTGATGGCGATGCCGTCGCCGAAGTGCTCGCGTGTTGCGGCCTGCGGGGCGGGGCCGGTGGCGTTGAAGACCTGGGCGACGTCGCCTTGGGCCATGAACACATGCAAGAAGCCATCGCCGCCCAGGCCGGACATCATCGGCTCGCATACGCCCAAAGCGAGCGAGGTGGCGACCGCGGCATCCACCGCGTTGCCGCCGGCCCGCAGCGTATCCAACCCGGCCTGGGTGGCCATGGGGTGGTTGGCGCCGACGGCGCCATTACGGCCCATGATCAGCGGGCGGTGGCTGCGTGGTGAGGGATACATGGCGGGCCTTTCCAGATGCTGGCTCAGAACTTGATCATGTCGGAGCGGGTCAGGACCACGTGGCCGGTGATGACCGGCGCATTCAGCAGGTCCCAGGCGGTGTATTGTTCGGAGTAGACCGAGTCTGAGGAGACCCCGTCAACCGGCACGATGACCCGCAGGCCGCGCAGCGCCGCCTCGGTCGCGGTGGTGATGACCGCGCCATGCGCGGCGGTGCCGACGATGATGACCGTTTTGATGCCTTTGGCGTGCAGAATGTCCGCGAGATCGGTGCCGAGGAATTTGTCGGTGCCGGAGGTGACAAACGGCTCGGAGCTCAGCGGCGCCACTTCCGGTTGGATGTCCGCCCGTGTGCTGCCGACGACGAGGCTGTAGATCACCGATGCGCCGGCTTCGCGGGCATGGTTCAGCAGCGCATGCACCGGCGCGAGGGAGGCCAGGCAGCGTGGCCGGCGTTGCGCGTTGCAGGTCTGGTGCACCAGGTCCAGCACCAGTAGCGCGGTTGTCTTCGGATCGGCGGTCGCAGGCTGCAGGCTGGGCGGTGGCGGCGGCTGGACGCTGTTCCACTCATCGATGATGGTCTTAGCCTGGGCCTGGGCCGGCGATGCTTGGATCAGCCAGCCGGCGAGGCAGATGGCGATCGCAATGCGGATAAAGCATTTCATGGGCGCGTCTCAGTTCAATTCCGCATAAAATGCCGTCTCGAACGCGGCCAGCATGCTCAGCGCGCCGGGATCGGCGAATGGCATGATCTGCATCAGGATCAGGCCCGCGACGCCGCGCGCCGGGTCGATCCAGTAATAGGTGTTGGCCAGTCCGGCCCAGGCCAGGCTGCCCGCGCTGCGGCCGGCGGGGCCAGCTGCGGTGTTGATCAGGAAGCCCAGGCCCCATTTCTGCGACATGCCGGGAAACAGGTTCGCGTCGTTGGACGTTGCCGGCACGGCGCTGCGCAGCGTCGTCACCTCGAGATCGCCGATATGGTTTCGCTGCATCTCGGCCACCGTCTCCGGGCGCAACAACCGCACCCCGTCGAGGCTGCCGCCGCCCAGGATCATGCACAGGAAGCGCAGATAATCCGGCCCCGTGCTGCAGAGACGGCCCCCGCCCAGGCAGAACGGCAGCGCGTCGCCCGCGGCGTAGTCGATCGGCAGAAGGGTGGAATCGGCCTGGCGGGCATGCATCCGTGCCCGCCGTGCTTGCTGTTCCTGGGTGAGCATGAAGGCGGTGTCCTGCATGCCGAGCGGTTCGAGGACATGGTCGCGCAGATAGGCATCCAGGCTCTGGCCGCTAGCGGCCTCGACGGCCTTGCCGACCAGATCGGTGTTGATGCCGTAATTCCATCGCGTGCCGGGATCGAAAAGCAACACGACGCGCTCTGCTTCGGTCCAGTTCGTGGGCGCCGGTGCGACGCCGGTCTGCTCCTGATAGCGCCCCAATTCCGGGTTCCAGGTGCCGTAGCCATAGCCGGCGGTGTGCGTGAGCAGATGGCGCAGGGTGATGGCGTCGCGTGCCGGGCGCAGCATTGGCGCGCCGGCGGCGTCGAAACCCTCCAGCACCTGGGGCGCAGCGAGTGCAGGCAGCGTGTCGGCGATCGGCGCGTCCAGCGACAGGCGGCCCTGCTCGACCAGTTGCATGGCCCCGAAGGAGGTGAGCGCCTTGGTCATGGAGGCGAGCCAGAACACCGTGTCCAACTGCATCGGCGCCTGGCCGGACAGGTCGCGCAGGCCGAACGCACCCTGGTAGATTGTTGCCCCGGCGGTGGTGGCGAGGGCGACGAAGCCAGGCACTGCTTGCGCCGCCTGGGCATTGCGCAGGGCGCTGTCGATACGGCTTTGGACGGTCATGAATTGCGGCCTTTTGGCGTTGACAGGCAGAACTGTGACTCAAGGCGCGCAGAAGCGAAAGTCGCGGGAGTGGCGTCTGAAGGAGGTCTCGCCTGGTTCTCGGGTGGTCGGATCTGACGCGATCGGGCGTCAGGCGATAGAGCGTCCAAGCGGCCGCCGCGGGACGGATTTGCCGCGTTCGGCGCCGCCCAGCGGATCGGCGCGCACGGGATCGATCCACGGCGTGAGGGTAGCGCGTGGTGCGGATGGAAGTTCCGCCTCGCTCCTGGCTTCGTCCCGAATGGCCTTCAGCCAGGGAATTTCGGCTGCTTCGGTCTGCAAGAGGTCGGCCTGCCACCATTCCGACTCAACCGACCAGGGGAGTTCAGGATGGCGGCGGGCCACCACCACCGGAGCGCTGGCCGGCTTCGTGCCAATCGCCCGAGTTTTGGAAAAAGGGGGCGTGCAGGGGATGTGTGGACGGGTTTTCTTGCTGGACAGCCGCAATGGCGGCCACACCCGCCGGCGGCGATCCGTGCTGCTGCCCGGCGGCCTGCCGCAACTCCAGCTCGACCGTCCTGGCAGGTTGGGACAAAGGCCCGCGAGCGGGCCCGCCGCTTTGGCGGCGTCAGACATTTGGTCAGGCGTGGCAGATCGCTTCATCGCCATGTCTCGGTAGCTGGCCTGCCAAAGCCTAAGATCGCTGGCCGATCAGATCATTGCAGAATCAAACAAAATACGGAGTAACGAGAGCCTAGAGCATGATGGCTTCTGGTAGGCGAAGCCAGCATGCTCTAGCTCTTTGTTTTGACGAGCAATTTTATGGCTCGGCGATTCGGCCTAAAGCCATATTGCTCTAGAACATTTAACGTCCTGACAATATATACGAAATGTAACTTCCGCCTTCGTCAGGGGTGTATTGCCGAATTCGAAAAATTTCCGTCGAAATTCTACTCACGAAAACTTGAATTCTGGTGATGGGCTGATCGGCCCAGGGCTGTCTCAGCCGCCCAGGTGCCGCCCGAGATCCTGGCGGGGGATGTGGCAGCGTATTGCGTGGCCACCTGTATCCGTGAAATCCGGCTCGCGGGTTTCGCAGATGTTTCCCAGCTTGCGCGGGCAGCGTGTTTGGAACAGGCAGCCCTGGGGCGGCTTGAGCGGATCGGGCGGATCGCCATGCAGGCGAATGCGCGGCGCGGCGTTCGCGGCCAAGCTGGGCGCGGCCGAGAGCAGCGCCTCGGTATAGGGATGGTGTGGCCCGTCAAACACCGCGTCTGCTGGGCCGATCTCCATGATCCGGCCCAGATACATCACGGCGATCCGGTCTGCGAGATACCGCAAGACGCCCAGATCGTGGGAGATGAAGATGTAGCCGACATTCTCGCGCGATTGCAGTTCGGCCAGCAGGTTCAGGATTGCCGCCTGCACCGATACGTCCAGTGCCGAGGTCGGTTCGTCGCAGATCACCACGTCAGGCGCGCCGGCGAAGGCCCGCGCAATGGCCACGCGCTGCTTCAACCCGCCCGAAAGTTGGCGCGGACGCATGGCGAGAACGCGGGTAGGCAGACGCACGGCGTCGATCAGCGCGTGCAGCCGCGCCAGGCGTTGGCGGCGCGGTAGGCCGGTGAGCTGGGCCAAGGACCGGCCGATCAGGGTGCGCACCCGATAGGCGCGGTTCAATGCGGAATCCGGGTTTTGAAAGACGATCTGCAACGCTTTGCGCTGGGCATGGCTGCGGTGGGGTTTGACCAGGCTGCCATCGATGTCGATATGGCCGCCTGGATCGGGCTGCGTCAGGCCCAGCAGCAACCGCGCCAATGTGGACTTGCCACTGCCGGACTCGCCAACAAGTCCCAGCGTCTCGCCTTGCGCGAGACTGAACGACACGTCGCTGACCGCGCGCAGCCGGCCGGCATCGACGCGAAAGCTCTTGGACAGACGGGTTGCCTGGAGCGCTGGTCGCGTTTCTGGCCGCGCTGGAACGGGCATGCCAGCGGGGGCGGGCTCCGCTTCGTGCCGCATGGCCGCCGCCTTGTCCGGGTGATGGCAAAATGCGAAATGCAGGCCCGCCTGCGCCAATGTCGGGGGTGTCGTGCGGCACAGCCCATCCGCCAGCTCGCAGCGTGGGGCAAAGATGCAGCCGGGCGGCGTCGGCCCGGGCGACGGTAGAAACCCCGGAATGGTTTCCAGTGGACCGTCCTGCTTGCGCCGCCCGGCGGTGGGCAGGCAGCGCAGCAGGCTGATCGTATAGGGATGCATCGGGCGAGTGAGCAGGGCCGCCGCCGGCCCTTCCTCGATCAGCTTGCCGGCATATAGCACGCCCACCCGATCGCAGATGCGCCCGATCACCGCCAGATTATGGCTGATGAACAGAATCGCGGTGTCGGAGTCTCGCCGCAGGGCGGCGATCAAATCCAAAATCTCAGCCTCGACGGTGACATCCAGACCTGTGGTGGGTTCGTCCAACACCAGCAAGGCGGGGTTCCTGGCCAGTGCCATGGCGATCACCGCGCGCTGCTGCATGCCTCCGGAGAGCTGGTGCGGATAGGCTGTCATCACGCGCGCGGGGCCGGGGATCCGCAGCTTCGCCAGCATCGCCTCGGCCGCGTCGCGTGCCATTGCACCCCTGAGCCCGATCGTCTCGAACGCCTCGCTTACCTGCCGGGCGATGGTCAGGGTCGGGTTCAGCGCGCGTGCCGGGTCCTGATAAACCATCGCCACGCCACGCGACCGCAAGGCGCGCAGCCCGGCATCGTCGAGCCCGCCAACATCCGCGCCATGCACCAGGATCTGGCCGCCTGTTATCAGCCCGTTATGCGGCAAGGCTCGTGGGATGGCGAGTGCCGCCGTCGATTTGCCGCAACCGGATTCGCCGACCAGCCCATAGGCTTCGCCCGCGTCGATACGCAGCGACACGCCGCGCAGCACCGGTTGCGCCTGTCCGCGGATGCGATAGGCCACGCTGAGGTTGCGCAACTCCAGCACCGGGGCGCTCATTCCAGCGCCCCCTGCAGCCCATCAGCTACCAGATTGACACCCACCACCAGCGAGGCGGTGGCGCCGGCGGCAAAGGCTACCGTCCACCAGTAGCCGCCGGTGATAAGCCCGTAATTCTCCGAAATGCTCAGGCCCCAATCGGCAGAAGGGGGCTGGATGCCGAAGCCGAGGAAGCTCAGCGAGGCCACAGTGAAGATGGCGTAGCCCAGCCGCACGGTCGTCTCCACCAGGATCGGTGGCAGCACATTGGGCAGGATTTCGGCGAACATAATGCGCAACGCGGTCTCGCCACGCAGTTGGGCGGCGGCGACATAGTCCAGCGCGCATTCGCCCAGCACGGCGGCGCGCACCGTGCGGGCGATCAGCGGCGTGAAGATGATGGCGATCACGACGATGACTGTTCCGGTGGACGGCCCCAGCGCCACCAGCGCGAGCAACGCCACGATAATGAGCGGCAACGCCAGCAGCACCTCGATCAGCCGTCCCAGCACCGCATCGAGCACGCCACCGGTATAGCCCGCGATCAGGCCGAGCACGGTGCCGGCCAGGGTCGCCAGCAAGGTGGCAACCGGGGCGATGGACAGAATGGCACGCGCGCCCACCAGCACCCTGGAGAAGATGTCACGCCCCAGCTGGTCCGTGCCGAACCAATGTGCCGCCGAGGGTGCGCCCAGCGTGTTCAGCAGATTGGTATTATATGGGTCGTACGGGACCACCATCGGGCCGAACGCCGCACAGAACACCCAGAATGCCACGATGGCCGCCCCCGCCAGGAAGGCGGGCGCGCGCAGGGCCGGCGCCCGCAAGAAGGGCGGCAGGCTGCTCATCGGCTGCCCCCACTGCGAAGGCGCGGATCCAGCACGGTGGCGAGGATGTCGGCGGCCAGCGTCGCAACCACGACGATTGCGCCCACGGCGAGGATGCCCGCTTCCAGCATCGGGAAATCCTTGCCCCGTGCTGCCGTGAGGATCAGGCTGCCGATGCCTTGGTAGCGGAACAGTGTTTCCACCACCACCAACCCGCCAATCATGTAGCTGCTCTGGGCCGCAATCACGGTTATCGTCGGCAGCAGCGCGTTGCGTAGCACGTGCCGGAGGATCACCACGCGCCAGGGCAGCCCCTTCAGTACCGCGGTGCGGACATAGTCCGACTCCAGCGCCTCCACCGTGCCGGCGCGGGTCATGCGGGCGATGTAGCCAAACAGCACGATCACCAGCGGCATCGCCGGCAGGATCAGATGTTGCAACTGATCCAGCGCCGAACTGCCGGGACGGGTGGCGGCCGAAATCGGCAGCCAGCGCAACCATACGCCGAGAACGAGAATCAGCAGGATGGATGAGACGAATTCTGGCACCACGGTCAGCGACAGCCCGGCCAGGCTGATGACCTGATCCGCCCAACGCCGTGCATGCAAGGCCGCGTAGATCCCGGCCGCCATGGATAGCGGGACGACGATCACGAAGGCGAGGCCGGCGAGCTTCAGCGAATTGAGGATGGCTCTGCCGATGAATGGCGCCACAGGACTGCGGAACACATACGATTCGCCCATGTCGCCGGCGGCAAAATGGGCGATCCAGCGTAGATAGGTCGCCAGCGCCGGTTGGTCGGCGCCGATCCGGTGGTTGAGCGCCGCCACCGCGGCGGGATCGGCGAGTGGGCCCAGAATGGCACGGCCGACATTGCCGGGCAGCAACTGGCCGCCGGCGAACACCACCACGCTGAGCAGAACCAGCGTCAGCAGGCTCAGCGCCAGTCTTCGCGCGAGCCGGGCTGCCAGGGCGGCGCCGTCGCTACCCAATCGCCGCGTTCTGCAGATCGACCTGCGCGATGGCGGTCGGCCGCACCCCTGTCACGTCAGCGGAAACCGCGGTGATGTAGTTGAAGAAATAAGCGATGATCACCGGCGTTTCGTCCAGCAGCAGCGTGTCGATATCCTTGGCGATGCCGCGTTGGGTCTGCAGATCGATCGCCGCGACATATTGGCCGACCAGCCTGTCAAAGGCGGCATTCCTAAAATGCGAGCTGTTCCACGATCCCGTGCTGAGGAGCGGGGCGGACAGCATCACGTTCGGCACGCCGCGATGGCCGTAATCGGTGATGCCTATTTCGGCGTCCAGCCAGTCCGACGTGCCGAACTTCGCGTTGCCATAATAGGCCGACTGGTCCTCGACCTTCAGCGACAGCTTCACCCCGATCTCGGCACAAGCGTTCTTCAGCAGCACGGCATAATCCGGAATTTCCTGCAGCCGTTCCGTGGTCAGAGTCGCCGCGAACCCTCCTCCTGCGGCCGCCAGCAGCTCCCGCGCCCGCGCCAGATCCTTTGCCCGCTGCGGCACGGATTTGTCGGTGGACGGATATATCGGTGCGAAGGGCGAATCATTGCCGACATCGGCGAGGCCGCGAAACAGCCCAGTGACCAATGCGGGGCGGTCCAGCGTCAGCGCGATCGCCTGGCGCACGCGCTTATCGGCGAATTTCGGCATGTCCGTGCGCATATGCACCTGCCGATGAGATGCGCCGTGCAGCTTGATCAACTTCACATCGGGATCGTTGAGCAGCCCCTGCGCACCGTGCACGGCCAGTTGCACGACCACATCCACCTGCTTGCCCTGCAACGCCAGGATCTGCGGCTGCTGGTCGGCGAAGAAGCTGAACTCGGTGCGATCGGGAAGCGCCCTCTGCCCCCAGTAATCGGGATTGCGCACGAAGCTGGCGCCGACCTTCGGTGTGTAGCTGTCCAGTTTGAACGGGCCGGTGCCGTTGAAATTCTTCTCGAAATCCCCGGCATAATCGGCCGGCAGGATGATGGCGTTGTAGTTGTCGGACGAGACGTAATACGGAAAATTGCCGTTCGGCGCATCGAGATGGAAGGCGACCGTCAGGTCGTCCAGCTTCTTGGTCCCGCCCACCGACAACACGCCGCGCAGTACGGACAGCGCATTGGACCCGTTTTTCGGATCGGTCAGCCGGTCCATTGTCGCGACCACGTCGTCCGCGTTCAGCACGTGTCCGTTATGGAATTTTACCCCCGGGCGCAGCGCGAAGGTCCAGATGCTGCCATCCGCGTTCGGCGTCCACGATGTGGCAAGGGCGGGCCTCAGAACGAGATCCTCGCCGTCGGCGGCCAGGAACTCGCCGGTCTGCGCCAGCAGCACCAAACCACCCGCGTTGGCCACGGTTACCGGATCGATGGCGTCGGACGGCATCAGGCACGCCACTCGAATGGTCGCCCCCGGCTTGCCTCCCCCCTGATTGCCCAGCTGGGCCCGCGCCGTCGGCATGGCGAAAGGGTCCAGCGTGCCCAGCAATGCGCCCAGCAGCGGCAAACCCATGCCGATCCGCGCGCCCTGGCGCAGCAGGCCGCGCCGATCCAGGCGTCCCGCTACGAACTCGTCAGCGAAGTGATTCTCAAGCGGGGTCGCACCACGGCGCAGCTGGCCGACCAGTCCTGACATGCGGATCATGGGCGTAGCCTCCTGTTGCGGACAGCCGGCGCGGGCGGCCCAATCGGAAACGTGCCCATATTGGGGGTTGGTTCGCAAGAATCGAGGCGGGGAGGTAAGGCCAGGGCGGAGCCCTGGCCTTTTCTGCTTACCCGTCCGCCCGAGGCACCCACGGCACCTGCGCGATTTCGATGCCTTCATCGGCCAGGGCCTCCGCCTCGTCGGCCGAAGCTTCGCCGTAGATTCCGCGCCGGTCGCTTTCGCCGCGATGAATCCGGCGGGCTTCGTCGGCGAAATCCTCGCCGACATAGTCGCAGCTCTTTTCCACCTCGGCGCGCAGCCGCTGCATCATGGCGCGCACGTGGTCGGGCATGCGGTTGCCCGCGACGGCGACCGGGGCTGGGGAGGCGTCTGGCACGGGGGCTGCAGCAGGGGGGGGCGATTTGGTTCGGCCTTTTTTCGGCACAGCCGGGGTCATCAGCGCCTGCCGCACTTTGGCGTCGCCGCAGGTCGGGCATTCCAGCAGGCCGTGCTTGGCCTGTTTGGCGAAGCTGGCACTGTCCTTGAACCAGCCGTCGAAGGCGTGGTCATGGCTGCATTGCAGTTGGTAGTGGATCATCCGCGTTCCGACCGTGTGGTGTCCCGAGCCAGCAATCCCGCATTTTGGCATTCCCTGGCCGGGATTGCCAATCACGGGGGAGTGGTTCAGGCCGCCTTTAGCAACGAATCGAGCTTGCCGGCCCGGTCCATGGCCATCAGGTCGTCGCTGCCGCCGATATGCTGGCCGTCGATGAAGATC
The DNA here is from genome assembly GCA_036497785.1 of Acetobacteraceae bacterium. GTDB lineage: Bacteria > Pseudomonadota > Alphaproteobacteria > Acetobacterales > Acetobacteraceae > DASXIW01. The sequence continues at coordinate 3,418 of DASXIW010000145.1, read as the reverse complement.
TGGGGCACCGAGGTGCGGCCGGAGCGCTGCAGCGATTCGGCGCGGGCGGGTGTGCCGGAGGGGGCGTTGATTTCGCGATAGGCGACGCCTTTGGCGTCCAGCAGCTTCAAGGCGCGGGTGCAGTAGGGGCACCAGGGTTGCGTGTAGATCTCGATATCGGCCATTTGCTTCTCCTTGGGCGAGAATGGTTGTGCGTCCGGCGGCGCATCGCAAGAGCCGGGCAGGGTTGCTTATTGCAGACGTGGATCAGGCACGCGCGCGGCGACGAGCACGTCCACCCCGGTAGCGCCGGCAGCGAGCAGGGTGCGGGTGCAGGCCGCACTTGTGGCGCCAGAGGTCATGACGTCGTCGATCAGCAGGATATGGCGGCCAGCGATGCGCGGCGCGCGGGTCTGGCGTATGGCGAAGGCATCTTTCACCGTGGCGGCGCCTTCCTCGGCCGATAATTCGCCCAAGGGGCGGGTGGCGCGCATGCGCCTCAACGCGTCCGGCAGCACGGCGTGGCCGGATAATCGGGCGATGGCGCGGGCCAGCAATGCGGCCTGGTTGTAGCGGCGGGCGCGGAGGCGACTGCGGTGCAGCGGCACGGGCACCAGCAAATCCGCGTCCTGCAGAAGGGGGGCGCCGGCGCGGAACATGAGCTGGGCCAGGGCGCCGGCATGTTCGGTACGGTCGCCATGCTTGAACAGCAGCAGGATGGCGCGGGCATGCGCGTCGTAGCGCAGGGCACCGCGGGCGCGGCCCCAGGGCGGGGGCTGCGCGGTGCAGCCTGGGCAGAGATGCCGCGGGCCGCCGAGCCCGGCATGGCTGAACGGCACACCGCAGGCCGCGCAGCAGGGTTCTGTGACGAAACTCGCACGGCGGAAGCAATTGACGCAAAGGCGACCCGGCGCATCGCAGCTCAGGCATCGCAGCTCAGGCATCGCAGCTCAGGCATTGCGGCGGCAGCAGCATGTCCAGCACCAGCCGACCCGTCTTGCGGGCGCCGCAGGCGAGACGCAGGACGAGGGTCTGCATGCCGGGTTGGAGCAATGTCTAGGCGCGCCGCAGCGGGTCGTAGGGCGACAGGTCGATGCCCGTGTCATGCCCGAGCGCTATTTCGGCAAGCAGGCGGCCGGCATTCGGGCCCATGGTCAGGCCGCCGGCGCCCAGGCCGTTGCCGATCACCAGCCCGTCCAGCCCCGGAATGCGCCCCAGCAATGGCGTGAGGCCGGGACCCATTGGGCGGAAGCCGATCCGGGTTTCCAGATGCTCGAATGTGGCGAGGCCGGGTGCGACGCTCAGCGCCGCTTCCAGCACCTGGGCGAGGCCGCCCGCCGTCACTTTATAATCGAAGCCGGAGCCGGTTTCGCGTGTGGCGCCCACCACCACGCGCGAATCGTCGAAGGCGAGCAGATAATGGTTGCTCATGGGCAGCAGTACCGGCCAGCGACTTGTGTCCGTTCCGGCGCTGCGCAGATGCACGATCTGGCCGCGCTGTGGCTCCACGGCGAGCGATAGGCCGAGCGGCGCCAGCAGCGCCGGCGCCCAGGCGCCGGCGGCGACCACCACCTGGTCCGCCTCGATCACGCGGTCCGCGATCGCCACCCCGCGGACCTTGCCGGCCCCCACCACCAGCGTGGCCGCCCCGTCTTCGCGCGTGGCGCCGTGGCGTTCCGCCGCACGGGCAAGGGCGGCGGCGAGCTTGCGCCCATCCACCCTGGCGCCCCCGCTGATGTGGATGGCGTCCTGCCCGTCCCGCAATGGCGGGAACAATGCCTGGGCCTCGCGCGCGCTGATGCGGTCGATGCTGCCGGCTTCGGGGGCCTGCTCGGCCCGCGCCCGGGTCCGCCGCTCCGCCTGGTCCATCTCCGCCGCGTCCGCGCAGACGATCATCGCGCCGACGCGGCGATAGCTGGTGTCGGTCTCCCCGTCCTGGGCCAAGCGGTCGATCAGTTGCGGGTAATAGCGGGCGCCGGCGGTGGAGAGGGCGTAATGGCCCGGCTCCTCGACGGCAGATGCCCAGGGGCAGATAATCCCGGCGCCGGCGGCGGTGGCGCGGCCCTGGAGCTTGGGATCGACGATCACCACTTCCACCCCCGCCAGAGCGAGGTGGTAGGCGGCGCTGGCGCCGAACACCCCGGCGCCGATAACGACGGCTCTCACGGCGTCACCGACGTGCCGGCGAAGGGCTGGCCGCCCATCAGTTGCGGCTTGAAGCCGGTGACGCTTTTGCGAATGGCGGTGAAGGCGGAGGTGTCGGCGAACAGCACGGCCGGTACGTCTTCGTGGAAAATCTGCTGGGCCTGCACATACAACTTTGCGCGCTCGGCCCGGTCGGTCATGACGTTGGCGCGGGAGACCAGATCGGTGAAGGTGGCGTTGCACCAGCGCGGCCAGTTGCCGGGGCGCGGCTTGCCGTCCGGGCAGGCCCAGTAACCGTAGACGAGCTGGCTGGGGTCCGGATAGTCCCAGGACCCGCCAAGCATGCCCACGGGCGCCTCGCCGGCGCGGACGCGCTTGAGGTATTCGCCCCATTCGAAGGTGACGATGTCGGCCTGCACGCCGATCTTGACCCAGTCCGCCTGGATCATCTCCGCCGCGCGGCGCCCGTCCGGCATGTATGGGCGGGCGACCGGGATTGCCCAGATCTCTGTCTTGAAGCCGTCCTTGTAACCGGCATCGGCCAATAGCTGGCGGGCATGGGCGGGGTCGTACGGATAGGGCTTCACCGCGTCGTTATGGTCCCACATCGAGGGCGAGATCATCGCCGCGGTGGGCACCCCGGTGCCCTGGAACACGGCGCAGCGCCTCGCGTACCTCTTTCTTGTTTCTTGTCGAAGGGAGGCGCGTCGTTCTTGAAGCCGATATAGCCTTCGGAGGCGACCGGCATGCTGACGACGGAGAGCGTGGGGTCGGCGCGCATGGCGGACAGGTCAGCCGGGTTGGGGTAGCGGGCGACCTGGCATTCATTGGCGCGTAGCTTGGCGAGCCGCACCGCCGGGTCGGAGGCGATGGCGAAGACGAGGTTCTCGACATCGGCCACCCGGTCCAGCACCCCGGCCTGTTTGGCCCATGTGTCCTTGAAAGCCCGGAAGCGAACCTCGGAATCGCGGATATAGCGCACCAGGATGAACGGGCCGGTACCGATCGGGTTCGAATCGAGCAGTTCGGGCGTCTTGGCCTGCTGCATCTTGGCCGCGTATTCGACGGAGAAGATGGCGAAGGACGGCATTGAGAGGATGCCGAGCAGCGGCGCCACTGGCTCGCTCAGGTCGAAGCGGACGGTATAATCGTCCACCTTGGTGACCGCCGTGACCCGGCCGGCGAGCAGGGCGATCCATTCGTCGTAGCTGGCGCCGCCGATGCTGTACCACGGGTCGGATTTGTCCATCTGGCGATGGAAGCTGAACACCACGTCGTCGGCATTCATGTCGCG
>DASXIW010000144.1:0-5152 GCA_036497785.1 Acetobacteraceae bacterium | reverse complement strand
CGTTCCATTCCTCGCCCATGAACAACATCGGCACCTGCGGCAGCAACAGATACGTCGCCGCAACGGCGCGCAACTTCCGGGTGGACAGGATCGCCCCCAGTCGATCTCCGAACGCACGGTTGCCGATCTGATCGTGATTCTGGATGAACGCGACAAACGCTGCCGGCGGCAACGCCCGGCTCGGCTCCCCCCGCGCCCTGCCGCGATATTCCATCATCTCACCTTGGAACGCGAAGCCTTCCGCCAAGGCACGCCCCAGCTTCTGGGTATCCCCAAGATAGGCGCTGTAATACCCGTCATCTTCTCCCGTTGCCGCGGTATGCAACACGTGATGCACGTCGTCGTTCCATTGCGCGCTATAAAGCAGCGGCCGGCCATCCGCCTCGCGCACCAGCTTGTTCGCGTGGTTTTCCTCATTCTCCAGAATCAGATGCACTTGGCGATCCCCCGCCAGTTCGCGCACGCGCGCGGCCAATTCATGCAACAAATGCGGCGATCCATCGTCGATGATCGCGTGCACTGCATCCAGCCGCAACCCGTCGAGATGAAATTCCTCAATCCAATACAAGGCATTATGAATAATGAACTCGCGCACCGGCTTGCTGTGTGGCCCGTCGCAATTCACCGCGGCTCCCCAGGGCGTCTGGTGCCGATCGGTAAAGAATTGCGGCGCATAGACCGACAGATAATTCCCGTCCGGCCCGAAATGATTATAGACGACATCGAGAAAAACCATGATGCCGCGCGCATGCGCCGCATCCACCAGCCGCTTCATACCCTCCGGCCTGCCATAGCTCGCATCCGGCGCATACAGCGCCACGCCGTCATACCCCCAGTTGCGCTGCCCCGGAAAATCGGCAACCGGCATGATCTCAATCGCCGTCACACCGAGCGACGCGATATGATCGAGCTTGCCGATTGCCCCAAGGAAACTGCCTTCCGGTGTGAACGTGCCAATATGCAGCTCATAGATCACCGCCTCATGCCATGGCCGCCCGCGCCAATTCCGATCCGCCCACATGTAAGCCGCCGGGTCCGTCACCTCGCTCGGCCCATGCACATCCTCCGGCTGAAACCGGGACGCGGGATCAGGCACAAGCAGGCCATCGGGCAGAATGAACTGATAGCGCGAACCCGCCTTGGCCCACGGATCCTCATGAAAATGCCAGCTATCAACGGCCGGCCGCATCGGCTCCGCCCGCCCGTCGATCGCAATGGCGACCCGATCGAACTTGGGCGCCCAAAGCGCAAACCGCGTGCCACCACCGGGCAGCAACGTCGCGCCATACGGCATCGCATGCGCCCGCCTAACCCCGCCAGCCGTGATGCTGAAATCCGCCAAAGCCGCGATCCTCATGTGGGATACGGCATCAGAACCCGCCTATGGCGGTGTCGGTTCCATGGGGGCAGAGCCCCTACGCCTTCCCCTGCCGCATCACCCGCCCAAACGTCGCCACGATCCGAAACCCCGCCTTGAGCGAGCCCTTCAGCGACCCCGCCACCTTGGACGTTCCGCCAGCCCGGCACCGATACGGCATCGGCAGTTCCAGGATGCGCAACCCCGCCCGCGCCGCCTTCATCTGCATTTCCAGATTCCAGCCATAGGTCACCTCCTGCATGCCCAGCGCATCCAGCGCGTCTCGCCGGATCGCCCGATAGGCGCACATATCGGTGTATCGCACGCCGTACAGCGCCCCCATGCCCCACCCGGCCAGCCGCCCGGCCAGCACCTGATGCCAGCTCATCGAGCCGGGCTCGCGTTCTCCCGCAGTGCGCGAAGCAATCACCATGTCGTGCGTTCCGGCCTGGATGGGATCTGTCAGCCGCGCCATCAGATCGCCCCGGTCGGCCCCATCGCCATCCAAAAACACGATGATGCCACAATCCGCCGCGGCCGCCGCCGCCCCGGCGGCACAGGCCCGCCCATAGCCGCGCCCAACCACCTCCACCACCACCGCCCCGGCCGCTCGCGCCGCCTCCTGCGTCCCGTCGTGGCTGCCGCTATCGGCAACGATAATCTCCCGCGCCAACGCGCGCGGAATCTCCCGCACAACCGCGCCAATCGCCTCGGCCTCGTTCAGCGTCGGGATAACAACGGCTACAGGCTCCATCGCAACCCGCAATTGGCGCAGGGCTTCGGCGGAATATCGCTCAGCAGCGCTTCCCGGAAATCCTGATAGGCCGCGCCGTTCCAGATCTCGCGCAGCGTCTGCTGCGTGGCATCGCCCAGCGTATAGGTCTCATAGCCCCGCGCACTGAACGGCGCGATGCAACAGGGCAAAGCGCGGCCATGCGCGGTGAAATACATCAACGACCATGGCCGCCGGCACGTCGCCCAGGGCGCGTCATCCTCGGCCTTCTTCAGGCTCAGCCCAGGCTCGGTCGCGCCAGAGGCATCCAGCGTCACCCCCAGTGACGCGCCCAGCGCCTGGGCGGCGGCAATGGCGGCCTCCTCATCGGCGCGGGTCTCGTCGAACAGCGAGGATTCCGCCCGCGCCAACCCGCGCCCCAGATCGTCGAACACCAGACGCTGCAGATGCACCTCGCTCACCCCGATCCGCGCCGCCAGCCGCACGAAGGCCGGCAACTCGTCCACCGTTTCCTTCAGCCCGGTCAGCCACAGCGACACGCGCGGTGTGGTAGCGCCGGTCTGCCGCTGCAACGCGGTGAATTCGCTGATATTGCGCACGATGCGGTCGAACATGTCCTTCCCGCGCACTTTCAGGAAGCTCTCCGCCTCGGCTGCGTCCAGCGACACGCGCAGCTCGTCCAGCCCGGTATCGATGATCTCCTGGCGCTTGCGCGGGGCCAGCAGCGTTCCGTTGGTATTGAACAGCACATAAACGCCGCGATCCTTCAGATAGCGGATCATGCGCGGCAGATCCTTCACCAGCATGGGTTCGCCCACGCCGTGCAGCACCACCCGCGCCACATCGGGCACCTGATCCACGATTTTGGTGAACAGCTCCCACGTCATGTCCTGCGGCGGCTCCAGCGCCTCGAAGGTACGTGGACAGGTCTCGCACAGCAGGTTGCAGCGGTTGGTCACCTCCAGATACAGGCACACCGGCGGCGCCCCAGCCTCACGCGACCGCTTCGCATCGATGGCCTCGAAATAGCGGCGTGGGTCCTTGAGCGTGGTGGCGGTCATCAGCTGCTCCTCGGGATAGCGGCGGTGGCCGCAATGGCGGATCTGGTGCGATGATGCCGGATGTCGAGCACCGCCAGGATCACAAAAGGCACATAAATGCACGACATTTGAACAGTGTAGTCGCCGAACGGATCATGGTTCTGCAAAAAGGCCGCAGCCGACAGCCAGATCACGCTCGGATACGGCGCCAGGCAGCAGGGCAAAGCGAGCCACGCGAAATACCAGGGATAATGCGGCGTCACGGCGATCATCGCGGCGCTGGCCAGGATACAGGCATCGCGCGCCACGGGCACGATATCGCCCCGGCCGGCCGGCAGCGCCCGCCGCAGCAACATCATCCAAACCGCCAGCCCAGCCAGCGCCAGCACCGCCATCGCCATCCAAACCTGTCCGGCATAGCCGGGCAAGGCGATGAACCGGCCGATCGCGTCCAGCCAGAATATGCCGCTGCCGTTATCGATCCCTTCTTCGTTCGCGTAACCCGGCAGGAAGCCCAATACCTGCCAACCCGCGCCAATATATATCAGGTAAAGCGCCACGATCAGCGTCGCCGCCGTCGCCGGCATGCGCCAGTCCCAGCGCCGCCACAGCGCCGGGAACAGCGCCGCCGGCAAAAACTTCACCGCGATGGCCGCCCCCAGCGCCGCCCCGGTCAACGCCGCCCGTCCGCGCGCACGCGCCAGCAAGGCAAGTGCGACGAACCCGATCACCGCCGCATCGATATGCGCGTTGCCCGTCAGCTCCCACACCACCAGCGGATTCCATGCATAGATCAGCACCCGCGCCCGATCGATACCGGCGAGGTCCAGCAGCACCAGCATCACCGCGATGGCCAGCACATCAAAGCCCAGCATCGCCGCCTTCATCGCCCAGACAGTCGGACTGATGCCCGCCACCGCGCGAAAAATAAGCTGCGCCATTGGTGGGTAGATGGTGTGGGCATATTCGGCGCGGTTCACATGCGGATAAATCGCCGCATCGCGCAAAGGCGCCAGAACCGGGTCGGCCGGCACATAGCGGTACGGGTTCACACCATGCGTCTGTACCACGCCATCCCAGACATAGCGGTACACATCGCTGGACCGGAACGGCGGATCGGCCAGCACCACCAGCCGCATCGCCAATGCCACGCCCAAAATCAGCCCCAGCGCCGGCCGCGCCGGCGTGCGCCGCAGCACACAAGCGACGGATGCGAAATACACCAGCACCGCGATGCAGCCGAAAATCGTGAACCACGCCTCCTGCGCCGGCGTGCCCGCCGTCACATCGCCCGCCGCGTGCCCCGCCGGGCCCAGCACGGTCAGCAGGATCAGCGCGGCACCCGCCGGCGCCAGCCGCCAGATGCCGCGAACCCTCATTCGGCCGCCGTCTGGCGCAACAGCTCGGCCAAGCCCAGCTCGCGCATGCAGGCGGCTGTCACCGGCGCGTCATAGGGCGTCAGTCCCTCGCTGTCGGGCGGCATTGCGATATCCTCCAGCAGCCGCAACAGCGCCGCGTGCTCGTCCACATCGTACCAGCTCGCCAGTTCCACCAACTCCAGCCCCAGGCTCCGCACACGCGCACGGGTCTGCTCGGCCACCACATCGGTGCTCCAGGCGATATCGGCGAACAGATGCGCATGCGGCGCCTTCATGCCGATAATGTAGTAGCCGCCATCATCAGCCGGCCCCAGCACGACCCGATCGCCCGGGTCTGCGAGCGCCTTGGCGGTCCGCACCAGCAGCGATGTCGGCAGTGTCGGGCTGTCGGCGTTCAGCAGGCACACCGCTCCATAGCGCCGCTCGAACAGGCTCCGTGCCGCATGTAGCAGGCAGCGGCCAAACCCCTCCACCCCCGGCGGCATGTCTCCTGCGCCGTCGGCCAGCACCAACCGCGTCCCCGGCGCCAGCAGCCCGCTAAACAGCATTTCCAGCCCCGCCGGCGCATAGGCGACATGGCCATCAATGGGCGCCGCATGACCCGCCAGACGAAGATTCTCCCTGATGTCCCGCAGAAACGCAG
>DASXIW010000143.1:0-6250 GCA_036497785.1 Acetobacteraceae bacterium | reverse complement strand
GCGCTGCTGCTTGCCGGCCGGCTGGTCGCCTTCGGCACGGAGACGGTGTACGGGCTGGGCGCGGACGCCACCAATGCCCGGGCGGTGGCTGCCGTGTTCGACGCCAAAGGCCGGCCGCATTTCAATCCGCTGATCTGTCATTACGCTGATGCCGAAGCGGCCTTCGCCCAGGTGGAACCCGTGCCGATGGCGCGGGTCTTGGCGGACGCGTTCTGGCCGGGACCGCTTACCCTGGTGCTGCCGCGTCGCATCGCCTGCCCGGTTGCGCTGCTGGCCGGTGCGGGGCTCGACACTCTGGCGGTGCGGGTGCCCGCCCATCCAGGCGCGCGCGCGCTGCTGCGGGCCATCGGGCGGCCGGTGGCAGCACCCTCGGCCAATCGCTCGGGCGAGGTCAGCCCGACCAGCGCCGCGCATGTGCTGGCCGGGCTGTCGGGCCGCATCGCCGCGGTGTTGGATAGCGGCCCCTGCCCGGTGGGCGTGGAATCCACTGTGCTGGACCTGACCGGTACCCGCCCATTCCTGCTGCGGCCCGGCGGTTTAACGCGCGAGGCAATCGAGGCAGTGATCGGGCCGGTGCAGCGGGGTCTGACGCCGGCGGCCGCGGAGGCCTCCCGCACGCTGCGCTCACCCGGCATGTTGGTGTCGCATTACGCGCCCTCGCTTCCCGTGCGGCTGAATGCGACGGAAGTCGCGGCAGATGAGGCGCTGCTGGCCTTCGGGATGCCTTTGCCCGGCGCCGGCACCATGTTTCAGCTCAGCCAATCACGCGATCTCACCGAAGCCGCCGCCAATCTGTTCGCTGGCTTGCGGATGCTGGACACGGAAGGTACGCGGCTGGGACTGGCCGCGATCGCGGCGATGCCGGTGCCGGAGACGGGGCTGGGGCTGGCGATCGCGGACCGGTTGCAGCGCGCGGCGGCGCCCCGGGGGCGATGAAGCCCCCGCATTGACCTGACGCGCCCCGGCGATAGGCTGCGTGGTGGAGGAATCACCATGTCTCATATCGCCACCATGCCCGAGGGATTGCTCGCGGCCCTGCGTCGCGCCGTCGGGTCGCGCGGCCTGTTGACCGAGGCGTCCGATATCGCGCCTTACACCGAGGATTGGCGGCAGCTTTATCAGGGGCGCACAGCGGCGGTGGTTCGTCCGGCAAGCACGGCAGCATTGGCCGAGGTGGTGCGGCTTTGTGCGGCCGCCGGTGTGTCACTGGTGCCCCAGGGAGGCAACACCTCAATGGTGGGGGGCGCGGTGCCGGCGGAGGATGGCAGCGAACTGGTGGTGAGCCTGGCACGCATGAACGCGCTGCGCGGCATAGATCCGATCGACATGACCATGACGGTCGAAGCCGGCATGACGCTGAAGGCAGCGCAGGACGCAGCCGAGGCGGCGGGGTGCCTGTTGCCCCTGTCAATCGGGTCGGAGGGCACGGCGCAGTTGGGCGGCATCCTGTCCACCAATGCCGGCGGCAACAACACGGTGCGCTACGGCAATGCGCGCGACATGGTGCTGGGGCTGGAGGTGGTGTTGCCGGACGGGCAGATCTGGAACGGGCTGCGGCGGCTGCGCAAGGACAATACCGGGTATTGCCTGCGCCAGTTATTCGTGGGGGCCGAGGGCACACTGGGCATTATCACGGCGGCGGTGCTGAAACTGGTACCCCGGCCGGTGGAGACCGAGGTGGCGCTGTGCGCGGTCGCCTCGCCCGAGGCCGCACTTGCGCTGTTCGGCCGCTTTCACCGCCACGATGCCGCCGCCGTGCAGGCCTTCGAATATATGGGCGGCATGGGCATGACGTTTACCCTGCGCCACATTCCGGGCGCCGTGCTGCCGCTGGCTGAGGCTTCGCCGCATTACGCGCTTGTGGAACTGGCGACGCCCCGCCCCGGGGCCGGGCTGCGCGGAATGCTGGAGCAGGTGCTGGAGACGGCCCTGGAAGCGGGCGAGGTTCAGGACGCGGTGATCGCCGAGAGCGCCGCCCAGCGCGCGGCGTTGTGGAAGCTGCGCGAGGGGCATTCGGAGGCGCAGAAGCTGGAAGGGGCAAGCGTGAAGAACGACGTGTCCGTTCCCGTCTCGCGCGTGCCGGAGTTGATTGCGCGGGCCACGGCAGCATGCGAGTCGCTGATGCCAGGGGTGCGGGTGGTGGCGTTCGGCCACATGGGCGACGGCAACATCCACTTCAACCTTGAGCAACCGACCGACATGGACGCCGCGGCCTTCCTGGCCCGCGACCACGAAATGATGGATGCCGTGGGCGAGGTGGTGCGCGATCTGGACGGCAGTTTCTCGGCCGAGCACGGGGTCGGCAAGCTGAAGCCCTACATGATGCCGGGCTGGCGCGGCGGCGCGGAGCTGGCGCTGATGCAGCGGATCAAGCATGCCATCGACCCGTCGGGGCTGATGAACCCGGGCAAGGTTCTGCCGCCAGTGAACTGAACTGCGATTGCGGTTTGGCGCGGCGCCCGCCGGCTTGTAGGATGCGGCCTGCCAGTAAGGAGCAAGCTTGCCCACCATGCGGATTCCCCGCCACCCGCCTCGCCGGATGACGTAGCCTCATGCCGGTCGCGATCACCCTTTCGCTGTATGTGGCGCGGGTCTTCTCCTTTGCCATGATGTCGATGCTGGCCGCGCTGACTGCGCTGGTGGAGCTGTTCGACTTCATCGAGCTGCTGCGTCGCTCCGCCACCCGGCCGGAGGCGACATTCGGCAGGGTGTCCGAGATCGCCGCCCTGCATGCGCCGTGGAACGCCATGCAGATCCTGCCTTTCGCCGTGCTGCTGGGTGGTATCATGGCGTTCTGGCGATTGACCCGGTCTTCCGAGCTGATCGTGGCGCGGGCGGCCGGGGTGTCCGCCTGGCAGTTTCTGGCCGCCCCGGTGGCATGCGCCATCGCGCTGGGCGCCTTCGCCACTGCGGCGATCAGCCCGCTTTCCGCGGCTATGCGCGCGGGGGCGGAGGCGATGGACAACACCTATCTGAAGGGTAGCTCGGCCCCGCTGCTGACCGGCGGACAGCTATGGCTGCGCCAAGCCGATCCTGTCTTGTCGCCGCGCGGCGTGGCCATCCTGCACGCCACCGGCGTGGAGCTGAAATCCGGCGTGCTGAATGCAAGCGGCGTTAGCGTGTTCCGGCTGGGGCCGGACGATCATCTGCTGCAGCGCATCGAGGCGAGTCGGGCGGTGCTGGGCGACGGCGCATGGGTGCTGGACAACGCGCGCAGCATTACGCCGGGCCATCAGCCCGAGCAGCCGCGCCAGGTCGACCTGTCCACCAACATGACGGTGGAGCGGGTGCAGCAGAGCTTCGCCGCGCCCGACACCTTCTCGGTCTGGGCCTTGCCGGGCTTCATCCGGCTGCTGGACCGCTCCGGCTTCTCCTCTATCCGACACCGGCTGGAGTTCCAGACGCTGCTTGCCCTGCCGCTGCTGGCCGGTACCATGGCACTGCTATCCGCCGGTTTCTCCATGCGCGCCACGCGGCGTGGCGGCGTGGGGGTGATGATCGGCAGCGGTGTCGCGGCAGGTTTCCTGCTGTTCATGACCACCAAGATCGCCGAGGAATTCGGCCAGTCCGGCGCACTACCGCCGGTGCTGGCCGCCTGGGCCCCTGCCGCGGCCGGATTGCTGCTGTCCGTGGCGCTGCTGCTGCATCTGGAAGACGGCTGAGCATGGCCAAACGACGACACGGAAGGCAGCAACACCGCACTGCGGGGAATATCCCGCCAAGGCGACTGGCGAGCAATTGGGCCGCGCCAAATCTGGCGCGGCCCATTGCGGGCGTGGCCACGGTCATGGCGTGCTGCACCATCATGGGGCTGGTGACGCTGGCTACCCTTGCGCCCGCCGCGCGAGCGCAGCAAGCAGGCGTGACCACGCCCGGCGCCAACGCCGGTCCGGCGCCCACATCCGCGCCCACGCCACCGCCCACGGCGCCAGCGGCAGCGGCGCCAGTTGCCGCGCCTGCACCCGCGTCCTCGGGGCCGCCGCCCGGCAAGGTTGGCCCCACAGTGCCCCTCCGCCGCGACCAGCCGGTTTATTATCAGGCCGACACCGCGACCTATGACCGCGACCTGGGAATCGTCACCCTGACCGGCCACGTCGAGTTCTGGCAGAACGACCGGATCCTGCTGGCCGACAAGGTGACGTACAACCGCAACACGGACGTGGCGGCCGCCACCGGCCATGTGGTGCTGTTGGACCCGAATGGGCAGACCGTGTTCTCCGATTATGCCGAGCTGACCGGCGGCATGAAGGACGGGGTGATGACCGGGATGCGCGCGCTGCTCGCCCAAAACGGACGGCTGGCGGCCAACGGGGCGCGGCGCACCGATGCCGAGATCAACGAGCTGAGCCGCGCCGTCTATTCCACCTGCAACCTCTGCGTCAAGAATCCGAACGCGCCTCCGCTATGGGATATTCGTGCCCGCAGCGCGGTGCAGGATGTCGAGCACAAGATGATCGAGTACCATGACGCCGTGGTGGAGATGTACGGCATCCCGGTGCTCTACACGCCCTATCTGAGCCACCCCGATCCATCACAGAAGCGCGCCAGCGGGATACTGGTGCCCAGCTTCGGCTACAGCACGCATATCGGTGCCTTCCTGCAGGTTCCCTATTACTGGGTGATCGACGGCCAGTCCGACGCCACAATCTCCCCGATCGTCGCCACCAAGACCGCGGGGGTGTTCCTGCAATACCGCCGCCGCTTCAACGACGGCACAGTGACCATCAATGCGTCGGCCGCCGCCTATCAGGGACCGGCCGGACATATCTTCAGCCAGGGCGTTTTCAACCTCGACGACACTTGGCGCTGGGGCTTCAACATCAACCGCGCCAGCTCCGAGAAGTATATCAACGACTTCCGCATCGCCGGCGCGCAGACGGTGCTGACCAGCACGCTCTATCTTGAGGGCTTCGGACAGGGCGCCTATTCGCGGCTCGAAACCAGCGCCTATCAAGGGCTGACCACCAGTGTGTCGCAGGAAAAGGTTCCCTATGTCCTGCCGCACTACGAATACAGCTTTACCGGCCAGCCCGACGCTCTGGGCGGCCGCACCACGGTGGACGCGGGCGCCTTCAACGTGCTGCGCTACCAGGGCACGAGCGACCAGCGCGTCAGTCTCAGCACCAGCTGGGACCGGCCGTTCAACGGCCCGCTGGGCGACAAGTGGATGTTCACCCTGCACGAGGACGCCGCCGCCTATTCCGCCCATGGGCTGGACATGCAACCCAATTTCAGCCCCATCGCGGATGCGCAATCCGCCCAGGGGATGGTGAGCGCCTCGGTGAAGCTGAACTGGCCCTTCGTGCGCAGCGCCGGGGCCTGGGGCACCCAGACCATCGAGCCGATCGCACAGGTGATCGTGGCACCACGCGGGAGCAGCTACACCAACACGAATATTCCGAACGAGGACGCGCTCGACCAGGAATTCACCGACGCCACGCTGTTCTCGTTGAATCGCTTCTCCGGCATGGACCGTCTGGAAGGCGGCACGCGCGCCAACGTCGCGCTGCATGCCAACTGGGTGTTCCCCCGCGGCGCGTCGATCGACGGGCTGGTGGGGCAGGGTTACCGGCTGCAGCCAGATACTGCCTTCGCGGTGGGATCGGGGCTGCGCAACACGGCGACCGACATCGTCAGCCACATTTCCTACACGCCCAACCAGTATTTCGACTTCACCTCTCGCCAGCGCTTCGACCACAACAATTTCAATGTGCGCTTCGTCGACGCCATTGCCACCGCCGGGCCGCAATATCTGAAGGTCAGCGGCGGCTATCTCTACACCTTCAACAACCCCTACACGATGTTCGATTTTCCTCCCACCACGCCCAATACCGCGCTGACCACCCCGCGCAACGAACTGACCCTTGGGCTGAACACCACCCACGCCCCCTGGCATTTCGGCATTTCCGGCACGCGGGAGTTGGGCACGGGCAAGATGGCCTCGGCCGGGGTGGACGCCGGCTATGACGACGAGTGCTTCACCTTCGACGTGCGCTTCTATCGGCGCTATACGTCTCTCGATAACGATAGCGGCGCCACGACGATCCTGTTCCAGATCACGTTCAAGACCGTTGGCGAAATCGGCTTCAACGCGAGCTAACCTATTGAGCGAACATGTTGTTCCGGCACGATGCGCGCCGGTAATGTTCCAGCCCCCGATGCCCGGGCCGCAAGCGCCGGGGCATTCAAACCGAGGACCAGGCGTGCATCCTGGAATGGAATTGCTGTCATGACCCTGTCGATCGCGACC
>DASXIW010000142.1:0-2392 GCA_036497785.1 Acetobacteraceae bacterium | reverse complement strand
ACCTACCCCAAGGGGATCGTGGTCCCCGACTGCGAGAGGGATGCCATCAACTTGTTCCGCGACGCGTTCCATGGCGAATGGAACTACAAACTCCGACCTTGCAATGATCGAGACAGAGCGTTTGATTCCTGACGGCCCCTTAATCTGCTCCGACTCTTCTTGGTGCTTCTGCCATTCCTCATACGCCGCGCGCGCTTTCACCCCGGCGGGATCGACCTTGCGATCAACGTGAATGCCGGCGTAGTCGCGACGTTGAACGGCAACGAAGTCGACGTCGAATACCGTCACCGCTAGGGTGTTGGCGAGGTCCACGCGATACGAGGTCGCGCCTCGTGCTGGCCGCCCGTATCCTCGGAGAGGATATCGATGACGTTCGACGGGTTGCTGGCGGAGATCAGTTGGACGGTGGCATCGATGGTGGTGACGAAGATTCCTTCATAAATTGTCTCCTGCACTCTGGCTTTCCAAAGATGGTCGGGGGGAGTCCGTTTCGGAGATGAGGTTGGTCGTGACGATGACGTCGTCTTTTTCTGGCAATAGCAATTAGTCAAGACCAACATAGATCACGGCGCTCAATGCCATCGAGCCGAGCAGGACGACGTGCCAGATCTGTATGATGGATTTCAGCATTCGCCATGCGATGGAAAATTTTGAGCCGACAGACATGCTCACCCGAAAATCCCGTGCAGAAACCAGCGTATCGGCGTGTCCATCCCGGCGCGGAACACCCAGAACCGCGTGCCCTCGCTATCCTCCAGCCGGTAATAGTCGCGCAGCATGTCGTGTTCGGCCCGTGCTTCGCTGGGGGTGCGGCGCCACCATTCCGCGCCGATGCGTTCCGGGCCGGTGGCGGCGCGTACCCGATGGACCGCGCCGCGCCAGGTGAATTGCATTGGCGGGTCGTCCGGCAGCAGCGCCGTCGCGGTGATGGGTTCGGGGCGGGAGAGCAGGCGCAGCGGGCGTTCGGCCGGGGTGGTGGCATTCCAGCCGACCGTGTGAGGGGCCAGCGGGGCAATGGGGCGTGTTGTGCGTTCGGGCACGTGGCTGGGGAAGGGGGTGTCTCGCCACAGATGATCGCCGCCCAGCCGGTTGGCCAGCGCGTCCACGGTCTCGGCCAAAGTGGTGCTGGTCTCGGGCGGCTGTGCCAGCGTGGCGAGGCCCTGTTGGGGCGGCAGCAGAGGCGCGGTCTCGTCGGCTTCCAGCAGCACGGCTTCCACGCCGAAGCCGGGATCGACCGTCTCCAGCTTCCCGCGCAGCAGTTTCGCGACATAGGCGGGGTCGCGCACCGGCAGCGCGGTGCCGATGGCGATAGGCCGGCATTGCCCGTCCACCCGGAAGAAACGCGCGGTGAAGGCGTGGCCGCCACGCCGGGCGGCGGCCAGCCGGGCACACAGGCGCTGGGCCAGCAAATCCAGCGCGCGGGCCAGATCCTCCGGCGTGCCGATCGGCTCGGCGAAGGCCAGGCGCTCGCTCCAGGGGCGGGGCGGGCGCGGCCAGGCGATCGCCTCGGCGGCGCGGTCCAGCGCCTGATCCAGCCGCAGCACGGGCAGCGAGCCGAACCGGGCGGATAGCTCGCCACGCGGCTGGCGGGCCAGCTCGGCTATCGTGCGCAGCCCCACCCGGCGCAGCCGCGCCACGGTGCGTTCATCCAGCCGCAGAAGCGCCACCGGCAGCGTCCCCAGCGCCGCCGCCTCCGCCCCGCGCGGCAGGATGATAGGGGCGTCCTGGCGCAAGGCGGTGCGGGCCAGGGCCCAGGCGGCGCCCGGAGTGCTGGCCACGGCGATGCGGCAGTTCAGCCCGGCCCGGTCGATGCGCGCCGCCAGCGCCGCCGCCAGCCCGGCCTCGTCGCCGAACAGATGCGCGCAGCCGGTGATGTCCAGCCACAGCCCGTCCGGCGCATCCGCCGCCGCCAGTGGGGTGAAGCGCTCGCACCACCCGGCCAGGGCCGCCAGCGCCGCCTGATCCGCCGCCGGATCGGCCTCCACCACCTCCAGCCCCGGGCAGATCGCCCGCGCCTGGGCCAGGGTTTGTTCCGGCCGCAGCCCAAGGGCCGCGGCTTCGGGGCTTACCGCCGCCAGATGCCGCACCCCGCGCACCGTCTCGACAGTGGCGAGCGGCCTATCCGGCTTGCCGATACCGAGGCGACGCAGCCGCAGGATCGGCCCGCTCGGCAACCACATGGACAGGATGCGCCGCATCGATACCTCCCGCCTGCATGATCCATCCGCCTTCCATTCCTAGCCGCGCATGCACCAGCTCCACCCGCCAGCGCGGCGGGCCGGGCTCGCGGAACGCCACAGCACTGGGCGCCGGGGCCAGCCGCCAGCGCGTGACCGAGGCGGTGGGCTCCTGCGCCACGGCCTTCACCCCATGCGGCCAGCGCCGCAGCACG
>DASXIW010000141.1:0-8516 GCA_036497785.1 Acetobacteraceae bacterium | reverse complement strand
TGTAGAAGCCAGGGGGCAGGGAATTCGCGGAAGACGCATTGGCGGGACCATCGCCGCTATCGGCAAAAGCCGGGATCGCGGTGGCTAAGCCGAGCACGGCAACCGTCGCGAAAAGAATATTTCTCATCGATGTTACTCCTGATGGGGCAGGCCGATGCTGACCCGATCTGGCGGGGCCTTCCGGTATCGATACCGGGCTAGGACGCCTTGCGGAGCCTGTATGACGGTTTGGTGTCCGACCGGGAACGCTCGGCGTCGCCATATCAATTATGCGAAAAAGTATGAAATATATTGGAATATTTGGGTCATTCCCCGCAATTTAGTCTGGATTGCATGACGTGCATGGCTTCGTGAGGGGTCATGTCTTTTTGACCGTCCTGGGACGCCCCCTGGCCCCGAAAATGGCTCATGTGAGAGGGGGCTGAGAAATTATGTGAGAATCGGCTTTTCATGAGAATCGTAGACAGGCACATCAAAAAAAGGGCCGCCCCTCGGGGAACGGCCCCCTCGACAGTCAGTGCGGCGGATCAGATTGTCGGCCTATGGCCATCGATGGCCAACCGAAGCAAGTCGTCCATTAGGTTCCAGGCCAAGTTGCGCCCGGCCCACGTCAAGGCGATCCCGGCGATGCTGACCGAAGCGGACTGGGAATGTAGTGCAGCAGCGGATTTGTGCCGGCGCGGGCGACATCGGGGTTCTCGCGCAGATACCAGTTCGTGTCGAAATACGGGTTGGGCCAGCGCCCCTCGCGCCAGCCATCCTCCAGGAAGTGTAGGGCGGGATCGCAATCCAGAACCAGCGCCTCGCCGGCAGCACGATACAATACCATGCCGCCTCGAGCAGGCCCGAGCCGGTCAGCACGGCGAAGGCGGATGCAACATCGGGCGGATGCGGACAGTTCTCCGCCCTCGGGCTGCGCCCCGTGATCCTCCGCGGTGAAATTTCGTGGCGACGGTGAATGCGGGTCAGGCAAGCCCCCAGAGACCAAAATTAACCGGCGCAGCATTCACCCGGGCGGCAGGGGAGGGAATTCGAATAGGTCGTTAACCCACCCATTCACATCGATTTCACCGCCCAGTGATTGCGGAACGGAAGGGGCCGAACATGACGAAAAATAAATAAACGCACCTGTTGCGTTTACATATTCCGCGCGCCATCATCCAAGCACCGGCGAGGCTGCGCGCCGGGAAAGGAGACCGAGATGGAAAAGATCCGGAACACAGGATGGCTGAAGCCGATCGCCCGCACGGCGTTCGTTATAATCGCGGCCGTATCACTGGCAGGCTGCATCGTCGCCCCATATGGTCCGCGCTGGCACCCCTATTATTACCGCTAGACTCCCGGCGCGAGGCGGCCGGCCCAGCCGTGCCGTCTCCGCCGGGCTGGCGGACATCATCCTGGATGCGGCGACGCATCTGTTTCTCCAGGAGGGTTTCGGCGCGACCAGCATGGAAGCCGTCGCGGCGGTGAGCGGCGTGTCCAAACGTACCCTCTATGCCCGCTTCCCGGACAAGGCGGCCCTGCTTCAAGCGGCTGTCGCCAGACTGATAACAGCGTGGCGACCGGAATTCGACGCGGCACTCGACCGCGCCTCCTCGGTTGAGGAGGCCCTGCTGAGCGCGGCCCGACAAATGCTGGCGGCGGCGCTTCAGCCAGATGCACTATTGCTGTACCGGCTCATTGTGGCCGAGTCGGGCCGGTTCCCGGATCTGGGACGGGTCCTGCAGGAAGCCGGCGCCGGAGACGCGATCGGGCGCATCGCCGCCATTCTGCGCGGCGCCGACTGTCCTGATCCGATATGGGCCGCCGGGCAGTTCCAGCGTCTGGTTCTCACCGGCCCGCAGCATCGCGCTTTGGGCGTCGGCCCGCCGCTCAGTCCTGAGGATCTGGATGTGTGGGCGGCGCGCTCCGTGGCGCTGTTTCTACGGGGATATCGCGGCTGACCGCCATCAGCGCCTGCCGCGCCAGTCCTGCGTCCCGCGCCAGGCGGATCAGCCCGGCGATCTGACCTGGCCGCCCCGCCACCGATGCCAGAACCCGCAACAAACCGATCGCCCCTCCCGCATCCAACGCCACCAGCGCCGCCGGCGGCAAATCGCGTCCAGCCGGGTCGCAGATCGCCCGCAGCACCGCAAATGGCAGATCGTGGCGCTGGGCCACCCGCGCGACGGCGCCGCTTTCCAGATCGACAGCGCAGGCCCCGGTCGCCAGGAACAAGTCGCGTTTTGCAACGCTATTCGCGACAATTTCCTGCCCGGCGAACATCAGCGCTGTATTCGTGCCCCCGAATGAGTCGCTCAGCGCGCGATCGGTGCGATAACGCACCCCATCCTCCAGCACCGCCCGGGGAATGACGAGATGGCCCGGTTGCAGGTTTGGATCCAGACCGCCGGCCAGACCGAAACTGACCAGCGCCGTCGCCCCCCGCGCGACCAGCCGCTCTGCCGCTTTCCGGGCGCCCGCGGGCAGGCCGCCGCCGGTCTCCACAAGGCCGAGACGCCCCGCGATGCGTGCTTCCGCCACCAGGCCCACGACGATCCCGACGCGGGCCAGCCCTCCGCGCCCATCCAGGCTCAGAGCCATCCGCGCTTCTTGAACCACAGCAATGGCCCAACCGCGCTCACCACGATCAGCGTCAGCGCGTAGGGATAGCCCCAGGCCCAATCAAGCTCCGGCATACCCTTGAAATTCATGCCGTACATGCTCGCGACCAGGGTTGGCGGTACGCCAACGACGGAGACGATCGTCAGCACCTTGATGATGTTGTTCTGCTCGATGTTGATCAGCCCCAGCGTCGCGTCGAGCAGCAACTGCACCTTGTTGGTCAGATGCATCTCGTAATCATTCAACGACACGATATCCGCACGCTGCGTCTCGATCCGCTGCTTCAATTCGGGCGGCACCCAGCCCGTGGCCATCCCCAGTACATAGGGAAGAATACGCCCGATGCCGAGCAGCCCGTCGCGGATCTTCGAGGCAAGGTCGCCATCCCGGCCGAGGCGGCGCAGGACCTCGCGCAGATCGGCATCCTCGCGCGCCGGCGCCTTGTTATTGGCTGCGGTGTCGACCCCATGGCGGAAGACCCGGAGGGAAATGGCGTCCAGATCGCCGCCTGTGAATTCGAGAACATCGGCCATCCGGTCGATGATCGCGTCGATCAAGCAGACGAACACCGCGCCACTGCCCGCTGGCGCCGCACCAGGCGCGGCCAGATGCTCTGCGGCGGCCTTGAAGCTCGGCAGATCCGCGAAGCGCACGGTCACCAACAGTTCCGGCGTAAGTATGAAACCGGCGGGCGTGGCAATCGGGTCGCCATCCCCGGTGCGAAATACCAGCGGTGTGCTGAGATACAATGCTCCCGCTTCGCTGCGCAGCCGGCTGGAGCTTTCGATCTCCTGCAGAGCATCGATCGTGGGAACGCCACGTCCTGTGGCCCGGGTAACGAAGGCTATCTCCGTCGCCTCGGCGTGGAGCAGGTCGATCCACACCACATCCGCAGGCAGCGCATGCCCCTCGAAACCCACTGGAACGACGGAGCCATCGCCACGGCGCAAGGTCAACATGCGAAGATGCCTCCGGTTCGTGAAATTCAGAAGCCCCAGCTCACATGGCGATTATTTGCGCGTCGCAAATTGCGATACCGCGCCACGGCGAGGAGCGGGAAGAACAGCTTGTAGCCGTGATACCGCAGGTAAAACACGCGCGGGAAACCCACCGCCGTGTAAGGCGCCTCATCCCACTCGCCATCCGGCTTCTGCACCTCGGCAAGCCACGCCACACCGTGCGCCACGGCCGGATTGTCAGCCTCGCCCGCCGCCATCAGGCCCAGCAGCGCCCAGGCGGTATGGCTTGGGTTGCTGTGGGCATAGCGGCCGGGCGGCGCGTCGGCATAGGTCTCGTTATCCTCGCCCCAGCCGCCATCCTTCCGCTGCGTCGCCAGCAGAAACCCCACGGCACGGCGAATGGCGGGGTCTTCCGGCGGCAGGCCGGCGGCGTTCAGCGCGCACAGCACGGACCAGGTGCCGTAGATGTAGTTGGTTCCCCAGCGCCCGAACCAACTGCCATCCGGACGCTGGTCGCGCTTCAGCCAAGCCATCGCCCGGGCCATCGCCGGCTCGTCCGCGCCTTGGCCGATCTGGGCCAGGAACGACACGCAGCGCGCCGTCACGTCGGCGGTGGGCGGGTCAAGCAGGGCGCCGTGATCGGCGAAGGGAATGTGGTTCAGGTAGAATTTGTCGTTGTCGGCATCGAACGCGCCCCAGCCACCATCGCGGCTCTGCATGCCCAATATCCAGTCCCGCGCGCGCGCGATGGCATCGCCATGATCGGCGTTGCCCGCCTGCATCTCGCGGTGCAACAGCATGCCCACCACCGCGGTGTCGTCCACATCGGGATAATCCGGGTTCTCGTACTGGAACGCCCAGCCCCCCGGCACCGCATCCGGCCGCGCCGCCGCCCAGTCACCCACATGCGAGGTTATCTGCTTGCCGCGCAGCCAGCGATTGGCGGACTCCACGGCCGGCACACCCGCCCCCTCCGCCTCGGCGATCGCGTGGCCGGCGAGCCCGGTGTCCCAGACCGGGGACAGGCAAGGCTGGCAATAGGCGCGGTCCCGCTCGATCACCAGCAGCTTGCGCAGGCTGGACCAGACAGTGATGGCATGCGGATGGTCGGCGGGAATGCCAAGCGTATCGAACATCATCGCGGCATTGGCCATGGCAGGGTAGATGCCGCCCAGCCCATCCTCGCCGTTCAGCCGCGCCGTGACGAAGGCGACCGCTTTTTCCACGGAGCGCCGCCGGAAGGGAAAGGTGGGCTCCACAATGCGTAGAATGCCGTCCAGCACCTTGAAGAAATGCCCCCAGCCCGAGCGGAACGGCCCGCGAATCCAGTCGCGCAACTGCTCAGGCGGGGTGCAAAACAGCTCCTGCACACGCACGCCGCGCGGATTGCGCGCCTTCGGGTGCAGCGCCATCAGCACCAGCAGCGGGGCGGTGACGGTGCGCGACCAGTAAGACACCTTGTCCAGATGGAATGGGAACCAGCGCGGCAGCAGCATGATCTGCACCGGCATCACGGGCACGCCGCGCCACGGCACCTCGCCGAACAGCGCCAGTTGCACCCGGGTGAAGACATTGCTGCGTTCGGCCCCGCCGGCGCGCAATATGGCGTCGCGGGCAGCCCGCATATGCGGGGCCTGCGCGTCGTCGCCGATGATCTTCAGCGCGAAATACGCCTTCACGCTGGCCGACAGATTGAACGCGCCGTCATGAAACAACGGCCAGCCGCCCTGCGCTGTCTGGGTGGCGCGCAGGTAGTTGCCGATCTTGCGCTGCAGATCGGCGTCGATCCGGTCCAAGAAATGCTCAAGCAGCACGTATTCGGCCGGGATGGTCGCGTCCGCCTCAAGCTCGAACACCCAATGCCCGTCGGGGCGCTGATGCCGCCGCAGGGCCGCGCTGGCGCGGTTGACGGCGTCGTCCACTATTTCGTCGCGTGGCATGGTCGGTGTGTCGCGAGGCATGGTCCGGGATCCGTTGGGGCAGGCTCTAGTCATTTCGCGCCCAGCAAGTTTGCGGCCGTGCGGCCGGACCTGATGGCACCTTCGATGGTCGCGGGCAACCCGGTGGCCGTCCAGTCGCCGGCGAGCACGAGATTGGCGAGTTTGGTGCGCGCATGCGGCCGGCGGCCCTCCTGCGCCGCGGTTGCCGCGAAGGTAGCGCGTTTTTCCTTCACTACCCGCACCGGTGGCATCGGATCGCGCAGACGCAGCGCCGCGCGGACATCGGCCCAGACCTGCGCGGCGATCGCCTCCGAGGGAAGATCGACCATCCGGTTAGCGGCGCTGATCGTGACGGAGACGATGCCGTCCTTGACGAAGATCCACTCGGCGGTGCCCCCGACCACGCCCATAAATCCGGCCAGGCCGGGATCGGCGGTCACGCGGAAGTGAATGTTGAGAATGGCTTCGAAGGCATCCGGCGCCACCAGTCCGGGCAGCAAATCCGTCGCCACCCAGGGCGGCACGGCCAACACCACGGCCTCTCCGCCGGCCACCGGCAGAGGTCCGTCCGGCGCCTCCAGCGCCGTCACCCCGTCGCCCTCGATTTGGAGTGCCGCGATGCGGCGGCTTGTCACGACCTCGCCGTCACGCGCGCCCAGCCAGGCCACAGCCGGATCGACCAGGCTTTCGGATAACCCTTTGCGCGGAAACAGCGGAATGCAGGCAGCCCCCCCGCGCATCAGCGTCTCATCCACCACGGCGGCCAGCAAATGGGCCAGCCCGGTCTCCGGCGGGGTGTTCAACGCAGCCACCGCCAGCGGCTCCAGCAGGCGCCGATATAACGTTCCGGCACGGCCAAGCGCATCGGCCACTGTCACGGCCGGCCCCGCGCGGCGCAGCGCCATCAGCCGCAGATAGTCGGCAAACCCCGTCCCCGGCACGCGGCGCGCCCTCGAGAAGATCCACCATGGTATCCGCCCGTTCCCCGGCCGTAGCGTCCAGCGTTCGCCGCCAGGCAGCTCCAGGAAGGGAAACACCGGCGCGCCAGGGCCGCCCAGCGTGGCGGCAGACCCGATGGTCCGCATATACGCCATCGCGGCGCCGTTGCCGGACAGCAGCAAATGATTGCCGTTGTCGATCCGACAGCCGAGCCCCTTATCGAAATAGGACCGGCACCGCCCCCCGGCGGCTGGCCCGGATTCGTACACGCTTACCCGCCAGCCGGCCCCGGTCAGTGCCACGGCGGCCGACAGGCCCGCCATGCCCCCGCCGATAATATGTGCGCGTTTCACAGCAGGCCGTATCGCAGGGCGATCCAAAGCTTGCGCCATTTCGCGACCTTTACCGGCTCGTCCAGCCGGTCCCAGCCGCGGCGCTCAAGCTGGGTCAGAATGGCGGCATAGGTCGCGCCCATCAGCCGGGCCGGACGCATGGCGCGCCGGTTGCAGCGTGCCATGCCGGCCAGCGCGTCCCGAAAATGCCCATGCGCCACCACGGCCAGTCGCGCGCACACGCGCGGCAGGGCGGGATGGATCAGCGCCAGTTGCGGGTCGGCCGGCACCCCGGCCTCGGCCAAATATTCCGCCGGCAGATAGAGCCGGTCACGCTCGGCGTCCTCCGCCACGTCCCGCAGGATGTTGGTCTGTTGCAGGGCGCGGCCGAGATGCCAGGCGACCTTGTCGGCGTCCGCCGAGGAATCGCCGAAGGCGCGCACCGACAGCCGGCCCACCGCCGCCGCCACCCGATCGCAGTACAGGTCGAGCGTGGCCAGATCGGGGGCCACGATCACGGTCTCGCAGTCCATCTGCATGCCGTCGATCACCGCCTCGAAATCCACCCGGCGCAGATCGAAGGCAAGGATCGCCCGCAGCAGCACCCGCGAGACCGGCTCGTCCGCCACCCCCTGGTACAATGCGCCAATGCGCGCGCGCCATTCGTCCAGCCGGGGCAGCTTGGTGGCGAACTCGGCCGGCTCGTCGGCGATGTCGTCGACGATCCGGCAGAACGCATACACCGCATACATGGCATGGCGCCGATCCGGCGGCAGAATGGCCATGCCGCGATAAAAGCTGGTGCCGGCCGCCCGAACAATCGTCTCGACCGTATCCAGATCGTCCTGGGCCGCGCCCAGCGGCGTGGCCGGCCGCGCAGCCTCCAAAGCGCCCGTCATGCCACAGCCGGGAGATGGCGCAAGGACGCGAATACGCTGCCCAGCACGTCGCTCCGCCGCAGCTTGACCCGCGTGGCCAGCGGATCGCCCCGGCGCAGCCGGGCCGCGAGCCGCCGTGACAGGCCCAGTATCACCGCCGTCTCCAGCCGCAGCCGGCGGTCGCGCGTGCGCCGCGGCAGCGCCATCGCGATCCGGTTCAATTCATCGCATTCGTCCAGCAGCGCCTCGAACACGCGCCGCAGGCCCGGCGTCTCCGCCGCGCTCGCCACATCGTGCAGGCCCGTGCCGAAGCGCTGCATCAGATCCATCGGCAGATAGCACCGATCCAATGCCGCCAGATCCTTGGCGCAATCCTGCAAATGGTTCAGGACCTGCAGCGCCGAGCACAACCCGTCCGACGCCGGCCACGTCTCCTGCCCCTCGCCATGCAAATCCAGCAATTGCCGGCCCACCGGCATGGCCGAATACCGGCAATAGTCCAAAAGTTCTCCCCAATCCGCATAACGCAGCTTGGTGGCGTCGCGCCGGAACGCGACCAGCAACTCCCGGGAATGCTGCGGCGTCACGCCCGTCGCCGCCAGGCTGGCGCGCAACCCAAGCGCGCTGGGCGACCCCGTCTCTCGCTCACCCATCAACACCGCCTCCATCACATCCAGCCGCGCAACCTTATCGTCCGCGGCCAGAGTCGCACTGTCGGCAATGTCGTCGGCATTGCGGGCAAAGGCATAAAATGCATGCACATGCGGGCGCACATGCGGGCGGATCAATACCGACCCGACCGGGAAATTCTCGTCGCCCCGGTCCTTGCCGGACCAGTCTTCCACGGACTCGGTCATGGTTGGG
>DASXIW010000140.1:0-3226 GCA_036497785.1 Acetobacteraceae bacterium | reverse complement strand
GGACAAGTACTCGATCAATTCCTTGGCCGCCGACTTGTTCTGGGCGAATTTCCAGATCCCCCAGAAATACGGCCGATGCGGCACCAGCCGCCCTTTGACGCCCTTCGGGTTCGGGAACGTCCAGCAGTCGGCGGCCACCTGAGGGGCGTCGCGCTTGGCCACCGCCCAGGCCGAGGGCGGGTTCCAGATCAACGCCGCTTTGCCGGAGATCAGCGCGCGGTTATTCGAAGCGTCGTCCCAGCTCACGGTGTCGGCCGGCATGAACTGCGTCATCTTCTTGCAGTATTCCATGCAGGCCATCACCGCGTCGGTGTCGGTGGTGACATTGCCCTTGGCATCCACCAGATCTGCGCCGAAAGCGCCAAACGTCGCACCCCAGGTCTGATTGGCGTCGGTGCTGCCCGAACCGCAGCCGAAGCCGATCGGATAGCCGGCCTTGAACAGCGCCTCGGCCACCTTGAGCTGGGTGTCGTAAGTCCAGTCGGCCGCCGCCGCGGGGGTGGATTTCTCCGCCGGATACCATTTCTGCACGTCGATCCCGGCATGCTGCTTCAGCAGGCTGATCCGTCCGCAACTGGTCAGCGGCGCCGACCCCCAGCCCACCGGCACCGCCATCCAGTGCCCCTCCGCCTTGCCGAGGTATTCCGCCGCATGGCTGGTCGGCCCGTATTTCGCCATCAGCGACTTCATCACGTCGTCTACCGGGTCCAGGCTGTCGCCGAACTCATGCACCGTCCACTGATCGAATGCATAGACGTCGTGACCGGTCTTGGCCTGCGCCTCGGCGGCCATGGTGATGTTGATCTTGTTGCCAATCGCGGTCAGGAAATCGAGTTCCACCTCGACCTTGTTCTTCTCCGCCCACGCCTCCACCAGCTTGCGCATCACCGGACCGCCGCTCGGAACCCAATGGTCCCACAGCGCCAGGCTCAGCTTGCCCGCGGCGCCGGCGGTACGGATATGCACCAGCGGCAGCGCCGCCGTGGCAGCGCCGAGACGAAGTGCCTTGCGGCGTGTGATGCGTGTCTTCATTATCCCGATGTCTCCCTGCCCGGCGGGCCGGCGGCCAGCCTGATTTTGGTTGGCCGCCAGTATTGACCAGTCGCGCGGCGCGGACAAGGCGCTCGCAGCCGCGCCAACCCGTGCCGACCGCGTATCGCCTCCCGCGCAACCGGCGATGGCTTCACGTTCGAGGACATTCAACGCACTCCATGATCGAGATCACCCGAACACTGGCGATCGACGAGCGCGCGGTGCAGGAAAGCTTCATCCGCGCCTCCGGCCCGGGCGGACAGAACGTCAATAAGGTGGCAACCGCGGTGCAGCTTCGCCTCTCGCTGGATCGAGCCGCCCTGCCGCCTGCCATCCGCGCTCGGCTGGAGAAACTCGCCGGACGCCGTCTCACCCTCGACGGCGACATTCTGATCACGTCCCAGCGCCATCGCACCCAGGAGCGCAACCGAGCCGAGGCGATGGCGGCGCTGGTAGAACTGATCCGTCGCGCCGCCGCCGTCCCGATTCGTCGGGTCAAGACCAAGCCGACCTATGGCTCACAACAGCGCCGACTGGAGGCAAAATCTCATCGCGGCCGGATCAAGCGAGACCGCAGCGGCTCCGAGGAGTGAGGCGAGGCAGACGGTATAGGCTCGCCCGGGATGGCTGCGCGCTCGCCGCGCCTCACCCCAGCAGTGCCCGCCCGATCAGCAGCACCGCCAGCATCGACAGAGTGACCAGCGCCACCATCCGGTGGTGCCGCGGCTTGGCGCGGAAAAACAACCAGGTCCCGATCCGTGAGCCAGCGATGAGCACCGGCAGCGAGCCGGCCGACCACACCAGGATATCGCGCGTGATCAGCCCACGAGCCGCCATCGGCAGGAACGAAACCACCCCGCCCAGCATGAAATAGACGATCGCGGTCGCGCGCATCCGTGCCGCGTCGTGCCCGATCGCCAGCAGATACACCACCACCGGCGGCCCGCCCATCGACGCCAGCCCGCTGATCACCCCCGATGCCAGCCCCACACCGAAACCCAGCACCCGCGACGGATTGGGCGGCAGCCGCACCCCGCGACGGATCAGCCAGACCGAGAACGCGATGATCGCCCCGATCACCAGCCGCACCGGGTTCGGCGGCAACTCGGTCAGGATCAGCAGGCCGATGGGCACCCCCGTGATCAGCCCCGGCACCAGCATCCACACCGTCCGCCAGTCGCAGGCCCCCCATGCGGCGCGCAATCCGCCTACGCCGATGATCACCTGCAGCGTCACCACGAGCGGCACCACCTGCGCCGGCGGCAAAACGAGCGCCAGCAGGGGTACCGCCGCCAGCCCGAAGCCAAAGCCGGTAAATCCGCGCAGCACCGAGGCGGCCAGCACCCCGCCCATCGTGACGATCAGGCTGAACAGCATTGATTCCGCATGTTTTCCACTTCTCCGGCCATGCCGCCAGAATTCATGGATTCCGCTGGCTCCGTCAAACCACGATGAAAAATCTGCATTTTTCGGGTTGTCATCATAGACAAAACCCCGCATGGTGCCTGTCATGGTGCGGGGATGACCTCTCGCGGCACAACAAAATGCCGCAAATTCACCACTTTGGTGGATTCCGTTCATACAATACCGGTCGTTTCGACGGTATTGACGGGGCACTACTGCGCTCTAGACCGTCACCGTAACGGTTGTTTAGAGGTTATTAACCTTTCCACCTTATTCTGTGAGGTATGATGCAGAAATATTTTGCTGTCGCAATTGTTGCGGCATCTACCTTTGTTGCAGCCCTGTCCGGTGCAACGTCCGCCCGCGCCGCGGCGCGAAGTCATGAGCCACCGGCACAGGATACCCCCTCCGCGTGGGTCGGCGAAACCGGCACTGCCTCGTATTACGGCCCCGTCTATCACGGCCGGCGTTCGGCCAGTGGCACACGCTTCGACCAGGAGGCGCTGACCGCCGCCCATCCCTGGCTGCCATTCGGCACCAAGGTGAAAGTGACTCTGGCTGCCACCGGGCGAACCGTCGTCGTGACCATCACTGACCGGATCTATTCGACGCGACGCATTGTCGATCTCTCCGTCGCCGCCGCGCGCCAGCTCGGCATGATCGGCCGCGGCATCGCCCAGGTAACGCTCCTCCCGGCCTGACTTCGCCCACGCGCCGGGTCGCAGTGGCAACCGCATCATCCGGCCGGTACCCCTTCGCCGGTCCCGTTGCGACTATCTCGGGTCTGACG
>DASXIW010000139.1:0-5846 GCA_036497785.1 Acetobacteraceae bacterium | reverse complement strand
TGTCGAGATGTTCCTCCGCATGGCGGCGCGCGCCCAGGCGCAGGCGGCGGTTCAATTTGGTGTCTTCCAGCAACTCCAGAACGGTCTGGCTGAGCTGTTTTGGATCGAGGCCGGGCGTCAGAAGGCCGGTGCGGCGGTGCGTTATGAATTCGCGCACTGGGTCCACGTCGCCGGCGACGATGGCGCAGCCGGCGGCCATCGCCTCGCGCAACGACCAGGATGGGACGAAGGGGTAGGTCAGGTAGACATGGGCGTCTGAGCGCTGCAGCAGTTGCAGATAGGTGGGATATGGCACCTGGCCGGGCATCAGCACGCGGCTTTCATCGTAGGTGCCGGCCATTTCTGTCTGCAGGCGTTCGCGCCAGGTGCCGGAAGGCAGCCGCGCGCCGTAGCTGACATCGTCGCCGCCGACCATGATCACCTTCACGTCCGGACGGGCGGATAGCAGTTCAGGCAGCGCGCGCATGATCACATGAAAGCCGCGATAGGGCTCCAGATTGCGCACGACATAGGTCACCAGCCGGTCGGATGGTGTCACGGTGAAGTTGCCCAGCGAGAAGTCGCGGCTTCGCGCCTTGGGATCGGGGCAGCACACATCCAACCGCGCGCCTTCGGGGAGCAGACGGATCCGGCTTTGGGCCCATTCGGGATAGCGGGAATGCTGCCAGCGTGTGGGGGTCTGGCCGTGCTGGTTGAGTGCCAGCGCCAGCAGATTGACAATGTTCATCGACCGGATGCGCGGGAACTGCGTCTCTGCGACGGGAAATTCCGCGTCGTAGCCGACATCCTGGCCCTGGGGCGAATAGTAGAATTCGAAATAGCCGATGATCGGCACGCCGGGCCAGACATCGGGAAGGTTGAGCAGTTCGCCCCAGCCGTGATGGCCGATGATGATGTCGGGCGTGAAGCCGAGCGTCTTGAGATTGGCGGCCACGGTTGCGACCACCTCCGCGCGATGGGCGGCGATATTGTATTCGCGCCCGGTCATGTGAGTGCTGTCGTTGTCGACCTTCGGCAGCAGGTAGTTCACTCGGCGGACACCAGTCATGCCGTTGTTGTTCGGCTCCGAAATGAAGACGATCTCGTTGTCTTCGTCTTTCAGAAGATGCCGGATGATATGCAGATACTGGCCGGGGAAGTTCTGGTGGACGAACAGGTATTTCACGCGAGCTTCTCGTCTGCGGGCTGATCCGCCCGGATTGCCCTGCGGCGAGAGCCGCAGGGTGGGCCGATCCGGCGTGGCGGATGCAGGCGCCGGATCAATGTCACGATTGCACTAGAACCAGTTCAGTGCTGCAAGCAGCACTGAACTGGCTCCAGCCTTTGGTCGATTGGGCAATTTCATCTGCCGTGGCCTCATCTTGCAGCAATATTGCTTCAGCCCGCGCGCGACGCCGGCTTTTTCGGCCCGGCTTTGGTGGTCTTGGGTTTTGCCGCGGCAGCCGGCTTGGCTGCGGCCACGGGCTTGGCTGCCGCCACCGGCTTGGCTGCGGCCACCGGCTTGGCCGCAGATTGTGCCGGTGCGGCGGCCGCGTTGCGGCGGGTGATGTCGACGCGGAACGATTCCAGTGCCGCGAGGCTATCCGCCTCGCATGCCTCGCCCGCCTTCACCGGGCCGACCTCGGTGCCGTCGATGAAGGTGGCAGAATAGGAGCAGTCGAACGCATCGGCGGCCGCCCCGCGCAGGCGCAGTTTCAGCCCCAGCACTGGCAGGGCCATACCCCGGCTGCCGCAGAACTGGCCGCCTTCCACCCATGGCGACAGCCAGCCACGGCCGAGCACCGCCTGATATTCGATGTCGGCAGGCTGGATGTCCTGCGCGGGCGCGACGGCGAAACCTTCAATCCAGCGCTGGCTTCCTTTCTCGCCCAGCCATTCGCCCAGCACCGCGCCGACGTCGCCGCGCGACTGGATATGCGCGATCATGTCCATCATCTTCGCCGCACCCGCCGGGCCCTGCGCGGCCAGAGCGGCCATCGGCGCAGGGCCGCCGGCGGTGGGCGGCGGGAGGGCGGCGGCGGCCTGCTCCGTCAGTCGCAGCACCTGCACGTTGGGCGCACCGTCCGGCTGGTTGGGCGCCTGGTAGATGGTCACCATCACCTGGGCCGGCCCACCGGTGACGCGCACCAGCGCCGCATCGCCCGAACCGCCGAGCCACCCATCGTCGCGGAAAGTCGCGATCGACACCGCGTCCGGACGGCTGCCCGGGCCGGGCGGCAGCGACAGGCGCACGCCAGGCAGGCCGGTGACTGCGTTGGCCATTTTGGACGGCTTGACGAAGACACAGAAAAGGCCGGCATCGAGTGCCATCAGATGGCCGGATACACGTAATTCATTGACGCGTTTCTGGGTTCGTTCATTCACGGCGGCGCTTGCGGCTTCGGACATTGTATCTGGCTGCTCTCGGTCTTGGATTGCTCGGCGGGACTGCGACGGATTGTGCTTACGGGCTGTTCACACGGCGGGAGAAGATCGCGGAAACGGCAGGAGATGGCGGCGTGGGCATCAACATCTTTCATCGCCCGCAACGGTTGTTATCGCAAGCAGGCTGTTGTTGATTGCAGGCGGCGGCAGGCCCAGCGGCAACACCCAGCCGCGCCCGGTGCGGCGGATGCGCTCGGCCGGCGCACCGATATCGAAGGCGGCGACGCCGAGGCCGGCGCGCCAGGAATGACCCAGGGTGAAACACCAGCTTTCCGGCCAGATCGATGGCAGCCACGCCAGATGCGCGCCTTGTTCGCGGATCAGCTCGACCACGTGTTCGTCGCGGTAAGGGCCGGTGACGAAGACGCGCCCCGTGTTCATCAGCCGGGCATCGTCCGGGGTGTGACCGACAACCGTGAAGGCAAGCGGCAGGCGGCGTGAAGCGGCGTCCCGGGCGCAGGCCAGCAGGATGTCGTAGCCCTTCTCGGTGCCGATCGCGCCCACGACGCAGACATGGCGGGGGCCGGCGTGGTTCAGCTGCGCGATCGGGGGCAGATCCGCATCGTCCTCCAGCGCCTCGACCACCGGTTCCGTGGCGGGGAAATGGCGGCGCCAGCGTGTGGCAAGATCGGCCGAGGGAACCACCACGCGACGGGCGGCGGCTAGGTCTTGGGCCGAACGGGCGCGCAATCCGGCAACCGAGATGTCTTCCTCGATGTTGCTGCCAAGATCGGCCACACAGGCTTCGCAATTGCCGCCGTCCTCGGGTTCGCCGCAATAGCGGCCTTCCCGTCCCACCAGCGTAATGCGGGGGCAATACATGGCGTAGTCGTGGATGTGGATTTCGCTGGGAATGCCCAGCATGCCGGCCAGCCGGGTGATGTCGTGGCTGTGGCCGAGAAGATGATGCACTTCCATCAGCACGGGCCGGTCGCCGCGCAGCAGCCGCGCCAATGCGGGGAGTTCGGCGGGAATGGCGAAACGGAGATTGGGGAAACCGCCATCGACCTCCCCCACCGCGCAAAGACCGGGGCGATAGGTTTTGTCGCCGGATTCCGCCAGCACGGGGCGGAGCACGATGGGCCGCCGCCCTTGCGCGCGCAACGCGGCGCAGCGGGCCCGCACGACGCGTTCCACGCCGCCGCCGCTCTCATGGGTTACTAGAATGGCGGCGCCGGCCTTGGATCGGCCCTCTGGCCAGCGCGCCATATCCAGCCGACGGCGTGCGCCGGCCAGGGGATCTTCCCGTTGGAAGGCCGCGATCAGTGCGTGGTAGCCGGGGTGCAGCCGCTCCAGCACCGCGAGGTTGCGGCCGATCAGTGGCGCGGAGGCGGCACCGAAAGACGCGCCGCCGCGATGGGCGACGTAGACGCCGGGAACCCCCACATGACGCCAGCCGAGATGGCGGGCGCGGATGCAGAAATCATTCTCCTCGCCATAGCCTTGGGCGAACATATCCTCGCGGAACAGGCCCACGTCGCGCAGGCACTCGCGGCGGATATACATGCAAAATCCGACCGCCGTCGGGATGTCGATCGCCACATCCGGATTGGCGGCCGCGGCCAGCCGCGCGAGACGCGCCAGCCGCCTGGTCTCCGGCGGCGCGTTGGGGCGAGTCGCGTCGGGATAGCTCAGGATGGTTGCGTCGTTGGACAGAGGGGTGGCGGTGCCGATGTCCGGCGTGGCGTGGACCACGGCGCGCAGGCCGGTGAGCCATCCGGGCGCGACCACCGTGTCGCTGTTGAGCAGCACGATGTCTGGCCGCCCGCGCAGCGCCAGGGCCGCGCGCAGGCCGGTATTCGCGGCACATGGGAAGCCGGTATTGGCGGTATGGCGCAGGAGCTGGATCCGGCCGGATTGCCGCAGCGTGTCCAGGGCGGCAGGGAGTTCGGGTTCGGGCGATGCGTCATCGACCACGATGATCCGGCTGTCCGATGGAACCGTGGCAAAAACCGCATCCAGGCAGTCCATGGTGAGCCGCAGACCGGCATAGACCGGAACGACCAGGGCGACCGGCCGGTCCGGCGCGGGCCGTGCTGCGGCGGGGGTGCCCCGGGCGTTGGCCGGCGCGGCGGGAACGATGCCGGACGGAAATGGCACAAGCTGCCGAGCAGTGGCAGGAAACAGGGCGCCCACCGCCCGGGCCGATGCCGCGGTCGCCCGCTGGTCGGAGCCGGGATCGAGAGGACTGCCCGGGAGGTCCCGCCCGTCGCGGGTGAGAACGTGCAGCCTGCCGAACAATCCCGCCAGATCGGAGGCGGACACATGAAAACGCCTTGGGCGGGAAAATGGCGTGGAACCCACCATGTCGGTATCGTCGGCCACCACCGTCAGCGCGTTGCGGCGGGATGAGCCGGCGATTGTCAGCACCGGATCCGTGTCTGGGTCGCCAGGGTGCCAGACCCAGCCGCTCAGGCCCCCATCCTTGGCTTCCACCAGCCCCTCGGCCCGCCGCATCCGTGCGATGCGCAGCGGGCTGCCGAGCAACGGGCGGCCTGCGATGGCGATATCCACCTTCGCGGCGGTCTCGTGTATCGGCGGGGCGGCAAGGTCGGCCGCGCGCAACCGCCTTCCGTTACAAAATAGGGTCAGGCGGCCGGGGACGGCACGATGCATCGCCAGCCGGCCATCCGGTCCCAGCCCGCACCAGCCGGCGGCGCCGCTTGCAGCGCCGATGGCCTGCGCGAGCCGGTCGATCTGGTCGTTCGGCGGCAGCACATGCTCCGACAGCGCCCGGGCAAGGGCGGTGGCGGCACCGGACGCATCACCAAGCCCATGCCGGGCCGCGGCCAAGGTCAGCCATACTTCGCGCACGTCATGGCGGGGCAGCATCGTCGTGAGCAACGCAGCGGCGTCGGACAATGCGCCGGCGCGCAGATGCAGGGAAGCCAGGGAGAGCGCTATCGTCGCATCTTCCGGGCCAATCCGATGCGCGCGTTCCAGGAAACGACGGCCGAGCGCGACATCGCCGGCGGCCAGGGCGTCCTGACCCTGCCGCCAAGCCGCCTGCGCCAGATCCTGAAACCATTGCTGGCGGGTCTTGGGGGCGCTGTCGCCGGCCACGCGCGCCGGTTCCACGCGCGGTTCAGCCGACGCGGGCATTGGCCGGCGCGGCCATCTCCGCGAGTGCTGGCAAGGCGGCGAGATCGGCCTGGGCTTCCTGCAGGCCCTGGGCTAGGGCACGCTCGAGCCAGAGGCGGGCTTCGACGGGGTCATGGACGCCTGCGACATTGCGCGCCAGGTAGCGGCCCAGCATCATCTGCGCATGACCATGGCCGCGCTCCGCCGCCGCGCGGAACCAGCGCTGCGCGGCCGGCCGATCCCACGGAACATCATGGCCGCCGCCATACAGCGCGCCGAGGGCGAACATCGCGCCCACATGGCCATGATTGGCGGCACGCTGAAACAGGAGGAGCGCCGCT
>DASXIW010000138.1:0-3742 GCA_036497785.1 Acetobacteraceae bacterium | reverse complement strand
AGAGCCGCTGGCTTTATTACCGGTTCAGCGCGAAGCCGCCCGGTTCACGCGCGCCCAAAGGTCACGCGTCATAGGCTGGCTTTACATTCCACTGCCGCCGCCGCTGCCGCCACCGCCACCACCGCCGCCATCGCCACCGCGCACATCGCCTGTGGCACGGCCGCTCCTTCCGCCATACATGCTACTCGATCCGCCCGGCCCCAGATTCGAACCGCCGTATGTCTGTCCGCTCTGAGCTGCCTGGAAGCTCTGCTCGTTCAAGCGGTCCACCTCGGCGTTCTGCGAGGTGTCTTCCCTGCCGCCCATACCGCCATGGCGGGTCATGGCCGAGCGGTGCGTGGATTCGCGGTCCATCGCGCCCATCGATTGGTTGTCGTCCGATGAACTCCTCATGCCAGGCGACATGTTGCTGCCCCGCCCGCTCGTGGAGTCATAGGCCGACGGGGAATGCGGCGCGTAGCCCGGGCCGGTATCCGCCGGGGACGTATTGGTCTGTGCGAACGCGGGCACGGCCGCCAGCAATGCGGCGGTGCATACCGCCATGGGCAATCCTGCCTTTGCCATTGTTCATCTCCTTTCTCATGTTACCGGGACCGTCGCGCGGCACTTGGGTATCGGACGACACGGTCACTGCGCCGAACGCACGCGATCACGCCGGGTTGCATGCGGGCGGATTTCGCCATGGCGACGAGGGTCGCCGGGGTCCGTACCGAACTTGCCGCAATCGGCCGGCTGCGCCATCGTGCCCACGATCGGGGGCCTGACACAATGAGCCGCATCCTGCATCGCTCCGGTGCCATTCCGCCCATCGCCGTTCGTGGCGAGGGGATTTTCCTGCACACCGAAGATGGCCGAACGGTGATCGATGCTTCGGGCGGGGCTGCGGTGGCCTGCCTCGGGCACGGCAATGCCCGCATTGCCGAGGCGATCTGGCGGCAGGCGGCAGCGATGGCCTATGCCCACACCGGCACGTTCTCCAACCAGCCGGCGGAGGATCTGGCTGACATCATCCTGGAGGGCGAGCCGGGCGGTTTGACGCGGGCATGGTTCTGTTCCTCGGGGTCCGAGGGCAACGAGGCGGCGATCAAGCTGGCGCGGCAGTATTTCCTGGAGATCGGGCAACCACAGCGTGTGCGGACCATCGCTCGGCGGCAATCCTACCACGGCACGACGCTGGGGGCGCTGGTGGCCGGCGGCAACATGATGCGTCGGGCGCACTACTAGCCCATCCTGAGCCAGGCCCATAGTCTGGTGTCGCCCTGCTTCGCGTATCGCTTTCGCATGGATGGAGAAACCGAAGCCCAGTACCTCGACCGGTTGATCGAGGAACTCGACGCCGAATTCCGCCGCGTCGGGCCGGAGACCGTGATGGCGGTCCTGGCCGAACCGGTCGTCGGCGCGACCACCGGGTGCGTTGCCGCTCTGCCGGGGTATTTCCGGCGCGTCCGCGAGGTCTGCGACCGCTATGGCGCGTTGCTGGTCCTGGACGAGGTGATGTGCGGGATGGGCCGCACGGGGACAATACATGCCTGGGAGCAGGAGGACGTCGTTCCCGACATCCAGGTGATCGCCAAAGGGCTGGGCGGCGGCTACCAGCCGATCGGCGGGGTTCTGATCGCGGATCGCATCGTCCGGGCGTTGGCCGAGGGTTCGGGCGGTTTCCTGCATGGGCAGACCTATCAGGCCCATCCGGTGGCCTGTGCCGCGGCGCTGGAGGTGCAGCGGATCATCCGCGACGAGGGCCTGATCGCCAACGTTCGGGCGATGGGGCGGCGGCTGGAGGCGGGGCTGCAGGAGCGCTTCGGTAACCATCGTCACGTCGGCGACATCCGCGGCCGCGGGCTGTTCTGGGCGCTGGAATTCGTGACCGAGCGGGGGAGCAAGGCGGTTTTCGATCCGGCACTGAAGGTGAATGAGCGGGTGAAGGCGGAGGGCATGGCGCGGGGCCTCGCGACCTATCCGATGGGCGGGACGATCGACGGCAAGCGGGGCGACCACGTGATCGTGGCGCCGCCCTACATCGTGCGCGAAGCAGATGTCGATACGATCGTTGAGCGGCTAGGCGAGGCCGTGGACGCGGCTTTCAGCAGCATTTGAGAAGCATTCGCATCATTACGAATGCCACTTGACGTCATTGGTGTCTCGGCCGCATTCCGCGCCATGCGAAACTTCTCGGAACTGACGGAACGCGAGATCCTCGCCTTGGCGATCGCCAATGAGGAAGAAGACGGACGCATTTATCTCGATATCGCCGAAGGCCTGCGCGCGGACTATCCCAGCAGCGCCCACGTGTTCACCGAAATGGCGGGGGAAGAGGGCGAGCACCGGCACCGGCTGTTGGAGGTGTATCGGCGGAAATTCGGTGAGCACATCCCGCTGATCCGCCGCCAGGACGTGCGCGGGTTCATCCAGCACAAACCGGTCTGGCAGATGTATCCGATGAATTTGGATGCTGTGCGCAACCTTGCTGAAAGCATGGAGACCGAGACCCAGGGTTTCTATCGCCGGGCGGCCGCGCGGAGCGAGGACGTCACCATCCGGAAACTGTTGGGTGACCTGGCGGAAGCGGAGGTGGAGCACGAACGCCGTGCCGATCAATTGGTCGAGGAAAACCTGCCGACCAATGTCCGCAGGGCGGAGGACGCGCATGCGCGCCAGTCCTTTGTGCTGCGGGTGGTGCAGCCGGGGCTGGCCGGGTTGATGGATGGGTCGGTCTCGACCCTGGCGCCGGTGTTCGCTGCGGCGTTCGCTTCGAACAGCACCTGGCAGACATTTCTGGTCGGAATGGCGGCCTCGGTCGGGGCCGGCATTTCCATGGGTTTCGCCGAGGCGCTGTCCGACAACGGCAGCCTGACCGGGCGCGGCGCGCCGCTGATCCGCGGCGGGATATGCGGGCTGATGACGACTGCGGGCGGGATCGGGCATACGCTGCCGTTCCTCATTCCGTCGTTCTGGACGGCGCTGGCGGTGGCAATCGGCGTGGTGATCGTGGAACTGGCGGTGATTTCCTGGGTGCGCTGGAAATACATGGACACCCCGCCGGTGTCGGCGACGCTGCAGGTTGCGTTTGGCGGGGCGCTGGTGTTCGCGGTCGGGATTCTGATCGGCAGTAGTTGATTAGCGCGCCCTGTGGCGGCGGCTTCAATAACGCTTGCGGCGGCCCAGCACCGCTTTGGTCATCGGTTCGGCCGACAGCAGCTTCAGTTTTGGCTCGCTAGGTTCGAGGGCCGCAGCCACGGTGGCCAGCCGAACATTTGCCTCACTCATTCGGTCGAGCGCCAGGCGGATCGCCGACTGAAAGACGCCGTCGTCCCAGGCGGTGTTCTCCGGCGTCATTTTCTGCGGTTGCCTGCTGCGTTCCCTCCGCCGCGCCTCCAGCGTTCGGGTGGCTTTCTGCGACGCACGATCGAGTGCGATTGCGTATTTCTGGAGCCGCAGCATCTCGTTCAACGGCCCCTCCTTTACCGTCATCGCCGCGCTCAGGCAGGCCAGGGTGGCGAAACCGAGGGCGATGATCTGAGCGGCAAGTTGCAGTTCTTTCGGCGTAGCGGGGTGATAGTCTTCCAGGATGTCCCGAGCGATGCCGCGGGCGAGCGTTGGGTCGGTGCCAGCGTCGGTGAAGAACGGAATCAGTGCGGTGATGGCTTGTTGGCGCAGACGGCCAGGAATTAGGCGGCCAGGGATCTGAGTGGTCGGCGAGGAGGCGGACATTGCTTCGCTGTGCTTATTTGTTCGTTGTTTG
>DASXIW010000137.1:0-5135 GCA_036497785.1 Acetobacteraceae bacterium | reverse complement strand
TTGGCGGCGAAACTATGTGGCACCCAATCGGCCTTGCCGGAAGCGATGACCCAAAGCACGCCCGCACCCGCGATCGCCCCAATCACCGCCTCTCCAGCAAAAACGCCACCAGAGTAATCGCCGGCAGCGCCATGCCCAGTGCCGCGACGGCGCCCCAGCTATGGGCGAACAGAACGCTGGCGAGTGTTGAGCCGATGGCCCCGCCGACGAAGAACACTGCGAAGAACACGCTGTTGAGCCGGCTGCGGATTTCGGGTGCGAGCGAATAGAAGGCGCGCTGCGACACCACCAGGTTGGTTTGCACCCCGGCATCCAGGATCACCGCCGCTAGTGCCAGCGGGATCAGCCCGAGGTCGAATCCGGTCGAGGCGAAGGCCACCAGCACCGCCGCCATGCCGAAGCCCGTGGCGGCGCGTGCCCAGCCGTGATCGGCCAGCCGCCCCGCGATGGGTGCCGCCGCCGCGCCCCCCGCGCCGGCCAGCGCGAACAGGCCGATCCCGGTCTGACCGAAGCCGTAGCGCTGCGCGAGCAGCAGCGGGACCGCTGTCCAGAACAGGCTGAACGTGCCGAACAAGGCGGCCTGGTAGAAGGCCCGCCGCCGCACTTCTGGCATGGTCCGCCAGACGGTCCACAACGAGCTCAACAATTCGCCATAGCCATGCGCCGCCGACGGCCGGCGCACCGGCAAGGCCCGCGCCAGTACCAGGCCGAGCACGGTGGTGCCCACCGCCGAAGCCGCGAACACCCAGCGCCAGCCAAACGCCTCGGCGACGGCGCTGGCTGCGGGACGCCCCAGCAGGATACCCAGCAGCAGCCCGCTCATGACATTGCCGACCACGCGGCCGCGAATGGCACGCGGCGCCAGATGGGCGGCCAGCGGCACCAATATCTGCACCACCACGGCGGTGAGGCCGACCAGCAACGAGGCCAGCAGGAATATCGTGGCGGTGGGCGATACGGCGGCCAGCGCCAGCGCCACCACGTTGCAGGACAGCGCCACCAGCACCAGCCGCCGGTTCTCCAGCACATCGGCCAGCGGCGTCACCAGCAGCAGCCCCGCGCCGTAGCCGAGTTGGGTCAGGGTCACGATGAAGCCCCCCGTCCAGGCGGGGAAGCCGAGTTCCGGACCGATCAGCTGGATCAGCGGCTGGGCGAAATACAGGCAGGAGACGATCACACCGCACGCGGTCGCCAGCAGCAGGGTCATTCCCGCGGACAGGCCGACGCCCTGGTCATGATGATGGTCGTGCGCGGCGTGTGCGTGGGCGGTGGTGGTGTCGGTCACGATGATCGGCCTTCCTGGCAACGCAAATCGCACGCAGCCGTCACCAGCGTCGCGCGGCGCTGATGTGTCAAGGAAACCAACCCGGCGCAAGATCCACCCGCACCAAATGCATGGCAGGTCGGCTGTGCCGTCAGCGGACCGGCGTACCGCGAAATTCCGGTAAGGCCCGGCTGGCCCTATACGGGCCGATATGCAATCTGGTGGCTTGGAACAAGCCGACGGGGATTTGACGACATGACGACAGCACAGGCAACACGCGAATGGCTGGCGGCTGGCCTGCGCCCAGATCGGCGCGGCCTGGGCGGAACAATATTCCTGCTGATCCTCGCAAGCGGCGTCCTAGCCCTATCCGCCAAGATCCAGTTTCCCATCGGGCCCGTCCCCTTCACCATGCAAAGCCTGGTGGTGCTTCTCATCGGGCTCGGCTATGGCAGCCGCCTCGGCACGGCCGCCCTACTGGCCTATCT
Organism: Acetobacteraceae bacterium; assembly: GCA_036497785.1. Classification (GTDB taxonomy): domain Bacteria; phylum Pseudomonadota; class Alphaproteobacteria; order Acetobacterales; family Acetobacteraceae; genus DASXIW01. The sequence continues at coordinate 3,383 of DASXIW010000137.1, read as the reverse complement.
CGCCGAAGGGGCCGCCGGCCTGCCGGTTTTCGCGGGCCCGGCAGCAGGCATCTCTTATTTCGCCGGCCCCAGCGCCGGTTTCCTGATCGGCTTCGTCCTCGCGGCCGGGCTGGTCGGCTGGCTGGCTGAACACGGCTGGGGCCGCGGTATGGCGCGGCTGAGCGTCACCCTGGCCGCTGGCCATGTGCTGCTCTTCGTCCCGGGCGTGCTCTGGCTCGCGGCGCTGGCCGGCTGGACCAATGCGCTCGCCGTGGGCGTCACGCCGTTCATCACCATCACCATCGTCAAGACAGCTTTGGGGGTCGCGATGGTCGCGGCCTTCCGCTCAGCGCTCGGCAAGCATCCGTCATCGCGGGCCTGATCGCTCCGCCAGGGACCGCGCGCTTCGCGGTCCCCGATCCCGCCGGCTTCCTGAAGGGCCAATGGCGCATGGCCCGGCGGATTCACGATCTGCGACTGGGAATGACCGGCCGCCTCACAGGCATGGCTTGCCTGACCCCGTGCGCCCAGGGCCTAAACTACGAAGAAGCAGGCGAACTTCAATTCGGCGCCTATCGCGGCGACGTGACCGCCCGCTACCGCTTCGTCATCGACGATGGCAACACGGGAGCGATCGCCGTGCTGTTCGCGGACGGACGCCTGTTCCACCGCCTGGATCTGTCATCCGGCCGCGACGACGTGCTGCATGATTGCGCGCCCGACCGGTATCGCGGCCGCTATCGCGCCACCGGCCCCGATGGCTGGGCATCTTCCTGGCACATCGCCGGCCCCCGCAAACGCATGCTCATCGCAACCCGTTATGCGCGGGCCACGCCATAACCGGCTCCGATCGATGGGGAAGCCGCCAGGATCTCCCTGGTAAAACCCTCGTGGACGATGCTGATCGCCCGCCCATCCCCAGCGGTCAGCAAGGTGCGATGCTCCAGCACGACGCCGCTCCCATCCGCCGGCGGCAACGTTGTCGCAAGCGCGCGCCGCCTCGGCCGCAACGGCGCGACGACATGGCCGAAAGCCGTCGTGGTTCGCTCCAGCGCCCAGTTCATCGCCGCTGTCAGCCGCTCCGCGACGTACCAATTCTCCGCCGCGCACAACACCCGCCCGCCCGCGACCAGCTTCACGCGCCGGTAGACGACGCGCTCACCCGCCCGCAACGCCAATAACGGCACATGCTCCGTCGGCAACGCCATGGCCGGCACCGCGACACGCAGCGCCGAGACCCGCTCGCCGCACCATCGCTCAAGCAGCGCCGTCGCGCTGTCGCTGGCCAGCAACGCCGCATGGAAACGCTCGATCAACCGCGCCTCGCCATCCGGCATTCCTCAGGCTTTTTTCTTGCGCAGGGAGCGGGAGAAGCGCTGCGCGGTCAGCATGAACCCGATCGACTGGTAGAAGGCCTGCGCCTCGGTCCGATGCAGCGCGGTGGTCAATTCCAGCACGTCGCACCCGGCCGCCCTGGCCGCCTGCGCGCCCGCCTTCATCAGCGTCCGCCCGATTCCCCGCCGCCGCTCCCGATCGTCCACCACCATCGTGGTGATCCGCGCCACCGGCCGCTCCTGTTGCATCATGGTGCACCAATGCACCGCGACCAGCCCGATCACCGCGCCGTCAAACCCTGTGGCGACCAACAAAGTCCCGTCCGGATCGCGCCCGATCCGCTCCAGCCGCTCCGCCGCCTCGCGGGCGTCCACCGCATAGCCGAGCTGGCGCAGCAACAGCGCCATGTCCGGCGCATCGGCCGGCACCGCGCCGCGAATATCCACCCCGTAGCGCGTTCCCGATGCCATGCCATCGCATTAGATAGCCCCGCGCCGCGGCGAGGCAATGGCCAATCAATGCGCCCCGGCCGCCCCCGCGCCACCCGCCTTGCGCATCAGCAGCACCGCCACGATCGCCATCAGCAATGCCGCCCCCATGACAAAGAACGCATCGGCATAGGCCAGGAAATAGGCCTGCGCCCGCACGATCCGCCCGACCTGCACCACCGCCTCGTGCCACGCACTGGCCGGATCGCTCACGCCCATGCCCATGAAACGCGACTGCAACGCCGCGAGCCGCGCCTGCGTCGCAGGCTGCGTCAGCGAAACCTGGGCGGTGATCACGTTCGAATGGAACTGCTCCCGCTTGGTCAGCAGCGTCTGCAGCATGGCGATGCCGATAGCCCCGCCCAGGTTACGCACCATGTTGAAGATGGCGGAGGCAGAAGCCGCGCTGGCCCGCTCGATCCCCGCCGTGCTCAGCACTGTCAACGGCGTCATCACCAGCGCCTGGCCAATCGCGCGCACGATGTTCGGGATCAGCAATTGCGGCCCCGAATAATTCGGCGAGATGTTGGTGTTGAAGAAGCAGCTCGCGGCGAACAGAAACAGTCCCACCGCCACCATCATCCGCGCATCGATGCTGCGCAACAGCCACGGCACCAGCTGGATTAGGATCAGCTGCGGCAGCCCGGTCCAGGCCAGCACCAGCCCCACCTGCTCCGAATTATAACCCTGCATCTGCGACAAATAGAGCGGCACCAGGAACACCGACCCATACAACGCCATCCCCAGAATGACGCTGCCGATCGTCCCCAGCCCGAAATTGCGCCGCCTCAGCAGCCGCAGATCCAGCAAAGGCTGCTTGGTGTTCAGCTCGATCCACACGAACAGCGCCAGCGACACCGCGGACACCACGGCCAGCCGGACAATGAACACCGACCCGAACCAATCGTCCTTGTTGCCCTCCTCCAGCACCGTCTGCAGGCTCGCCAGCCCGATCGACAGCGTGGCGATGCCCAGCCAATCCCCGCCGCGCAGCATCCCCAGCCTCATCGCGGCCTTAGGCAGGCTCGGCCACAGCGTCCCCACCATGATCAGGCCGGGGATGGTATTGACGTAGAAGATGTATTGCCAGCCGTAGGTCTCGGTCAGATACCCGCCAATGGTCGGCCCGATCGCCGGCGCGAAGGTCGCCGACAGGGCAAACAGCGCCAGTCCGATTGGCTGCTTGGACGGCGGCAGAGTTGTCAGCGCGATCGTGAACGCAAGCGGGATCAGCGTACCACCGAAAAACCCCTGCATCGCCCGCAGCACGATCATCTGGTTCAGATCCGTGGCGAACGCGCAGGACACGGACAGTACCAGGAACAGTACCGTATTGGCCAGCAGATAACGCCGCAACGAGAACACATTGGTCATGAACCCGGTCAGCGGGATCACCACGATCTCGGCCACCAGATAAGCAGTGGAAATCCAGCCGCCATCGTCCAGCCCCGCCCCGATCGCCCCCTGAATATCCGGCAGCGACGCATTGGTGATCTGGATGTTCAGCACCGCCATAAAGGCGCCAATCATCGACCCGCAAACCGCCAGCCACGTCTTGGCGTCGACATGGTCGCGGCCCAC
>DASXIW010000136.1:0-21349 GCA_036497785.1 Acetobacteraceae bacterium | reverse complement strand
ATCGGCAGCGCATCCATGTCGGCGCGGATGCCGATGGCGCGGCCGGAGCTGCCGTTGCGCAAGGTTCCGACCAGGCCCGTCTTGGCGATGCCGCGGGTCACCTCTATGCCCCAGGATGCCAGTTTCTTTGCCACCAGCTCGCTGGTCCGATGCTCGTTCAGGCCGAGTTCGGGATGGGCATGGATATCGCGCCGCCATTCCGTCAGCTCATCGGCATTGGCAGCGATGCGGTTGATGACGGGCATGCGAATCTCCTGCGTCGTGTTCGGGTCGGCGGCTATCTTTGCGCTATCGTACCGGAGGCGCCAGAGCTCGATGCTTTCGGCTGAATGACCGCCGCCAGATGGGCGGCGAGGTCCTCGCACTGGCGGCGCAGATCGGGCACCGCCGTCATTTCCCAGAACGCGCCCTTGGTGACGGGGCCGACAGCGAACAGACGGCGGGAGATGGCGCCGTCGCGGTCGAGCAGGGCACAGGTGGTGGATACGTCGAGGCCAAGGCTGAGGGCGTCCGGCCGCACCAGGCCGTTCTCCATCAGGCAACGCACCAGCGGGTGCGCGATGCGGGCGTAGTCGCAGCACGGGCCCGAGCAATTAATCACCCGCGCGACCCGGATGGTTTCCAGCGCCTCCCCGCCACGGGGGCGGAAACGAACGGCGACGACGCCGCCCGATACCTCCATGCTGCGGATGCGGCCCGGCTGGATGCATAGCTGGAAACCGGCCCGCGCGGCGTCGGTCCGGTCGGCGACGGCCGGGGCGATGCGGTGCCGGTGCACATCCCACCAGGGCCGCAAATGGCGCAGGAAGCGCGACTGCTCGGGCTGCGGCATTGCCTGCCAGATTTCCTGGGTGAACGGCCGGAGCCCATCCATCACGGGCTGCCAGCTCCGCCCCTCGGCCACCGCCTTGTCCGCGTCCGCGCGCAGCAGCCTGGTGAGTGCCGCGACGCGCGAGGGCAACGACCAGCCGGGCGCCGCGGCGGTCGGCACTGGCCCCGCGAGATGTCGGCGCGGCACCAGGCCGCGACGGGAAATCGCATGGATGGTACCGGTATGGCCCTGGTCGATCAGGGAAATCACCGCGTCCACCATGGTCAGGCCGGTGCCGATGATCAGCACGGGGGCGGTCGGATCGAGATCGGTATAGCTGTCCGGCGACCAGGGATCGGCGCGGTAGAGCGGGCTGTCATAGAAGCCCATATCGGCGATGGGCACCGGTTCGGGCGGGAAGTTGCCCACGGCCAGCACCGCGATATCGGCTTGCAGAACCCGGTTGCGGCCGAGATCGAGGGTCGTGCGCGGGCCGGTCTGGTCGATCGATTGGACGTCCCCGCGAATCAGCTCGAAGCGGTCGCCGAGATCATCGCGCTTCAGCTCCTCATTCAGCAAATGGCGGATATAGGCGCCGAACAGGCTTCGGGGCGCGAAGCTGCCCTCGCTGGCCTCCACACCGTCCAGCGTCTCGGCTGGCTGGGCCTGGAGCCAATTCAGGAAATCATGCGGCCGGTCGCGAAACGCGCTCATCCGTCCGGCCGGGACGTTCAGCAGATGGCTGGGATTGGCGGTGGCATAGGCCTGCCCCCGGCCAAATTGCAGATTCCGCTCGATCAGCGCGACGCGCACCGGCGCGGGACAGCGGCGCAACAACTGCAGCGACAGCAGCGAGCCACTGAATCCGGCGCCGATGACCGCAATCACCGGCGCCGCATCAGATTTCGGCGCGGCCATCTTCAGACCGTCACCGAGCGGTCAGAAGGCGCCGAGGAAATCTCGCTTGCCCACGTCCACACCGTTATGGCGCAGAATATTATAGCCGGTGGTGCAATGAAACACGACGTTGGGAATGACGAAGCCGACCAGATAGCGCTGGCCGGCGAAGGTCACGTCCTCGCCGCCCAACTTAATGGTGATCGGCTTTGCCTCGCTGCCGTCGATCGCGGATGCGGGAACGCCCTCGATGAACGCCAGCGTCTTGGCGATGCGCGCCTTCAGCGCCTCGAACGTGGTCTCGTTGTCTTCGTAGGCAGGGGCTTCCTGGCCGGACAATCGGGCCACGCCGCGGCGGGCGATGTCGGTGGCGATCTGCACCTGCTTGCTCAGCGGCAGCATGTCCGGCGCCAACCGGTCGGTGATCAGGACGGACGGGTCGATCTTTTTCGCCTCGGCGAAGGCTGCCCCCTTGTCCAGCACCGCCGAGAAGGCGGTGAGCATGGTTTTGATCAGCGGCACGGTGGCCTGAGACATGGACAAACTCATAGGCTTCCTCCCTTACGGCCGGCAGACGCCCCCAGGCGTAGCCGCAGCGCGTTCAACTTGATGAATCCCTGCGCGTCGAACTGGTCGTACGCGCCCTGATCCTCCTCGAAGGTGACCACCTTCATGGAGTACAGACTGTTCGGGCTCTCGCGGCCGATAATGCTCACGTTGCCCTTGTAGAGCTTCAGCCGCACCCGGCCGGTGACGGATTTCTGGCTCTCGTCGATCAGCGCCTGCAGCATGCGGCGCTCCGGGCTGAACCAGAAGCCGTTATAGATGGTCTCGGCGTAGCGGGGCATCAGGCTATCCTTCAGATGCGCCGCCTCCCGGTCAAGCGTGATGCTCTCGATGCCGCGATGGGCGGCATACAGGATGGTGCCGCCCGGTGTTTCGTACACACCGCGCGACTTCATGCCGACGAAGCGGTTCTCCACCATATCGAGCCGGCCAATGCCGTTGGCCTTGCCCAATTCGTTCAGCTTGGTCAGCAACGCGGCCGGCGACAGCTTCACATCGTCGATCGCCACCGGATCGCCCTGCACGAAATCCACTGAAATCACGGTCGCCTTGTCCGGCGCATCTTCCGGGCGGATGGTCCGCTGATAGACCATCTCATCGGCCTCAAGGGCGGGGTCCTCCAGGATCTTGCCCTCGGAGGACGAGTGCAGCAGGTTGGCGTCCACGCTGAACGGGGCCTCGCCACGCTTGTCCTTGGCGATGGGGATCTGGTTGGCTTCGGCAAATTCCAGCAGCCTGGTGCGGCTGGTCAGGTCCCATTCGCGCCAGGGCGCGATCACCTTCACATCCGGCTTCAGCGCGTAATACGCCACTTCGAAGCGCACCTGGTCGTTGCCCTTGCCGGTCGCACCATGCGCCACCGCGTCGGCACCCACCATTTCGGCGATTTCGATCTGGCGCTGGGCGATCAGGGGGCGGGCGATGGAGGTGCCCAGAAGGTACTGGCCCTCATACAGCGCGTTGGCGCGGAACATCGGGAAGACGAAATCCTTCACGAAGGTCTCGCGCAGATCGTCCATGAAGATCTGCTTCACGCCGAACATCTCGGCCTTCTTGCGGGCCGGCTCCAGCTCCTCGCCCTGGCCGAGATCGGCGGTGAAGGTCACGACCTCGCATCGATAGGTGGTCTGCAGCCAGCGCAGGATCACGCTGGTGTCCAGCCCGCCGGAATAGGCGAGCACGACCTTCTTCACATCCTTCACCCGCATCGCCGGCCAATTCCTTCCGCAAATTCGATCACGTAGAGGCGTCCGGGCGGGAGGTAGCGCCCCCCCCGGGGTTTAGGCAAGAGCGGGGGAGGGACCCTAGAGCCGACGCACCTGCCCTGGAATACCGGTGGGACATTCCAGCGCGGCGCGGTTCCAGCCACCGGTCTCGGCTGCGGCCGCATAGGTGGTCGACAGGAAGTCGAGCAGCAACGCCTCGGGATCCGCGGCGGCACGGACCACGTCGTAGGGCAGGATGTACTCCCCGAGCGCCGCGTCGAAATAGGCGCCTTGCGTCACCGGCTGATCGCGGAAGCCCGTCGGCGCGGGATAGGCATAGGCGTAGAAGGCAGCGCGCGGGAAAGCATCGTTGCCCGGCCAGAACCCGGCGCTGCTGACCTCATGCGAATAGGCTTCGCGGGTGACCATGTCGGGCAGCCCCGGCACGCCGCCGGGATGAAGCGGGGCTGGCCGTCCGGAAAAGCGAGTGGTCGCGAGGTCAAAGCTGCCCCAGAAGAAATGAACCGGGCTCGCCTTGCCCAGAAAACCGCTGCGGAAGCGCTTGAATACGCGATCGGCCTGGACGAGCGCGCGCCAGAAACGATGGACCGCCGCGGCGTCATAGGCGGCGTGGGTTCGGTCCTGCGAAAAGCGGATCGGGTTGGGAATCTCGTTCGGCATCCCATTGATGGCCACCGCAAGGCCCATGCGATCGAGCAGCGCGACAACCCGGCCATAAAAATCGGCGACCGTCTGCGGTTCGAGCGGGATCACGCCTTCATCGCCACGGCTGGTGCGGGCCACCAGGCGATGGCCGATGAGGTCGAAGTCGATTTCGAGAATTTCGTTGCCGATCGAGATCGGCGACGTGCCAAGGCCGCGCGCGGTCACGTACAGCGGGACTTGCCAGCCATGGTTGAGCCAGGGGGTCAAGCTCAGCCGGATCTTGCCCACGATCTGAGTCCAGAGCTGCAGAGTCGCGGCGGTATCGGCCCAGACAGGATATGGCAGATCGGGCCAAGGCCTGGCATCGTTCATGGAATTCCTCCTGTCGAGGCTCGACTGGCGTGAATGGCGGCCTCACCAATATGCAGGCAGGCCGCCACGCGCGTAGAAGAATTTAGTCTCCCACCTGCACCACGATCTTGCCAACCTGCACGTTGGACTCCAGGAACCGGTGCGCCTCCACGATCTCCGCAAAGGGGAAGGTGCGCGCGATGACCGGCTTGAGCCGGCCGGACGCCAGCCCATCCAGCACGTAGCGCTTGCCGGCTTCGAGCTTTGCCGGGTCCCGCCCCACCTCGAACAGCGTAAAGGCGCGCATGGTGAGGCCTTTCCGCAGCGCCTCGAACAAGGGGTAGGGCGTCGGCTCCGGGCTGAGCGCGCCGTAGGGGATCAGGATTCCGCCGAGCGAGATGGCCACGGCCAGCTTCTCGATCGTGGGGCCGGCCACCGGATCGAAGGCGATCCGCGCGCCTTTCCCGTCGGTCAGCCGCATGACCTCCGCCACGAGATCCTGCTCCTCGGTCACAATGATCTCGGTGCCCGGGACCGCCTTTTCGAGCGCTGCGCGCTTCGCATTGCCGCGTGTGAGCGCGATCGGGCGGGCGCCAGCCGCATTGCAGATCTGAATGGCGGCCAGTCCAACGCTGCTGGTCGCGGCCGGCACAAGCACCACGTCTTCGGCCCGGACGCCCGCGACATCGACGAGCGCGCCCCAGGCAGTCATGTATTGCATCCAGGACGCTGCCGCCTCGGCGAAGCTCAGCGTCGGCGGGTGTGCCGCCACGGCATGCACCGGCGCGATCACCACCTCGCCGTACATCCCGTAATGGTTCATCGAGAAGGCCGGGATCGTGCTGACCGCCTGGCCAACTTCCAGGCCGGTCACGCCCGGACCAACGGCATCGACCACGCCTGCCGCCTCATAGCCCAGGCTGGCGGGAAATTCCGGCGTCTCCAGATACTGCCCGCGGCGGAACATCGACTCGGCCCGGTTCAGCCCGATCGCGCGGACGCGAATCCGAACCTCGCCCTCGCCCGGCTCGCGGGATGGCAGATCCTCGATCTTAAGCACCTCGGGTTCGCCGGTTTCGTGAAAGCGTACAACGCGTACCATGGACCAATTCCTTTTCCGCAGCGCGACTGGTTTGGCAGCCTCATCCAGTTGGCATCTCCGTACAGCCGAAGAAGTGGGACACCCCGGCCCTTTCCTACTGTGCCCGTTCCCGCTTGCTCTCGGTTCGCAACTGGCCGCAAGCTGCCAGAATGTCCCGGCCGCGCGGCGTGCGGACCGGCGAGGAGAAACCGGCATCCATGACGATGGCGGCGAATTTGTCGATGGCTTTGCCGGTGCTGGTTTCGTACGGGCTGCCCGGCCAGGGGTTGAACGGGATCAGGTTCACCTTGGCGGGGATGCCGGCGATCAGGCGGACCAGTTCGTGGGCATCGGCCTCGCTGTCGTTGATGCCCTTCAGCATGACGTATTCGAAGGTGATGCGGCGCGCATTGCTGGCGGCGGGGTAGCGGCGGCAGGCGGCGATCAGCTCGGCGATGGGGTGTTTGCGGTTGAGCGGCACGATTTCGTCGCGCAGATCGTCCCGCACGGCGTGCAGCGACACGGCGAGGTTCACGCCGAGTTCGTCGCCCGCCCGGTCCATCATGGGGACGACACCGGAGGTGGACAGGGTTATGCGGCGGCGAGACAGACCGATGCCTTCGCCGTCCATGACGATGCGCATGGCCTTGGCGACGTTCTCGTAATTGTACAGCGGCTCACCCATGCCCATCAGCACAATAGTCGAGAGCAGCCGGGGGGTTTCGCCCTTTGGGCTGGGCCATTCGCCATAGCTGTCGCGCGCGGCCATGAACTGGCCGACGATTTCGGCGGCGCCGAGGTTGCGGGCCAGCGCCTGCGTGCCGGTATGGCAGAAACGGCAGGACAGGGTGCAGCCGACCTGCGAGGAGATGCACACAGCCCCGCGATCCTCCTGGCGATCGGGGATGTAGACGGTCTCGGCTTCCTGGCCGTCGCGGAAGCGGAACAGGAATTTGCGCGTGTCGTCGCTGCTGGTCTGCACCACGGCGGCTTCGGGGCGACCGATCACGAAGCGCTCGGCGAGCTTCTGTTGCGTCGGTTTGGCGATGCTGCTCATGCGGGCGAAATCGGTGGCACCCTGGTAGTAGATCCAGTGCCAGAGCTGCTTGGCGCGGAACGCCGCCTCGCCGATTTCGGCCAGCTCCGCGATCAACTCCTCGCGCGAAAGCCCCACCAAGTCGCGCCGGCCATCCGCCAGTTGCGCCGGGGGCGGGGCGAAGCGCGCGGATTTGGCCAGGATCCGCGCCCGTTCTGCCTCGGTCAGCTCGGCTGAGGGGTGGCGGATCTGGTTCACTTGGGCGGGCATTCCTTCACGATGGCGTCGTAGGCCCGGTCGAACCCCCGCAGGCTGAAGGTATCGGTGATTTCCTTGCCCTTGGGGCCGGGGGAACGTGCGGCAATCTGGCTATTGTTGCGAAAGGCGATCACGGCGGCATGGCCGTCCCGCGCGAAGGCGGAGCGTTTGGCGGTGTAGAAATCCAGCTTCGTCTGGTTGGCCTGAAGTACCACGGCAGCATTGTTGGCGTATTCGAAGCCGGCGCTCAGCGCCACGGCATCGCGGCCGGTGGCCCGCTGGGTGACGGTCAGCACCACGTCGCCACGCCCGGATAGCGGGGGCGAGGAGCTTTGCGCCCGCGCGAAGGCATAGCATGCCTTCTGCCCCGCCTCCATGTCCATGGCGGCGGTCCAGTCCTCGAACTTGCCGATCGCCTTGGGGGCCGTTGAGGAATGCGTCGCCGGTGCAGACCTGGCCAATGGCTTATGCTGGGCCTGGGCCGACACGACGGAGGCGAGAACGAGCAGGGTGGTCAGTACATGAAATGCGCGCATGCCCGAACAGATACGGGGGCCGGGGCCGGCGGACAAGCGTGGCATTTTTCATGTCTCCTGCTCGTCATCTTTCGAGCGCATCCAGGGCGGCGGCGTACGGCGGAACACCGGGTTGCCGTGGGTGGGGCGCGGCGGGGGCGGGCCTCCCCCGCCGCTGCCGACCGGCCGGTCGGCGAACCGGCCATGCTGCAGCAGGCGGTCGTACAGCACCAGCGCGCCGGCCACGGCAAGGTTCAGGGCAAACCGGGTGGGGATGCGCACCACATGGCGGCATTGCGCCAGCATCTCCGGCGACAGGCCGGACCGTTCGGGGCCGAGAACATAGGCGGTGTTCAGTGGATGGCGGAATGACGGCAGATCGGCCGCGTCCGGCAATAATTCCACTCCCACAAGCATGCATCCCTCGGGTAATGACAGGGCGTTGATCGAGTCGAAACGCCAAAGCGGCACATGACCCTGAATATCCGATGTATCGGCCGTCCGGGCGGCACGCGCGTCAAACCCGGCGCCAACGGTGAAACAGAACGCGGCGCCGAACGCATGCGCCGTACGCAGCAATGCCCCGACATTGGCCGATTTGGACACGCCTTCCACGCCGATGCCGAAATAACCGCGCGTTCGCAATCCTGGGTGTGTGGTCTCCTGCATCGCTCTGGTCTATGCCGCGCAGCATGACCGACGCAACTCGACAACGGCGCGCGCCGCAGCAGCTCAGCCTCCGGACCTGACGCCGGATGCCGCCCCCGAAACCCGGAGCCGTGATCGTGATCTTCGGCGCGGCCGTCCGCCCGGACGGCTCTCCGAGCACGGCGCTGCGCCGGCGTGTGCAGGCGGCGTTTGCCTTCGGCCGGGTCCAGGGCGACGCGATCTATGTGCCGACGGGCGGTGTCGGCCGTCATGGTCCGTCGGAGGCGTCGGTGATGGCCCGGTTGCTCCGCGAACGCGGCGTGCCGGAGGAAAACATCCTGCTGGAGGACACCGGCACCAGCACCCTCACCTCCACCCGCGCCGTGTTGCGGGTGCTGCGGGTGCATGGGCGGCATCTGAGGCCGGTCTATGCCGCCAGCAGCGCCTATCACCTGCTGCGCTGCGTGGTGCTGATGCGCCTTGCCGGCCTGGACGCCTGGGCCTGCCCCGCCCGGCGCAGCCCGGCCTCGGGCCATTTCGGCAAACGCTGGTACTGGCGCCTGCGTGAGGTGGTGGCGCTGCCGGTGGACAGCGCGATCATGGCCGCCTTGCGGGTGTTGGGGCGGGTTTAGATCTTCCGCAACTGGAACAAGGCCTGCTCGCCAAACACGTTGGCCAGCCCCGGGAAGCGCCGCCAGGGCGAGCGTTGGCCGCCTTCGTCCACGGCCAGCCATTTTTCCACGGCGTAGCCTTCGGTTTCGCACAGGCGGAAGAAGTCGCGGATGGTGCAGGGGTGGATGTTGGGGGTTTCGTACCAGGGTCTTCCCCAAACCGGGGTCATCGGCATGGTGCCCCACCACAGCAACTGCCAGCGCACCTGCCAGTGCCCGAAATTGGGGAAGCTGACGATGGCGCGCGCACCGATGCGCAGCATCTGGCGCAACACCTCGGCCGGCCGCTCCACGGCTTGCAGGGTGCGCGAGAGCACCACGTAGTCGAAGGCGTTGTCCGGATATTGGGCGAGGTCACTATCGGCGTCGCCATGCATCACCGGCAGGCCGCGCGCCACGGCACGGGTGACTTCCGCCATGTCGATTTCAATGCCACGCGCGTCGCAACCGCGGGTGCGGTACAGATAGTCGATCAGGGTCCCATCGCTGGAACCGATATCCAGCACCCGGCTGCCGGGGGCAATCATGTCGGCGATCAGGCGAAGGTCGAGGCGCATGTTCTTGGCCACATAGCGGATCGGCGGCGCGGCGACGTTCATGGCGCCGCATCCAGGGGCGGCAGGCCGGCGTGATCGGCGCAACCGGCCAGGAAACCCGCGAGGGTGCGATGGAAATCCGGCTCGTCAAGCAGAAAGGCGTCGTGGCCCTTGTCGCTGGCGATCTCGACGAAGCTGACATTGGCCGCCGCCCGGTTCAGCGCGCGGGCGATGGCCCGGCTTTCGGCGGTGGGAAACAGCCAGTCCGACGAGAAGCTGATGATGCAGAAGCGCGTTCGGGTGCCGGCGAAAGCGGCGGACAGGTTGCCGTCATGCTCGGCGGCGAGGTCGAAATAATCCATCGCCCGCGTGATGGTGAGGTAGGAATTGGCGTCGAAGCGGTGGACGAAGGTGCTGCCCTGGTGGCGCAAATAGCTCTCCACCTCGAACATGTCGCCGAACAGGGAGATCGCCTGGCCGCCGCGCAGACGGCGGCCGAATTTGCGGGTCAGGGCCTGTTCGGACAAATAGGTGATATGCGCCACCATGCGCGCGACGGCCAGGCCGCGGGCCGGAATGCGCCCGTTTTCCCAGTATCGGCCGCCCTGCCAGTCCGGGTCGCCGAATATGGCCTGGCGGCCAACCTCGTTGAAGGCAATGTTCTGGGCGGAGTGATAGGCCGCGGTGGCGATGGGCACGGCGGCGAAGACTGAATCCGGGTAGGTTGCGGCCCATTCCAGCACTTGCAGCCCGCCCATCGAACCGCCGATGACGGCGAACAGGCGGGAAATGCCGAGATGGTCGGTCAGCCGCTTCTGGGCGCGGACCATGTCGCGGATCGTCACCGGCGGGAAATCGGTGCCCCAGGGCTGATCGGCCCCGGCTTGATCGTCGTGATCGCGCGGGCTGCCGGGACCGGTCGAACCCATGCAACCGCCCAGCACGTTGGCGCAGATCACGAAGAAGCGGTTGGTGTCGATAGGGCGGCCGGGTCCCACCACGGCCTCCCACCAGCCTGGGCGTCCGGTCAGGGGATGCGTCTCCGCGACGTACTGGTCCCCGGTCAGCGCATGGCAGATCAGCACGGCGTTGCTGCGCTCGGCGTCCAGCAGCCCATAGGTGCGATACGCCACCACCAGCCGGCGAAGTACGGACCCGCATTCGAGGGTGATCCCATCCTCGAATACGACGTGCTCATGCGCGATATCCGAAAGCTCGTGCTGGTCCATTGTCCATTCGTTTTGGCGTCGGCCACTGGATATGCAGCCCAGCCTGCCATGTTGCAACCGGGCCATGTCTCGGCAGGGTCGCTGTTGCCTTTGCATCGCTCCGCGGTTCCGCTATTTCAGGAGCCCCTCAGCAAATTGCACAGATGTCCAGCACCCCAAAGCTCCTCGACCCCTCACCAGCCCCGATGACCGACCTCACAGGCCTCCGGGCCGAGTTGGATGGGATCGATGATGCAATCCACGACCTGTTGCTGCGACGGGCCGAGGTGGTCGGCCGCGTCGCGGCGCTGGGTGCGCGGGGCAAAGTGCCGTTCCGCCCGGGGCGGGAGGCGCAGATCATCCGCCGCCTGCTAAGCCGGCACTGCGGCCCGTTGGCGCGCCGCCTGCTCGTGCGGCTGTGGCGAGAGCTGTTCGCCGCCACCACCGCCATGCAGGGGCGTTTCGTGATCACGGTCTGCGAAGCCGAGCCCGATCAGGGCCCCCACGCCCAGTATGTGCAGACCGCGCGCGAGCATTTCGGCGCGTTGACACCCTTGCGGATTCATCGCAGCCCCGCCCAGGCCATCGGCGAGGTCAGCGCCGGCCTCGCCACGGCCGCCGTGCTGCCAATGCCGGTGGAGGAGGAGGCCATCGGGACGGCCTGGTGGACTGCGCTGCTGCATCGCGACGACCCACGCATCCATGTCGTCGCCCGGCTGCCCTTCTGGGCCACCAGGCCGGAGGGCGCGCCGCAGGTCCAGGCACTGGTCGTGGCCGCCGCCGCGCCCGATCCCAGTGATGACGGGCTGGGCGCGGACCGGTCGCTGGTTGGGCTGGAGCTGCCGCTGGAAATGAGCCGCGCCCGGCTCTCCACCGCACTGACCGCCGCCGGCTTCGCGCAAGGAAGCACCATTCTGCGCCGGGACGCCGGCGCCCAGGTGGCGCACGCGTTGGTGGAGGTGGAAGGTTACGTCACCGACGCTGATCCACGCCTGGCGGCCCTGCCGGACGTGCTGCGGCCGCCTGTTGTGCTGGGCGCCTACGCGGTGCCGCTGGATGGAGAGAGCGCATGACCGCAAGCACCGTAACCGGCCCCCGTCCACGCCCGCAGATTCTCGGCATTGCCGCCTATGTGCCGGGCGAGTCGAAACTGGCTGGTGCCAATCGGGTCATCAAGCTGTCTTCCAACGAAGGCGCGTTCGGTCCCCCGGCCTCGGCCCAGGCCGCCTATGCGCGTGCGGCCGCCGAGCTACATCGCTACCCCGATGGCGGTTCGGGCGAGCTGCGTCGTGCCATCGGCGCGCGCTTCGCGCTGGATCCCGCGCGCATCGTCTGCGGCACCGGCTCGGACGAGCTGATCGCCCATATCTGCCATATCTATGGCGGTCCGGGCACGGACATCGTCATGTCCATGCACGGTTTTTCGTTGTACCAGATCTCCGGCACCTATGCCGGAAGTCGCGTGCTGAAGGCGCCCGAGCGCAACCTGACCGCGGATGTCGATCATATGCTCGCGGCCGTGACGCCGGCGACGCGCATCGTGTTCGTCGCCAACCCGAACAACCCGACGGGAAGCCTGGTGGCGCAATCCGAAATGGAGCGGCTGCGGCGCAACCTGCCGTCCGACGTGCTGCTGGTGATCGACGCCGCCTATGCCGAATATGTCGATGACCCCGATTACGATGCCGGGGTGAAGCTGGTGGATGCGGGCGACAACACGGTGATGCTGCGGACCTTCAGCAAGATCTTCGGCCTGGGCGGCATGCGCGTGGGCTGGACTTATGCGCCCGAGGGCGTGGTGGACGCGCTGAACCGGGTGCGCGGGGTGTTCAACGTCAATCTCGCCGCCCAGGCCGCCGCGGTGGCCGCGCTGAGCGAACCGGGCTGGGTGGAGAAGAACCGCGACCACAACATCGTCTGGCGCGCGAAGCTCGGCGCGGCGCTGGAGCAGGCGGGCATCAAGGTATGGCCGAGCCAGGGCAATTTCGTCCTGGCCGATTTCGCCACCACGGCCCGGGCGGACGCCGCCGTCGCGTTTCTGAAGATGCATGGCATCATCGTCCGCGCCATGGGTGGCTACGACCTGCCGCATTGCCTGCGCATTACCGTCGGCACCGAGGAGGAATGCGGCCTGGTCTCCGATGCGCTCGCGCGCTTCATGGCCGGCAACGCCGCCCGTGACTGAAACCGGCCCCGTCGAAGCCGACCCGGTCGAATCCAAGACGGGCGAACCGCTCTTCCAGCGGCTGGCGCTGCTTGGCGTCGGGCTGATCGGCAGCTCCGTCGCCCGCATCGCCCGCCAGCGGGGCGACCTCGCGCGCGAAGTGGTCGCCAACGCGCGAACTCAGGCCACGCTCGACCGGGTGATGAAACTGGGCATTGCCGACCGGGTCGAGCTTGATCCCGCCTGCGCCGTCGCCGGAGCAGACTGCGTCATGCTGTGCGCACCAGTCGGCGCCTATGCCGCATTGGCCGAAGCGATCGCGCCGCATCTGGCGCCCGGCTGCATCGTGACGGATGTGGGATCGACCAAGCAGTCGGTCATTCGCGATGTCGGGCCGCTATTGCCGGACGGCGTGCATTTCGTGCCGGGCCACCCGATGGCCGGCACCGAATATTCCGGCCCCGACGCGGGCTTCACCACGCTGTTCCAAGGCCGCTGGTGCCTGTTGACGCCGCCCGCCGGCACTGATCCGGACTCGATCGAGAGGATTGCCGAGCTGTGGCGCCGCTGTGGCTCGATGATCGAACAGTTGGAGCCATCTCACCACGATCGGGTGGTGGCCATCGTCAGCCATCTGCCGCATCTGCTGGCCTTCACCATTTGCGGCACCGCCGACGATCTGGAGGGCGAGAGCCGCCAGCAAGTGCTGCAATACGCCGCCGCGGGGTTTCGCGATTTCACCCGCATAGCCGCCTCCGACCCGGTGATGTGGCGTGACGTGTTCCTGAACAACCGCGAGGCGCTGCTGGAAATGCTGGGGCGCTTCATGGAGGACGCGCAAGCCATGGCGCGGGCGGTGCGCTGGGGCGATCCGGCCTATATCGAAGACCGGATCCGCCGGGGGCGGGTGATCCGGCAGAGCCTGATCGAGCTGAAGCAGGCGTAAAGCTCCGCTATTTTGTGTCCAGTGCTTGGAACAACCGCTGGCTGGGCGGCCACGCCGCCATTACCTGTGCGCGCCAGACATAGGCCGCGAAACCCGCGCCGCATAGCAGCAGAACGCTGACGGCGAGTGCGACCACGGTTGGCGCGCCGCGTCCGCGCGGCGCGGTCTGCCGTCGGGCCACCTCCGGCCCGATATCGACCTGAAGCCGGCCGGGCGCCCGTGGCGCTGCGGGCTCGGGCCATGCCAGAACCGGGGCAGGCGTGCCGGCCGGCTCGATTGACGATCCATCGGGCGATTCATCCGGCGGCCGCGTGTCGGCCACCGGCGCCGCATCCAGGGGTTCCGGAAGGAATTCATGTTTGCAACGCGCGCAGCGCACACGGCGGCCACCGGCCAGCGGCAGCGGCACGTTGTACACGGCGTGGCAGTTGGGACAGGCGATACGCATGCAATATCTCGCGAGGCTGGCGCGATTCTGCGCGAGGGGACGGGTCGTTGCAACGTCAGAGGCGATCGTGCCAGCACGTTCTTCCGCCACGTTCTTCCGGCGCGGGGGGCAAAGGTGGCACAAGGGCGCTCGGCAATGGATCGGGTCCAGGGATGGTTCGGTTGGAAAGCGTGGGGCTGCACTATTTCCGCGGCGGCCAGCAGGGCCCCCAGGTGCTGCGCGACATAAGTTGCACTATTCCCGAAGGCGGATTTCGCTGGCTGCTTGGGCCATCCGGCGCCGGCAAATCCTCGCTGCTGCGGCTGCTGCATTTGGCCGTGCGACCCACTCAGGGACGGCTGGTACTGCTGGGCGCCGATATCGGCCGGGCGCAGCGCGCCGAGCTGCCGCTGCTGCGCCGGCATATCGGCATGGTGTTCCAGGATTTTCGCCTGCTGCCGCATCTGGCCGCCTTCGATAACGTGGCCCTGCCGCTGCGCCTGGCCGGCCGGCCGGAGGGACAGGTTCGCGCAGACGTCATGGAAATGCTTCGCTGGGTCGGGTTGGGATCGAAGACCGGCGTGCGGCCGGCGGAATTATCGGGCGGCGAGCAGCAGCGCGTGGCCATTGCCCGCGCCGTGGTCGGTCGTCCCAGCCTGCTGCTGGCCGATGAACCCACGGGGAATCTAGATGATGTCCAGGCCGAACGGCTGATGCTGCTGCTTAAGGAAATGAACCGGCAAGGGGCGACCGTGATCGTCGCCAGCCACAACGACGCCCTCGTGGCGCGCCATCCCGGCCCGTCGCTCCGGCTCGACCGCGGCAGGCTCGTCGACGATGGCTAGACCGGCCCAAACCCATCCCATGCAGACTGATCCCATGCGAGCCGCCCGGGCTCGACCGGCTTCTGTTCACGCCGCCCGACCACAAGCGACACGGCAGCGTTCGGCCAGCTCCGACGATCTGGGCCTGCGCCGGGTGCTGGGCGACCGGATGCTGCCTTTGCTGGTGGCCGCGATGGCGTTCCTGGCGTCCCTCGCTTTGGCCGGCTCGGTCGGCGCCGAATTGCTGGCCCGGCATTGGCAGGAAGGCGCTGCCTCGGCACTGACAGTGCAGGTGCCGCAGCCGACATCGCCGGCCGCTGACAATTCGGGATCGCGGATCGACCGCGTGGTGGCCCTGCTGCGCGGCACGCCCGGCATCGCCTCCGCCACCGCGCTGACCGACGCGCAGCTGGCGGATCTGCTGCGGCCCTGGCTCGGCGCCGGCGCCCAACCGGCGGCGCTGCCATTGCCCGGGGTGGTTGGCGTGCATCTCTCAGACGACGACGCGACGGATGGCGGGCCGGATCTTGCCGCCCTGGGCACAAGGCTGGACGCCGCGGCACCCGGCACGGTGCTGGAAAGCCATGGCATCTGGGTCGGCCGGCTTTCGGCCTTGGCCCGCAGCCTGCAGGCCTGCTCCTGGGCGGCGCTGGCGGTGGTCGCCGCGGTGGCCGCGGCAGTAATCGCGGTGGCGACCCGCGCCGGACTTGCCGCGCGGCGCGAGGCGATCGAGATCGTGCACGGCCTGGGCGCCACCGACGGATACATTGC
This sequence comes from Acetobacteraceae bacterium, assembly GCA_036497785.1. Classification (GTDB taxonomy): domain Bacteria; phylum Pseudomonadota; class Alphaproteobacteria; order Acetobacterales; family Acetobacteraceae; genus DASXIW01. The sequence continues at coordinate 5,767 of DASXIW010000136.1, read as the reverse complement.
CGCGCGTTTCGCGGCCCGCGCCACGAAGCTGGCCGCGATGGGGGGCGTGGCCGGATCGCTGGCGGCGCTGCCGGTGCTGCTGCTGCTGGCCGATCTTGCCGCCCCCTTCGGCACCACCACCCCCGCACCGCCCCCTGCCGATCTTCCGGCAATGGTGGTTGGCTGGTTTACCGCGCTGCCGCCGACGCTATGGCTGGCGCTGCCCTGCCTGCCGCTGGCGGCCTGCATGATCGGTTTCGCTACCGCGCAGGGCACCGTCCGCCGCTGGCTGCGACAATTGCCGTGAGTCACCGCAAACGGCTGCTGCGGGCGCTGTCGCTGCCCGCGCTGGCACTGTTGCTCGGTTGGTTGGGCGGCTTCGCCTGGTTCCTGCACGCCGCCGCGGTGAAGCGGACGCCGCCTGAGCACGCCGACGGCATCGTGGCGCTGACCGGCGGTGCCGATCGGGTAGCGACCGCTTTGCGGATGCTGGCCGAGGGCCGGAGCCGATTGCTGCTGGTCTCGGGCGTCGGGGGCGCCGCCGAATTCGCCGAGCTGGCCCGCCGCGCCGGGGTGGAGAGCAGCCTCGCCGGCCGCGTAACGCTGGGTCGTGCCGCCATTTCCACCCGCGGCAACGCCGTGGAGACGGCGGAATGGGTGCAGGCGAACGACATCCATTCGCTGATCGTGGTCACAGCCGGCTATCACATGCCACGCGCGTTAGCGGAACTGTCGCGCACCCTTCCGGGCGTGTCGCTCTATCCCGCGGCCGTGATCCCGCCGGCTATACGGGGATGGAACGAGTTCGGGGCCATAAGGCTGCTTGCCGGCGAATATACCAAATGGCTGGCGGTGGAGGCCGGACTGTCCGGCTTCGCCTCACGCGGCGACGATCTGTCGCGGCCCGAACTGGAGCGACATGGCTGATGATCTTTCTGCGCTCCCTCGTATTCAACATCTGGTTCTACGGCATCACCTTTCTTCTGGCTTTCGGCAGCATGGTGCCGCGGCTGTTCACCCGTAATCCGGTGCCCCCTTGGGCAATGCGGGTGGCGCGTCTTTGGGCCGAGCTGGTGTTGAGTGGCCTGCGCCGCATCTGCAACGCCAGCTGGGTGGTGACCGGGCGAGAGAATCTGCCGCAATCCGGGCCGGTGCTGATCGCCTCCATGCATCAATCCGCGTTCGATACCATGGTGTGGCTGCTGCTCGTGCCAAGCGCCTGTTACGTGCTGAAGCGGGAGCTACTTGCCATTCCGGTGTTCGGTGCGATGTGCAAGATGACCGGCATGATCCCGGTGGACAGGGGGGCTGGATCAGGCGCGATCCGCTCGCTGCTGCGCGGCGCCGACCGCGCCTTGGCCGAAGGGCGGCAGATCGTGATCTTTCCGGAGGGCACGCGCGCCCCACCCGGCGCAAGACTGCCGTTGCAACCCGGCATCGCCGCACTTGCCGCACGCAGCGGGCTTCCGGTCATTCCGGTGGCCACCGATTCGGGCATCTGCTGGGGCCGGCGCGCATTCCGCAAAAGGTCGGGGGTCATACACATCGCCATCGGCAAGCCGATCCCCGCCGGGCTCCCCCGGGAGGAGCTCATGCGCCGGCTCGATCAGGCATTCGCGCAAGGGCTCCCCATACCGGCCGAGGCTGTGGACAACTCTGTGGGATAACCGGACTCGGGCTTCTGAGAACGGTGAAGCTGAATTCAAAAATGCCTTGGTTTTCCTACATTTTTTCTAAATTGCGGCTTGGGATTACTGCTATCCGCATGCTGGGGATACCGCGTTGCACCACGGCGCGCCTATAACCGCCGGAATGAAGCCATCGTATTCGGGGAGCACGGCATGCGCCGTTGGCTGATCGTTGTGCTGATCCTGCTCGCGGCCCTGATCGCCGGCGACACGCTGACGTGGCGCTGGGCCGAAGGGCAGCTGGAATCCGGCTTTGCCGATTGGCAGGCGGCCCGGCGGGCCGAAGGCTGGGTCGTCGCCTCCGGCACCCCGGTCCGCGCCGGCTGGCCACTGCAGGCGCGACTCGATATCCCGGCGATGAACTTGAGCGGCGGTGCGCCGGGCCAGCGGGGCGCGGTCAACTGGACGGCCGATCAGGTGACGCTTGACGTAAGCCCGATCGCGCCGAACACGCTCCATATTGGCTTTTCCGGGCAGCAGCATTTTCGCCTGACGGGCGCGCCGGACATCGCCTTTGGCGCCGAGCGCATGATTGCCACGGCGCCGCTGGCACCAACCACGCCTGACCCTGGGATAAGCGTCGAAATCGGCAATCTGCGCGCGACGCTGCCGGAGGGCGAACTGACCGTCACCCGGCTACAGCTTCATGGCGACAACGACCAGACGTTTTCCCTGAGCGCGGGTGACATCGCCCTGCCGCCACCCCAACCCGGGCGCAGCTGGCCGCTGGGCGCGCATATCGCATCGCTGGTGATTGCCGGCACCGTCACCGGCGAAATGCCGCTGACGCCGGCCATGTCCGCCCGCGCCGCAGCATGGCGCGACGCCGGCGGCAAGCTGCAACTTAGCCATGTCTCGATCGGCTGGGGGCCGCTCGGTATAACCGGCAATGGCGAATTGATGCTGGACGGGCGCCTGCAGCCGACCGGCACCGCGATGCTGCGGATCGTCGGCTACGACCAGGCGCTGGACGCGTTAGCAGCCGGAGGCGCCTTGCCTCCGCGGGCGGCGGGCGCCGCCAAGGCGGTGCTCGGCCTGCTCGCCCACACACCTGACGGCGGTGGCGCCCCTTTGGTCGACGCGCCGCTAAGCCTGCGCGACAACGAATTGACTTTGGGCATGATTCCCTTGGCCCGCCTGCCACTCCTGGTCTGGCCAGATGCCCAATGACTCTCTATATGCTTTGACCATGATGATCCGGACCCACAGCGCGCGAATTACCGCCCCGGCTGCCTGAGCAGCCGGGACCGTCGACTGCGCCTGTATCGCCTCACCCCGTCCGGAATGTCATTCCCATGTTTTCTGCTCCCTGGACCCTTGTCGGTCGTCACGCATCCGTGCGCTTCTCCCTGGTCGCCGAACCCGGGCCCGGCTTGCTGCCACGCCTGTTGCAGCCCTTCGCCAAGCGCGATCTGACGCCGGATATGCTGGAATCGCGCCTCGACTACGGCGCGCTGCGTGTGGAAATCGCCATGCACTCGATGCCCGCCGAAATGGTGCATCTGGTGGAAGGCAATTTGCGCCAGACCGTCGGTGTGCGCAGCCTCTCCCTCCGCCAGGAAATCACGGGCAGCGTTCGCAGATCGGCGGCCTGATCCCAAGCCGATGTCGTTGGGGCCGATGTCCTAGAGCTTGAAGATTCTAAGACGCCCCGTCCGCGATCGCGTGCAGGCAGGCGGCCTCGCTCATCTGTGTTGGCGTTCGCGTCTCGGCGTGGGCGACATGGGATCCACCGCTGTCGGAGTACAACACGAGGTCGAGCCGGCAGCCATCGGCTGTTGCGTAGAGCCACACTTCGGCCGGCCCTTCATTATGGCGCAGGACGGGTGGACCGAGCGCTGCTTCAACCGCATCGGGCGCATCGCCCACCAAGGCGCTGGCACGTAGCGGCGGCATAGGGCGCTGCTGGGGGACGGATTGGCCCGCAACGGGTGGAAATGCAGTTGGCTTGGTGGTGCCAGGCAAGCCGCAGGCCGAAAGCGGTAATAGCAGGCAAGCGGCCGCGACAAAGGCCTTGGTGCAAACGCGTGAGATGGACGCCTGCCGGGAGCTGTTCGGATCCATTCGCAAAATCACGCTCGGTCGCCCGAGTCGTGATAATAGCTTGCCCGAGTCGTGACAATAGCTTGTTTGTCCCGCCGCCTTTCTGGCGGCGGGATTTCAGGCAGGATGATTTCCGATAGCCGGTTCGGAAGGCGATGCGGGCTTGGGGGCGGCGGGTTCGGTGATCATTTCGATGCGGCCGGTGATTTGGCCGCCATCCTCCACCTGCAGCCGCCGGCAACGGGCAGTGCCCAACACCTTGCCGGTGGCCCGCACCATCAGATTGCCGCGCGCGGTGAGCGTGCCATCGATCGTTCCGGCGACCTCGGCCTCTTCAACCTCGACCTCGCCACGGAACACACCGCCAGGGGCGATGGCCAGTTCGGCGGCATGGATCATGGTGGCTTCAACCGTGCCTTCGACCACCAGCCGCTCGGCGTCCTGCACCACGCCCTGCACGCTGATGCCACGGCCAACGACCAGTGTGCGCCGTTCGGCGGGCTGGCGGCCCGTGCTGGATGCGGCGGGCCGGGGCGACATTGCCGAAACCGGAGGCTGCTGCGGCATGGGGGTGGGCGCGGGCGACGGGGTGCCTGGGAAAGGCGCACGACCCATTGTGAGGGCCTCCTTAGGTTGGGCTGGGCGGAACGGAGGCACGCCAAGGCCATGATCGGCTGGCCGGGATGGCGCGCCGGATTGGTCACCCCGCAATGCGGGGTTCGCGGTGGTGCTGCCAGGCGCATTCGGATCGAATGCGGGCACGCCAGTCTGCGGTTCGTCGGGCTTGCGGCGCTTGAACACGGGAGTTCCGTTTCAGTCAGGTGAACACGACAGGCAGTGGCCTAACACAGGCTTGGGCGGCATCACAACCCACGGTTGGAATCGTTCCCCACTTGCATCACATGAACCATGGCGGCGGTACCGAGCACCGGGGCCAGTAAATTCAGCAGCGGCACCAGGCTGCAGGCCGAAATCAGTCCCCCTTGCGTCAGCACATTCAGCCGCCGGCCCCGATAGAGCGCCTGGGCCGAGGCCCGATCCATCCGGCGCATCGCCACGGCCACGAACAATCCGCGGCCAATGGCCCAGGCCGCGACGAGCCAACCGAGCACCCAGCCCACGCCCGGCAGCGCGAGCGCCAGCAGGAGCGCCAGAATCTGCAGGCCAAGCACACGCAGGCCAAGCGCTACGCCGTCCCAGATCTGCGAGGACAGCGGCGCTGCTCGGGCGGCGGGAAGGGCAGGGTAGTAGCGTCGCTCCACCGCCTCGGCCACGCGGTCGACGAACAGTGTGGCAATGACGGCGGCGAGGGGCAGAAACATGAACAAGGCCAGCACTGCCGTCCCGACACCGCCCAGCAATGCGGCGAGCCACGCCCACATGCCGTGATTTGCCAGCACCGCATGTGCCCCCCAGATGATGGCAGCCGCCAGCAACGCGAACGTGACCGCCGCCCAGGCAACGCTGCGCAGCAGCACCCCCAGAAAGGCAGCGTCGTCCAGCTGGGTGATGGCGCGCAAGGCGGGGGCGAAGATTGGCATGGCGACTCCGTAGGGGGACAGGACAGGATCAGGCGTGGATGACGGGCCGGGATTGCGGGTAGCGGGGTAGGATGATAGGCGACAGCCCCCGAATGACGGAGTTCTGCCATGGTTTCACCCCGTTACGACATACTCGGCATCGGCAATGCCATCGTCGATGTGGTCGCGCCGGTCGAGGAATCCTTTCTGTCGCGCCATGACATGCACAAGGGCGCCATGGCGCTGATCGATGCGGCTACGGCGGACCGGCTATATGCCGCCATGCCCGCCGCCCAGGAAAGCAGCGGCGGTTCGGCCGCCAATACCTGCGCCGTCGCCGCCGGGCTGGGCGCGAAGGTGGCCTATCTCGGAAAGGTCGCGGACGACCAGCTGGGCGCGATTTTCCGCCACGACATTGCCGGGGCGGGCGTGCATTTCCCTTCCGTTCCGCTGCGCGGCGGGGCGCCCACGGCGCGCTGCCTGATCATGGTCACGCATGACGGCCAGCGCACCATGAACACCTATCTCGGCGCCTGC
>DASXIW010000135.1:0-9420 GCA_036497785.1 Acetobacteraceae bacterium | reverse complement strand
CTTCACCCAGCGCCTGTTCCGGCTGGTCGAGGCGCGACCGGCTGCGGCGACGCACGCCAATGTTCCCGAAATGTTCTCAACCGCCGCCCGTAACCTGCGACGCGTGACCCATCGCAGCATCGCTGCCGTTTCCGACGCGCTCGACAGCTTCGCCTTCAATGTCGCCGTCGCGCGCATTCACGAATTCGCCAATGCAATCGAAAAGGCCGGCGCGGCGGAACTCGATGACGGGCTGGCCTGGGCGCGGTTCGAGGCGCTGCGCATGATCGCGCAGCTGATTTCGCCGATGATGCCGCATCTGGCCGAGGAAATTCACGCCCGTCTCCATCCCGGCTCTGCTAGTCTGATTGCTGAACTGCCCTGGCCCGAGGCCGATATGACACTAGCCGCCGCCGAAACCGTGACGGTCGCCGTACAGGTGATGGGCAAGTTGCGCGGCACGATCGAAGTGGCCCCCAACACGGACGAGGCCACGGTGCTGGCGGCTGCCGAAGCCGAGCCCAACGTGGCGCATCTCCTCGCGGGGAGAAGGATCGTCAAGCGGGTGCACGTGCCGAACCGAATCGTCAACTTCGTCGTGGCGGGGTAGGGCATGCGTAGGGCCGGCACGCTGGCGCGGCGGATCCTGTTGCCGGTTGCCCTGTGTGGTCTGCTGCCCGCCTGCGGTTTCCATCCGCTCTATGCGGAGAATAGGGGCGAGCCCGGCAAGGTGCAGACCGGACTCGCCGAGATCAACGTGGCGTTGCTGCCCGAACGCACCGGCCAATTGCTGCGCGAGAATTTGCAAGCACGACTGGACCCGAGCGGCAGCGGTCGCGCCCGCCGCTACGATCTCGCCGTCAGTTACGGCATCTCCGGCACGCCGATCGGCATCCAGCAGGACAGCTCGATCACGCGCGTGCGGCTGATCGGCACGGCCATTTGGACCCTGACGGCCGAGGATGCCAAGCGCAGCACGCTCGCGACGGGTGTGGCGCGCGATGTCGATGGCTTCAACATCTTCGACCAGCAATTCTTCGCCATGGATTTGGAGAACGAGTCCGTCCAACGCCGGGTCACCGAAGCCGTCGCCGACCAGATGACGGCACAACTGGCGGCCTATTTCGACAAGCGAGATGGCTCGTGATCCCCGTCCAAGGCTGATCGGGCATGAAGCTCGATGCGCGACGGATCGAGGCCTTCCTGCAAGACCCAGGCGATACGCGTGTGGTGCTGCTGCATGGCGAGGATGTCGGTCTGATCCGCGAACGTGCCGCCCGGCTGGTCCGCGCCGTCGCGGGATCGGCCGATGACCCGTTCCGCGTCGTCGAGCTGGAACGGGAGGAGTTCGCCCGAATCCCCGACGAGCTAGCTTCACTTTCCCTGACCGGCGGACGGCGTGTCATCCGCGTCCGCGATGCAACCGATAGCGCGACGACCCATGTACAGACGGCGTTGGCAGGGAAGGGGTTGGGTCTCCTCGTTCTTGAAGCCGCCGGCCTCGTCTCACGCGCCAAGCTGCGCACCCTGGTCGAGAAAGCGACCGACGCCGCCGCCATCGCCTGCTATTCGCTGGAGGGCAGGGCCCTCGAACAATCCATCCGTTCCACGCTGGCCGCCTTCGATGTCGCCGTCGATCAAGACGCCCAGACCTGGCTGGCGAGCCAACTCGGGGCCGACCAGGCGGTGACGCAAGGCGAGATCGAGAAGCTGGCGATTTACGTGGGGCAGGGTGGCACGGTCGATATCGCCGCCGCCCGCATTTGTGTCGGCGATCTCGCGGGCCTGTCGCTCGACGATGCCCTGTTCGCCGCCACGTCCGGCGACGTGCCCGCCACCGATCGCGCCCTGGAACTCGCCATGGCTGAAGGTGCCGCCCCGGTCAGTGTGCTCCGGGCCGCACTCATGCATCTGCAGCGCCTGCAACGCGCTCGTGCCGGCATGCAGGCCGGCACTTCCGCCACCGAGGCCACCAAAAGCGCCCGCCCACCGGTGTTCTTTCGTCGCGAAGGCGCCTTTGTCCAGGCGCTCGGCATCTGGTCCCTGGCAGCACTCGACCAAGCTTGCATTCGCGTCTGGGAGACGGAGCGCGCCTGCAAGCGCACCGGATCTCCTGCGGAGACACTATGCCGCAATGCCATTATCGGCCTCGCCCAGCGTGGTGCCGCGGCAAGGCGACGGTAGCCTTTCCTCAATCCCGATTGAGCAGCGCAATCAGCCCATCGAGTTGGTCGAGGGAGCGGTACTGAATACGCAGCGTCCCGCCCTTTCCATCAAAGCCGATGTCAACTTTCAACCCAAGCCGCTCCGACAAATCCCGCTCCAACGCCATCGTCTCAGGGTCCTTCGCGCGATCACCCGCACCCGGTGCTTCCGGCTTGCGGGCTGCCAGCGCTTCGGTCTGCCGCACACTCAAACCCCGCGCGATCACCGCGAGGGCCGCCTTCGCCGGATCAGGCGCCGCCAGCAAGGCCCGCGCATGCCCCGCGGAAAGCGCCCCCTTTTTCACTTCGGCTTGAACACTGCCAGGGAGGTTCAGCAGCCGCATCGTATTGGCGACATGGCTGCGAGATTTTCCCACCGCGCTGGCCAGCGTCTCCTGCGTCATCTCGAATTCAGTCACCAGCCGCCGATATCCCTCGGCCTCCTCGATCGCGTTCAAGTCCTGGCGCTGCAGGTTCTCCACCAACCCCGCTGCCATCGCCTCCACATCGCCCAGCGCCCGCACCAGGGTCGGCACCTCGTGCAACCCCGCCGCCTGCGCCGCCCGCCAGCGCCGCTCGCCCGCGATGATCTGATACCGCCCGGGTTGTCCGGGATGTGGCCGCGCCAGCAAGGGCTGCAGCAACCCTTGCGCGCGGATGGAATCCGTAAGATCCGCCAGCGTCGCCGCATCGATCGGTCCGCGCGGCTGAAACGGTCCGGGCTCCAGCAGATCGATGGAAATCTCGCTGATCGACCCCTCCGCCGGAGCCACCACAGCCGGTTGCGTCACATCCCCCATCAGCGCCGCCAACCCGCGCCCGAGCCGCGGCCCTACTTCCTTGGCGCTCATGCTGCCACAACCGGCTGACTGCGCTCGCGGCGCAGGAATTCGGTGGCCAACCGCACATAGGCTTGGGCGCCGGGAGAACGATAATCGTAAAGGATCACGGGTTTACCATGGCTGGGGGCTTCAGAGATGCGAATATTGCGCGGAATGACGGTCTCATACACCTGATCTCCAAAAAATCCCCGCGCATCGGCGGCGACAAGATCCGAAAGATTGTTCCGCCGATCGAACATGGTCAGCACGATCCCCTGTAACCGCAACTCCGGATTAAGGCTCCGCTTCACCATCTCGATGGTCCGGGTCAGCTGGGTGATCCCCTCCAGCGCGAAAAATTCGCATTGCAGCGGCACCAGAACCGCGTCGGCCGCCACCAACCCGTTCAGCGTCAGCAATCCCAGGCTCGGCGGGCAGTCGATCAGAATGAAGCTATACGGTGCACCCTCACCGGCATTCCGCAGCAGCGCCTCGCGCAGGCGGAATTCCCGCCGCTCTTCCCCCACCAGCTCGATCTCGGCCCCAGCCAGGTCGGGTTCCGCCGGAATGATGGAAAGATCCGGCACAAAACTCTGCCGCGTCACCGCCCGCGGCGAAGCCCCCTCGATCAGCAACGAATAGGTCCCAGCCGATCGATCGCCACGCGCGAGCCCAAGCCCCGTGGAGGCGTTTCCCTGAGGATCAAGGTCCACAAGCAAAACGCTCTCACCGGTCGCCGCCAGGGCCGTCGCCAGATTTATCGCGGTCGTCGTCTTGCCCACCCCGCCCTTCTGGTTGGCGATCGCGAGGATTTTCGGCGCCGGCCGCGGCACAAAAGGCCGTTCGGGATCAAGACTCGAGTCTGACACGGCGGATCTCGCTCAATCTGAGGATGGTTGCGGTGGGATCGGTGGCGCTTGGCGCTCTCTCCACGCGCATGTGCCATTGAGACGCCGCCTGCGTCAATTCGGCCTCCACACCACGCCCTTTTGGAAACACGCATACGCCACCCGGCGCCAGAAACGGCACCGCCCAACCCAGCAGCGCGTCCAGGGGCGCCAGCGCCCGCGCCGTCACAACCGGCACCGGCGCCAGGCGCAGCGCCTCGATCCGCACCGCATGCACACTCGCCGTCGCGCCGGTTGTCCGAATTGCCTCGCGCAGAAAGGCCGATTTCCGCTGATCCGATTCCACCAGATGGAAATGCCGCCCCGTTACGATCGCCAGCACCAGTCCCGGCAACCCAGCGCCGGACCCCAGATCGATCGCCGAATCGTCCCCTTGCGGTAAATGTGGCACCAATCCCGCCGCATCCGCGACATGCCGCTGCCAAACCAACGCTTCATCTCGGCGTGAGATCAGATTGATCGTCCGGTTCCACCGTAGCAGCAAATCCACATACGCCGTCAGCCGCTCCGCTGTTTCACGTGAAACAGCCTCCAACCCCGGCAGTGCCTGTTTCACGTGAAACGCTCACCCACCGCCACCGGCCGCCGCCGTATATGCGCCGCCAAGGCCGCCAGCGCCGCCGGCGTCATCCCCTGAATGCGCGCCGCCGCCCCCAATGAGGCTGGCATCACCTGCATCAGCTTCTCCACCAGCTCGCTCGAAAGCCCGCCAATCGCCCGATAATCCAATCCGGCATCCAAAATCGCCGCCTCATCGCGCTCAAAAGCCCGGATATCCGCGGTCTGGCGATGCAAATACCCGGCATACAGCGCCTCCGTCTGCAACAGCCCAAACACACGCGGCGACAACGCCCCAAGCCACGGAAACGCCCGCAAGGCCACCTCCCCGCTCACCAGTGGATGCCCCAGCAATTCCAGCGCCGAGCGCCACTGCCCATCCAACCGAACCGCGCCGCCCAACTTCTGCAACGCCGAAGGATGCATCCCCTCCGCCCGCGCCCGCGTCAGCGCCTCACCCAACGCCGCCTCGTCCCGGCGAAACGCCGCCGCCCGTGCCACCCCCACGCAGCCCCAAACAACGCCGCGCCCGGTCAGCCGCAAATCTGCATTATCCGCTCGCAACGTCAGCCGATATTCGGCGCGCGACGTAAACATCCGATACGGCTCGCTCACCCCCTGCGTCGTCAGATCGTCAATCAACACCCCGATATACGCGTCAGCACGCCCGAGCGTGATCGCCGCCCCGCCCCCGCTGACCTTTGCGGCATTCAGCCCGGCCATGATCCCCTGGGCCGCCGCCTCTTCATACCCGGTTGTGCCGTTCACCTGCCCGGCCAGGAACAGCCCCGGCAGCGCCTTCACCTCCAGCGTCGCCCGTAGTGCGCGCGGATCGATGTAATCATATTCCACCGCGTAGCCTGGGCGGATCATCCGCGCCCGCGCCAGCCCCGGAATCGTCGCCAGCAACGCGAGCTGCACGCCTTCCGGCAAACTCGTCGAAATCCCGTTCGGGTAAACCGTGTCATCCTCCAACCCCTCGGGCTCGAGGAAAATCTGATGCCGCTCCCGCTCGGCAAACCGCACCACCTTATCCTCGATCGAAGGGCAATAGCGCGGCCCTCGCCCCGCGATCTGCCCGCCATACACGGCCGACAGATGCAGATTCTCCCGGATCACCGCATGCGTCGCCGGGGTCGTCGCGGTCACATGGCAGGCAACCTGCCGGTTCGCGATCGCCGTCGTCATCAGGCTGAACGGCTCGGGCACTGCATCGCCCCAATCCGCGTCCAGCCCCGTCCAATCGATGCTGCGCCCATCCAGCCGCGGCGGCGTGCCCGTCTTCAACCGCCCCAACGGCAAATCCAGCCGCGCCAGCGCCAGCGCCAATCCAACCGCGGGCGCCTCGCCCACCCGCCCGGCCGCGTGGCTCTCCGGCCCCACATGGATCACGCCGCGCAAAAACGTCCCCGCCGTCACCACCGCCGCGCCGCAGCCAATCCGCGCACCATCGCCACAGATCAGCGCCGCCAGGCGCCCATCCCGCCCGATCTCGATATCTTCAATCGTCGCCTCGCGGATCTCCAATCCGGCCTGCTCGGCCAGCAATCCCTGCATGGCACGCCGGTAGAGCGCCCGGTCCGCCTGCGCGCGCGGTCCGCGCACCGCCGGCCCCTTGCTCCGGTTGAGCAGCTTGAAATGAATGCCCGCCAGATCGGCCGCCCGGCCAATCACCCCATCCAGCGCGTCGATCTCGCGCACCAGATGCCCCTTTCCGATCCCGCCAATCGCCGGATTGCAGGACATCTCGCCAATCCCGTCGCGGCGATGCGTCACCAGCAGCGTCCGCGCGCCCATCCGCGCCGCCGCCGCCGCCGCCTCGCAGCCCGCATGCCCGCCACCCACCACGACGACATCGAATGTCTCGTCGACCATCCATGAATTCCTCTGGAGAAGCGTTTGCACCAACCATAGCCGGCCAGCGCAGCAAATTCGCTACCGGCTACTTCCCGATGCAGAACTGTCGAAACACGGAATCGAGTATATCTTCAACCCCAACCGTCCCAGTGATCCGCCCGAGCGCCCGCAACGCCAGCCGCACATCCTCCGACCGCAGCTCCGGCAGCCCCGCCTCCATCGCGGACTCCAGCCGCGCCGCCGCCTCCAACAGCGCCGCCCGGTGCCGCGCTCGCGTCAACGCCGGCGGCCCCTCCGCCTGCGTCAGCGCCCGCGCCTCCCCGGCCAACGCCTCGCGCAACGCCGCCATCCCCGCGCCGGTCAGCGCACTCACCCCAATGCACCCGTCCGGCACGGCCACGCCCAGATCAACCTTGTTGACCACGCGCAGCGCATGCCCGCCCGCCGGCTCATCCCAACCGCCCGCATCCGCCGACGCATCGCGCACGCCAATCACCAAATCCGCCGCCGCCGCGCGCGCGCGCGCCCGCCGCACCCCTTCCGCCTCCACCGCATCCTCGGTTTCGCGCAATCCCGCCGTGTCCAGCAGCGTCACCGGCGCCCCGCCGAATTCCACCCGCGCCTCCAACACATCGCGCGTAGTGCCCGGAGATGCCGACACAATCGCCACCTCCCGCTCCGCCAACGCATTGATCAATGTGGACTTCCCCACATTCGGTGGCCCCGTCACCGCGAACACCAACCCTTCCCGAAGCCGCTCCCCCCGCCGCCCATCGTCCAAATGCGCCCGCATCTCGCCGAGTAAGCCCGCCAGCGCCGCCCGCGCCGCCGCCTCGGTTTCCGGCGGCAGATCCTCATCAGGAAAATCGATCAGCGCCTCCTCGCGCGCCAACGCCAATATCAGTCGCGCCGCCCAGTCGCGATACAACGCGCCCAGACGCCCCTGCATCTGCCGCAAGGCCTGCCGGCGCTGCGCCGCGGTCTCGGCTTCCACCAGGTCCGCGACGGCCTCGGCTTCCACCAGATCCATCCGCCCGTTCAGGAAGGCCCGCCGCGTAAATTCCCCAGGCTCCGCCGGCCGCGCCCCAAACGCCACCAACGCATCGGCTATCCCGGCCACCACCGCCCGCCCACCATGCATATGCAGCTCGGCACTGTCCTCGCCGGTATAACTGCCCGGCCCCGGCAGCCACAGCACCAGCGCCCGATCCAGCACCTCCCCGTCCGCACCCCGCAACGCCCGCAACGCCGCCTTGCGCGGCGCCGGCACATTTCGGCAAAGCCCAGCCAGCAGCGCGTGGCTCGCCGGTCCACTCAGCCGCATCACCACCACCGCCGCACGCCCGGCCCCCGACGCCACGGCAAAAATGGTGTCCGTCATATTTGTTGCTATATGGAAACCATCACGCCGCCGGCATCACCAGCACGTCAGCCCGCCCCCCATCGCGCACATGCCGCTCCAACACCGCGTCGACATCAGCGGTCGTCGCAACCTTGTACCAAATCCCCTCGGGATAAATCACCACACACGGTCCCAACTCACACCGGTCCAAACACCCCGCGCTGTTCACCCGTATATTCTTCAGCCCCATCTCCTTCGCCCGCGCCTTCATGTAATCGCGCAACTTCTCAGATCCCTTTGCCGCGCAAGATCCTCGCGGATGCTCGTCCGGCCGCCGGTTGCAACACACAAAGATATGGGCTTCAAAAAACAACGCCGGATCCTCCGGCCGCCGCGAGTTCGTCATCCCGATCATCCTCAACTTGCCGCGGTGCGTATAGGCGCTCAAGAAAAGCAAGGCCAGGGCGCTGCCCTGGACCCGTTCAAGGCAGAGCCTTGAAAATCCCGGACTGTCCGCCTCGATCGCCTTCGATTGATATCCACTTTCTTGCTAGCGCCGCAGGCCCTACAAAGCCTTCGAAAGCTGGACAGTTGCGCGTTGTCCCAATGCATTTGGGCTTCGCCGCTCCACATAACGGAGATCGGGATCTTCCACCAAAGTACGCCGATCCCGCCAAATAAGTACTGGATTCTCAAGCCTCTGCCTTGAGCGGGTCCAGGGCAAAGCCCTGACCTTCCTTCCCTTCGCGCCCCTGAGCGAATGCTCCACAAGGACACCCCATGACCACCCCCCAGGCGCCCCAACTACCAGCCGAAAACCAGCTAGGCCGCGAGACCTCGCCCTATTTGCTTCAGCACGCCCACAACCCCGTCCATTGGCGCGGCTGGGGGCCGGTTGCGCTGGCCGAGGCCCGTGCGACCAATCGTCCGATCATGCTTTCCATCGGCTATGCCGCGTGCCATTGGTGCCATGTCATGGCCCATGAATCCTTCGAGGATCCCGACACGGCGGCGGTGATGAACACACTGTTCGTCAACATCAAGGTCGATCGCGAGGAGCGGCCGGACATCGATCATCTCTACATGTCCGCGTTGCACGCGCTTGGCGAACAGGGCGGTTGGCCGCTCACCATGTTTCTCACGCCGGACGGCGATCCGTTCTGGGGCGGCACGTATTTCCCGCCCGAGCCGCGCTGGGGCCGCCCCTCCTTTCGCCAGGTCTTGCATGGCGTGGCTGAATCTTTCCACGCGCAAAGCGACGCGATCGGCCGCAATGTCGATGCGCTCCGCCGCATGCTGGCCGTCGCCGCCGCCGCCCATCCCGGCGACCTGCCTGGCCCGGCCCTGCTGGACCACGCCGCCGGCGCTTTGCTGCGCATGACGGACCCGGTGCAGGGCGGCATGCGCGGCGCGCCCAAATTTCCCAACCCGCCCATTTTTCGCTTCCTGTGGCAGAACAGTTTCCGCACCGGGGCGCCGGCCGGGATCGCGGCGACCACGCTGCTGCTGAAACGCATGTCGCAAGGCGGCATCTACGACCATCTCGGCGGCGGCTATGCCCGCTATGCCACCGATGCCGCCTGGCTGGTGCCGCATTTCGAGAAGATGCTTTACGATAACGCGCAGATTCTCGAATTGCTGGCCCTCGCGCACGCCCATTCGCCCGATCCGCTCCATGCCGCCCGCGCCGAGGAAACCGTGGCGTGGATGACGCGCGACATGACGGCGGAAACCATTGATGGCGGTGCCGC
>DASXIW010000134.1:0-1824 GCA_036497785.1 Acetobacteraceae bacterium | reverse complement strand
CCCCCACGATCTGCTGGCGTTCCGCATCTGCGACACGATCTGGTTCCGCCACGGCCAGACGCAGCCGATCCTCGAGCAGGCCGACCGCGTCACGCCGCGCTGGTCCCCTGGCGTGCCAGGCTACGACTGCGCGCAGACCATCTGGGCGTTCGCCCATGAGGAGGTCGGCGACACCGGGCCCGCCGAGCGCGCCGTCGATGCCGCCCTGGCGCGCGATCCCACCAACTACTTCGCGCACCACGTCAAGGCGCATGTCATGGACACCGATTGCCGGGCGCGCGAGGGGAGCGACTGGCTCGGCAGCCAGGTGGGCAACTGGTCGCTGGGCAACAACCTGATCCACCATCTGTGGTGGCACCGCGCGCTGCTGCGGCTCGATATCGGCGAGGTGGACACGGTAATGGCGAGCTACGATGCCGATATCCGCAACTTCGACGACCCGATGACCAAGGCGACGCCCGACCACTACGTCGATCTGCAGAACGCCGCGGCGCTGCTGTGGCGGCTGGAACAGCTCGGGCTCGATGTCGGCGACCGCTGGGAGGAGCTGGCCGACAAGGCCGAGGCGCGGATCGGCGAGGCCGGGCATCTGCTGATGGTGCCGCATCTGATGCTGGCGCTGGTCGCCACCGGGCGCGACGCGGCCGCCGCCCGGTTCGTCGCCGCGCTGCGGGAACTGGCGGCCGATCCCGCCGTGTGGACCGCGCCGGCGATCGCCGATGTGGTCATCCCGGTGTGCGAGGCCGCCCAGGCGCACCGGCGCGGTGATTTCGCCCGGGTGGTGGACCTGCTGGCGCCGCGCCGGGGGAAAATCCGGCTGCTGGGCGGCAGCAACGCGCAGCGCGACATGTTCTTCCAGATGCTGATCGACGCCGCGGTGAAGTCCGGAAGGCGCGACGTCGTTGCGTCCATGATCGAGCACGAAACCGCCACCCGCCCGGCGCCGCCTTCGCAGCGGGCCGGCTATGCCGCGGCGGCGCGCTGGTTGCATTCTTGACACTTTCCGGACCCCCCTGTAGCAAGCCCCCGCCTTCCGGCAGGCCCTCCTGCCAGGAGCGGACATGAGCGAGGAACCGGGCGACGAAGAGCCTCCCTCCTTCGAGGAGCGGCTCAAAGCTGCCCGCAGCAGGCAGGGGCTCGACGCCCCACCGCCGGCGTTGGGCACGAAGTCCGACGATATGGGCGGGATGAGCCCTTGGGGGATCGGCCTGCGGGTTGGGATCGAGCTGGTCTCGGCTTTGGTCGTGGCGGTTGCCATCGGCTACGGGCTCGATCACTGGTTCGGCACCAAGCCCATTCTCACCGCGGTGTTCGTCCTGCTGGGCGGCGCGGCTGGGATACTCAATGTCTGGCGCATGTTTGCGCCGCGACCGACGGTACGGCAGACGACACAGGACAGGGGACGATAGGTGGCCGCCGGAGGTTCGATCGACGCACTGGGCCAGTTCAAGCTGGCTCCCGCGCTGGGCCATATCGGCGCCTCGGTGAACTTCACCCAGGCCAACCTGATGATGGTCGTTGCAGGATTACTCACGTTCGGCCTGCTGTCGGTCGCACGGCGAAAGGCTTCCGGGTCGACCGGATCGACGAAACGCACCTCGATGCCCATGGTCCGGAAGGTATTGGCGAAGAGATTCCAGGTGCCGCCATAGAGATCCGTGGAGCTGACGATATTGTCGCCGGCCTGCGCGATATTCTGCACAGCGATGGCCGTGGCGGCCTGGCCCGAGCCAACGGCGAGCGCGGCTGCCCCGCCTTCGAGTGCCGTGATGCGCTGCTCAAGCACATCGGAGGCCGGGCTCATGATGCGGGTGTAGATGTTGC
>DASXIW010000133.1:0-9468 GCA_036497785.1 Acetobacteraceae bacterium | reverse complement strand
AAGCCCGGACGAAATCCCCGGCGCCTTCGCGGAATTATCGCCCAAGCCGTTGATTTTGGAAGGTTTCGTGGATTTTTCCTGCGAAATCAGCGTGGTCGTTGCGCGCGGGATGGACGGTACTTTCGCGGCGTTCGACACGGTGGAGAACAGCCATCGCGACCACATACTCGACATGACCTTCGCCCCCGCCCGCATCCCCGAGGACACCGCCCTCGCCGCGCAGGACATTGCCCGGCGCGTCGCGATCGCGCTCGACCTGGTGGGGCTGCTTGCGGTCGAGATGTTCGTGACGGCGGATGGGCGGGTTCTGGTCAATGAGATCGCGCCGCGCCCGCATAATTCCGGCCATTGGACCATCGATGCCTGCCCCGTCAGCCAGTTCGAGCTGCATGTCCGCGCCGTGACCGGCCTGCCGCTGCTGCCGGTGGCGCGGCATTCGGATGCGGTGATGAAAAATTTGGTGGGGCCTGAGGAGGCGGCGTTGTGGCCGCGTATCGTCGCCACTGCCGGGCTGATCCCGCATCTCTACGGCAAGGCCGAGGCAAGGGCCGGCCGCAAGATGGGCCATGTCACAAGGCTGTTCCCGAAAGGCGCCCTGCCCGGCCCGTTCGGCATCGCCGCCGCGCTGGGGCCGATCGCACCGCGCGATTAGGGCCGATTACCTGCCCTGTGCCGGCCACTCCAGATGGTGGCGCAGCATGGCGCGCAGCTCGTCCAGCACCTCGTCGCGCAGCGGGTGCGGCTCGCCGCTCAGGGTCATGGTGATGCGCATCAATTGCGGCACGATCACCGCCAATCTTTCGGCCTGGCCGGCGGGCAAGGCGGGCCGCGCCTGGGCGAACAGGGCCGCGATCTGCGCACGGCGGCGGGCGCGCACCGCGTGCTTCCAGCCATCCTCGCCCGGCAGATCGATCAGCACCGCATAGACCGGATGCGCGGCCAGGAACAGCGCCAGCTCCCCGAACAATGCATCGGCCAGCTCGGCCGCGCTGCAGCCCTCCGTGCGCGCCCGCAGGGCGTCCAGCCGGGCGGACAGCGCATCGCCCATCCCGGTCAGCATGGCCTGCGCCAAGGCCTGTTTGATCGGGAAGAACAGGTAAAGCGAGCCGATCGACGCCCCCGCCCGGGCGGCGATCTCCGTCATCGTCGTCGCGTCATAGCCGCGTTCGACGAACAGCGCCGCACCGGCCGCCATCAGGGCGGCGACACGGTCGCGGCCGCGCTGGCGTTGCGGGGCGCGGGAGATGGCGGGCGGGTTTGCGATTTCTGAGGGCATCCTCGTATATTCTTACCCGAGTGAAGCCTATATGCGGCGATTACCGCTCACAAGCGAGACGTCGCGCCGCCTCGGCCACGCAGCTTTCGAATGCCCCGAGATCCCGCCAGCGCGAAGCGGGCGCCACCTCGGCTGTGACCAGCGCGCCGCCGGATGCGAGCACCGCGCCCTCCAGCATCAGATTATCGGCGAGCCCGAACGCCTCGATCGCCATGCCTTCGCTATCAATCCAAGCACCGTCCGCGCCGCGCCGCGCTGCCCCGCCCAGGAAATCGAGCGTGCGATCGGTGAAGCCGCGCCTGGTGTTCGACCAGCCGAACACCGGCCGGCCAAGCGCGCGCATGAAACCCAGCTCGAAGACCGTGCCGGCATCCGCGCTGGGGCCACGGAACGGCGTCAGATTGGCGATCAGGGCCGCGCAGCCGGCGATATGCGCCTCGTTGCGCAGGGCGATGGCGCGCGCCTCCGTCAGCTCCCTCCATGCCGGCGGCTCGGCCTCCAGCGCATCCAGCGGCGAGACGCCGACCAGCCCGTGGCGCGCGCAAATCGCCTTCAGCGCGGCGGCGCGGGCGATCGGGTCGGGCAGAAACACATCGGGGCCGGCGAGATAGACGCGCATGCGAAAAATATAACGACTCAGGCTGCCTGAGCGCGCAACAAAGCGCGGCACAGTTCGGCATTGCGATCCAGTTCCGCCTCCATCTCCGGCGCCTTGGCCGTGGCGCTGGCCACATCGCCGGCGGCGCTGGCCTCCATCACCTCGCGCAGCCGCCGCTCGAATACCGTCAGCCCGTAGTTTCCGGCCATGCCGGCCAGAGCGTGCGCGACCTCATGCGCCGCAGCGGCGTTGGCGCCCGCGAGTGCGGCGCGCAGTTGTGGCATGCGCGCACGGATATCGTCGATGCACGCTTCCAGCAATGTCTCGAACATGCCGGCCGGCAGGCCACGCTGAAGATCGGCGAGCCGCGCGGCATCGACCAGCGTCGCGCCACGGCCGGGCGCCACGGCGGGGGGCGATGCCGGCGCCGGCAGCGGGCCGGCCATGCGCGCCAGCATGTCGAATATCTCGCGCGGACGCACCGGTTTGGCGAGCACGGCATTCATCCCGGCCGCGATGCAGGCGGCATGGGATTCGGGCGAATCGCTCGCGGTCAGCGCCACGATCGCCACCTCTCCTTCCGGCGCCGGCAAGGCGCGGATGTGCCGACCGCAGTCGCCGCGATCATCGGGCCTATCCCTGGACATGCCCGAGAAAGGGCGATCGCCGCGTTTGTGCCAAGGCCAGCCTTTCAAACCGGATAGGCGGGTTTCGTCGCCATTCGGCATCGACCATATAGCTTTTAGCGATATTCTCCAGCGTTCTGCAACCGCAGGTTGGGACCACGCTCCCGATCCGCCCGCCCCGATCCACCCGGGCGGACCTGCGCCCGGGCCGGCTTGCCCCGGATCGGGGATGCTGCGAAATTCCCGGGCGTGTTTCAGAGGCGCCGCGATGGGCGGCCGCAGCTTCGTGAGGATGGCATGGCGAAAATCAAGGTGAAGACCCCGGTTGTCGAGCTCGACGGGGATGAGATGACCCGGATCATCTGGGGCTTCATCAAGGACAAGCTGATCCTGCCATATCTCGACATCGACCTGAAATATTACGATCTCGGCATCGAATACCGCGACCAGACTGACGACCAGGTAACGGTGGACAGCGCCAACGCCATCAAGAAGTACGGCGTGGGCGTGAAATGCGCCACCATCACTCCGGACGAGGCGCGGGTGGAGGAATTCAAGCTGAAGAAGATGTGGCGCAGCCCGAACGGCACGATCCGCAACATCCTGGACGGCACCATCTTCCGCGAGCCGATCATCTGCAAGAACGTGCCCCGGCTGGTCCCGCACTGGTCGCAGCCCATCGTGATCGGCCGCCATGCCTATGGCGACATCTACCGCGCCACCGAGACCAAGATCCCCGGCCCCGGCCGCGTGACCCTCACCTACCAGCCCGCCGACGGCAGCCCCGCGCAGGTCATGGACGTGCACGACTTCAAGGGCGCCGGCGTGGCGCTGGGCATGCACAACACCACCGCCTCCATCACCGGCTTCGCCCGCGCCAGCTTCAACTACGGCAAGATGCGCAAGCTGCCGGTGTACCTCTCCACCAAGAACACCATCCTGAAAGCCTATGACGGCGTGTTCAAGGACGTGTTCCAGGAGATCTACGACAACGAGTTCCGCAAGGATTTCGAGGCCGCCGGGCTGACCTACGAGCACCGGCTGATCGATGACATGGTGGCCTCCGCCCTGAAATGGAACGGCGGCTATCTGTGGGCCTGCAAGAACTACGACGGCGACGTGGAGAGCGACATCGTCGCCCAGGGCTTCGGCAGCCTCGGGCTGATGACCAGCGTGCTGCTCAGCCCGGACGGCAACACGGTGGAGAGCGAGGCGGCGCACGGCACCGTGACGCGCCATTATCGCGAGCACCAGAAGGGCCGCGAGACCAGCACGAACCCGATCGCCTCGATCTTCGCCTGGACGCGCGGCCTGATCTATCGCGGCAAGTTCGACAACACGCCGGATGTGACCGCCTTCGCCGAGACGCTGGAGCGGGTTTGCGTGGAGACCGTCGAGAGCGGGTACATGACAAAGGATCTGGCCAGCCTGATCTCACGCGACCAGAAATGGCTCAACACCCAGGACTTCCTGGCGAAGATCGACGAGAACCTCAAAAAGGCGATGGTCTGACAAGCCTGCCCGGCGCCGGCTCGCCGGCGCCGGGAACCTGCCCGACCTATACTGCTCGTCGGGCGAACACCGCGTGATAGACCACCAGAACGATAATCGCGCCCACCACGGCAACCACCATGCTGTAGATATTCAGCCCGGTGATGCCCGCGGCACCGAAGGTGGCGAACAGCCATCCCACGACCACGGCCCCAACAATGCCCAGCACGATGTCGAGGATAATGCCCTGGCCGCTTTGATTGACGATTTTACTGGCGATGAAGCCCGCGATCAGCCCGAGTACAAGCCAAGCAATGATCGACATATGACGACGTCCTCGCTTTCTGCGGTGACGGGATATCCCCGTTCACCAGGGAAGCTATCGGACTCGCAACGTCGGCAGGGGCACAGAAGTTCCGGTCCTGTGATCGACGGTTATTGCCGAACGCCCGAATATACTTATGTGCGGCACAGCACGGAGGAGACGCGGCCATGAACGATAAGCCCGACCACATTCCCGGCCTCGCGGCCCAGGGTGTCGCCCAGGGGGTGGCAAGACGCGGCCTGCTGATGACCGCACTGATCTCCGGCTTCACCCTGGCGACCACGCGGGTGGACGCGCAGGCGATCCATACGGACAGCGCCGGGCTGGATGCGCGCGAGGTGAACATCCCCACCGCCGATGGCGACCTGCCGGGCTATTTCGCCCGCCCGCGGGGCAATGGGCCGTTCCCGATCATCGTCGTGGTCGAGGAAATCTTCGGCGTGCACGAATACATCAAGGATGTCTGCCGCCGATTCGCCAAGATCGGCTATGCCGCCGTGGCACCGGAGCTGTACGCGCGCCTGGGCGACCTGTCGAAAATGACGGATTCCACGCAAATCTTCACCCAGGTGATCAGCAGGGCGCCGGATGCCACGGTGATGACGGATCTGGACAGCGCCGTGGCCTTCGCCGCCGCCAATCGCGGCGACGCCAACCGCGTCGGCGTCAACGGCTTCTGCCGCGGCGGCCGGGAAGTGTGGCTGTATGCCGAGCATAATCCGAAGCTGAAAGCGGCGGTCGCCTGGTACGGCCCGGTCGCGGGCCGCACCAGCCCGATGCAGCCAAGGAATCCGGTGGACATGGCGGGCGAGCTGAAATGCCCGCTGCTGGGGCTATATGGCGGCCAGGACAGCAGCATCAACCAGACCGACGTGCAGGCCGCCGCCGCGAAGGCACGCGCCGCAGGGCATACCGTGGAGATCGTGGTCTATCCCGATGCCGGGCACGGCTTCCACGCGGATTACCGGCCGAGCTATAACGCGGCGGATGCGGAAGCTGGCTGGATGAGGGCACAGACCTGGTTCAAGAAATACCTCACGGCCTGACCGCCTGGGGCGCTACAGGCGCCGGAACGGCCCGCGTTACAGGCGCCGACACGGCGACGGGCCGACCTCAAACACCCGCGAGGTGTAGCGGAGCGTCGGGCCCGAACTGCCAGAAATGCTTCTGCGACAGGCTGGTCACGATGTCCGGGGCAAGCCAGCGCGAGATGTTGATTAGCGCCGTCGCGCGCAGCAGGCGCTCCTCGCGCTGCACCTCGAACGTCCAGGTCAGCACCCGCCGCACGGCGGGGGCGAGCATGATCGGGTGATCCTCGGCGCCGATCAGGTTGGTGACCGGCACGACGGCGGCGCCCGCGCCGACCACGTGGCGCGACGGGCGCACCTCCAGGAACAGATGGTACAGTTTCTGGGGCCGGAAGCCCATGTTCTGCGGCGTGACGACCAACTCGCCGACCATCTCGCCGGCATTGCCGACATCCAGCACCTGAAGGTCGATATCCAGTTGCACCCGCTTGCCGCCAGCCCCCAGGCGCATGCCGATCAAGGCGGCAATCGCGACCATGATGACGGCGATGCTCGATGCGATTTGCAGCACATCGCGGATGAAGGGGATCGCATCCCCGGCCATAATCGGTTGCATCGCCCACCCGGTGCGTCATGAAGCCCGGTCAGCGTTCCGGACCGATGCCTGTCTCGATCATTTCGCCTTCGGTGGCAACCGGTGTCGCGAACCGCATCCCGGCCATCGGCTCATTGCCGCCACTTGCCCCGCGCGCCTCGCTCGCCTGGGCCAGAACCGGGGCCATGGCGCGATATTCCGCCGCGCGCGGCGACTCCGCCCGCCACGCCAGGGCCAGGCCGCGCCACGCGCCGGGATCGGCCAAAGGCCGGATAGCGATGCCCGCGCCCTCGGCGATGCCGGCTTCCAACGCCAGTCGCGGCAGCAACGCTACGCCCAGCCCGCCGGCCACCATCTGGACCAAAGTGTACAGGCTGGTAGCGGCGAATTCGTCCGATGTGTCGCCTTCCCCGGCCGGGCTCGTCCGACCCAGGCTTGTCCTGATCACGCCGCAGGCCGTCAGCGTCTGGTCGCGCAGGCAATGCCCGTCCTCCAGCAGCAACAGCCGCTCGGCGGCCAGGCTGGCGACAGGCACCGAGTCGCGACCGGCCAGGGCATGGCCCTGCGGGACGGCGGCCAGGAACATGTCGCGGGCGAACACCGCGGACTCCGCCCCCGCGCAGTCGCAGGGCAGCGCCACCACCGCCACGTCCAGCGTGCCGGCGCGCAACCGGTCCATCAGCCGTTCGGTGGTGTCCTCGCGCAGGAACAGCCGCAGCCGGGGAAAAGCCGCGCGCATCGCCGGCATCATGCGCGGCAGCAGGAAGGGGCTCACGGTCGGGATCATGCCCACGCGCATCGGCCCGCTCATCGGCGCGCGCGCCGCATCGGCCGCCTCAAGCACCGCGGACAGCGCGGCCATGGCGGTGCGCGCCCGCGTCACCAGCTCGCACCCCAAGGTGGTGAACGCCACGCGCCGGCCGTTGCTCCGATCGAGTATGTGCACGTCCAATTGCCGCTCCAGCGCCAATATGCCGGCGGAAAGCGTGGATTGGGTGACGGCGCAAGCATCGGCGGCGCGGCCGAAATGCTGGTGTTCCGCCAGGGCCAGGAGATAGCGCAGCTGTTGCGGCGTCGGCAGTGGCGTCATCGATTCTGTCGATCAAAATAACCTAAATGTTTCATTGGCACGGAATTGCTGCAATGCGGTAGCGCTTCTGTCCCGGGCGAGCGACGACCACTCCCCTTTACCTGGAGAACGATCCCTATGCTGACAGTTGGCGATACTTTCCCGAACTTCAAACTCGCTGCCGTAAAAGGGGGTAAAGAGGGCCTCGACCTGAAATCCAGCTTCGCCGAAATCTCCAACGAGACCGATACCGGCAAGTGGAAGCTGGTCTTCTTCTGGCCGAAGGACTTCACCTTCGTGTGCCCGACCGAGATCGTGGCTTTCGGCAAGCTCGCGGGCGAGTTCGCCGACCGTGACACCGTGGTGTACGGCGTGTCGACCGACAGCGAGTTCGTGCACATGAACTGGCGCCTGCATCACGACGACCTGCGCGATCTGAGCATTCCGATGCTCGCCGACATCAAGCGCGAGCTGTCGCAGGCCTGCGGCATCCTGTCCAAGACCGAGGGCGTCGCCCTGCGCGCCACCTTCCTGGTCGACCCCGAGGGCATCGTGCGCTTCTCCTCCGTGAACGACCTCTCGGTCGGCCGCAACCCGCAAGAAGTGCTGCACGTGCTGGACGCGCTGCAGAGCGACGAGCTGTGCCCGTGCAACTGGAACCAGGGCGAGGATTTCCTGCGCCCGGCCGCCTGATACGCACGTCTACGTCGTCTTGGCGAAACGAGGGGGCGGCCATATGGCCGCCCTTTCCGCTTCATAGCGCGTGATGACTTCTGATAGGCGAAGCCATCACGCCCTATGTGTTTGTTTTAACGAGCAATTTTATGGCTCGATGATTCCACCCAAAGCCATATTGCTCTAGGAGCAATCCATGTCCATCGAGACCCTCAAGAACGCCCTGCCCGATTACGCCAAGGATCTGAAGCTCAATCTCGGCTCGCTGGCCACCGAGATTGCGCTGACGCCCCAGCAGCGTGCCGGCACCTTCATCGCGAGCGCGCTCGCCTCCCGCAATGCCGAGGTCGCCCGCGCCGTCACCGCCGAATTCGGCCCGCAGCTCAGCGCCGAGGCGCTGGGTGCGGCCAAGGCCGCCGCCGCGATCATGGGCATGAACAATGTCTATTATCGCTTCACCCATCTGGTCGGCGGCGATTATCCCGCCATGCCGGCCAAGCTGCGCATGAGCGTGATGGCCAGGCCCGGCGTGGAGAAGCTGGATTTCGAACTCTGGTCGCTCGCCGTCTCGGCCATTAATGGCTGCGGCATGTGCATGGAAAGCCATGAGAAAGTCGTCCGCGCCGGCGGGCTGAGCCAGGAGGCCGTGCAGGCGGCGGTGCGCATCGCCGCCGTGGTCCACGCCGTTGCCGCCACACTGGACGGCGAGGCCGCCCTGGCCCCGCAGGACGCCTGATACCACCCCGCAGCCGCTTGCCGCGGCGTCCGGCTGCGGGCCGCGAAACCTGATTGCGAATCCGTCATTATGGGGAAAGGCGACAGAATCGGACGAGAGGATAGGTTGATCCGCCACATTGTCATAATGACTGGGCCATAACGACCGGCCGGATCGGCAACCTGGCCTTCACGCCATGCTTGCCGCGTCGGCCGTCACGGTCCATGTGTGCGGCGTGCGTCCGGCCCCCTCATTTCGTGATCCATCCGTATTGCGTGAACCGTCCCTCTCGCGTGATCCACCTGCCCTGCGGGACCAGCCCACGCTGGGCGATCCCGCGGCCTGGCAGGATGTCGCGATGCCGGATGGCCCGCGCATCGCCACGCCGGGGGCCAGCCAGAGCGTAGCTTCCCCGCGCGGCACCGAGCCGCCTCTGCCCTCGCTGGGTCTGCCGGAGCTGGAGAGCGGCACGCCGCGCATGCTGGTGCTCGCCCGCCGCCGGCGGCTGATCGGCTACATGCTGATCGGCTCGCTGTTGCTGCATTTGCTGCTGGCGCTGATCTTCCTGCTGCTGCCGCACCGCACCCCCATGCCCGAGGCGAGTTCCCCGCCCTCCATCACGGTCATGGAAGATCCCGGCCAGCTCAACGGCCAGCAGACGCCCACGCCCCAACAGCAGCCCGCCGCCCCGCCCGCGCCGCCGCCACCCCCGCCATCCGAGACGCCGGAGGCCACGCCGACGCCGCCACAGCCGGTGACGCCGCCGCCTGCCCCCACGCCGCCGCCTCCAACGCCGCCCGCCCCCACGCCACCGGCGCCAACGCCGCCGCCCGCGCCGGCTCCCACCCCGCCAGCCCCGGCAGCGCCCCCGCCGCCAGCGCCGGCGCCCCAAGCACCGCCGGCTCCGCCGGCACCCGAGCCGGCCGCGCCGACGGCCCCCGCGCCCGAGGCGGAACTACCCCCGCCGCCGCCCGCGCAGGCGCCACCCGCTGAGACGCCCCCCGCGCCCCCGCCCACGCCCCCGCCCGCGCCCGCGCCCACGCCGCAGGCGGCACCCGCCACGCCGCCCG
>DASXIW010000132.1:0-3481 GCA_036497785.1 Acetobacteraceae bacterium | reverse complement strand
ATCACCAGCCGCAGTGCCTGCGGCAGGATGATGAAGCCGGTCTTCTTCCAGTAACTGAGGCCGAGCGCGTCGGCGGCCTCGGCCTGGCCCTTGGGCAGCGCCTGCAGGCCGCCGCGGACCACCTCGGCAAGATAGGCGCCGGCGAACAGGATGAAGGCGATCTGCGCGCGTAGCAGTTTGTCCACGTTGATGCCGGCCGGCATGAACAGCGGGAACATCACGCTGGCCATAAACAGCACCGCGATCAGCGGCACGCCGCGGATCAGTTCGACGTAGAGCACGCACAGCAGTTTCACGGCGGGGAGCTTGGTCGCACGACGGCCAAGGGCGACGAGGACGGCCAGGGGGAAGGAGAAGGCGGCGCCGAAGGTGGCGAGGATCAGGGTGATCGGCAGGCCGCCCCAGTTGTCCTCGGAGACCTCGGTCAGGCCGAGGATGCCGCCCCACATCAGGATGCCGACCGCGACCAGCGTCACCAGCCAGATCAGCACCAGTTCCTTACGCCAGAAGCGGCGCATGCCGGAAACGACGTAGAGGCCGACGAACAGCAGGACCACCAAAGCCGGGCGCCATTGTTCTGCGTAGGGGTAGCGGCCGAACAGGATCAGCCGGTACTTGTCGGCGAGCACCGCCCAGCAGGCGCCGACGCCCTTCACGTTCTGGCAGATTGCGGTGTCGGGGATGCCAGTATTGCCGTACGGAACGGACCAGACGGCGTTGACCACGCCCCAGAGGATCAGGCTGAACAGCACGCGGACGATGACGTAGCCCAGTGCCAAGGTGACGGCGGTGGACCAGACCGACCCGAACAGGTTGGCGCGCGCCCAGCCCAGCGGGCCGATCGAATCCACTTTCGCCTGCAGGCGGGCGGCAGTGGGGATGTGTTCGACGGTTGCGGTGGCTTGGCTCATGGCTCAGCGCTCCACCAGCGCGATGCGCGCGTTGTACCAGTTCATGAACAGGCTGATCGACAGGCTGATCGTCAAATAGACCGCCATGATGAAGGCGATGCCTTCGATCGCCTGTCCGGTCTGGTTCAGCGTGGTATTGGCGATCGAGACGACGTCCTGAAAGCCAATCGCCACCGCGAGGGAACTGTTCTTGGTCAGGTTCAGGTACTGGCTGGTCATTGGCGGAATGATGACCCGCAGCGCCTGCGGCACCACGATCCGGCGCAGCACGTGGCCCGGACGCAAGCCCAGCGCTCCGGCTGCCTCCCACTGGCCGTGCGGGATCGCCTGGATGCCGGAGCGTACGATCTCGGCGATGTAGGAGGCGGTATAGGTGACCAGGCCTAGCATCAGGGCGAAGTATTCGGGGCTGAGCGTGGTGCCGCCCTGGAAGTTGAAGCCTTTGAGCGCGGGGAGGTCGAGTTCGAACGGCGCCCCGAGTGCGGCCCAGACAACCAACGGAAAGCCGATCAATGCGGTCAGCGCGACCGGCCAGACCCGCGGACGGACGCCGGTGGCGTCCTGCTGGAGGCGTGCCCTGCGGTTCCACCGCACGGTCACCACGACGCCGACGGCGAAGGCCAGCAGTGCCCAGCTATGCGCGGCCTCCCATTCGAACAGCGGCAGTTTCATGCCGCGGTTGGAGAGGAAGGCGAAGTTGCCGATGTGCCAGGCCTGCTTGGGACCCGGCAGCCCCTGCAGGATGGTGTACCAGAACAGCAGTTGCAGCAGCAGCGGGATGTCGCGCAGCGTCTCGACGTAGAATGCGGTGATCTTCGCCAGCAGCCAGTTTTTCGACAGCCGGCCGATCCCGATCACCGTGCCCAGGATGGTCGCCAGCACCACCCCGATCACCGCCACCTTCAGGGTGTTGAGCACGCCGATCAGCAGGGCGGTGCCGTATGTGTTGACGGCGGGGTTGTAGGGGATCAGTGACTCGCCGATTGGGATGCCGGCGACGCGGCTGAGGAAGCCGAAGCCGGTCGCGATGTGGCGAGCGGCCAGGTTGGCGCTGGTGTTGCGGATCAGGTACCAGCCGATGGCGACGACGATGCTGACAATGACGATCTGCCAAACGATCGCGCGGAAGACCGGGTCGGTCCAGGACAGCCGGATGCGCCGCTTCGGGGCAGCCCGGGGGCCAGACAGGCGCGGGTCGGCGACGGCTTGAGACATACGGGGGCGGTCTCCCTCGGAGGCGGGTCTAGGCAAGAACGGGGCCATGGGCAATGCGCCACAAGCGGGCCTGCGTGCCGGTGAATGTGCGGCGGTTTCTGCCGGAGATCAATCGGGCCTTCCACGGCTTGACACTATACCAACCAGTCGGTATGTATCGCCGCCATGGCAATCTCAGCCCCCGAAAACGCCCGCCGCCGCCTGCTCGATGCAGCACTGAGGATCGTGCGGGAGAAGGGCTATCACGCCACCTCGGTGGACGAACTGTGCGCGGCGGCCGGGGTCACCAAAGGCGCCTTCTTCCATCATTTCAAAACCAAGGAAGATCTCGCGGTCGCAGCCGCGGCGCACTGGTCGGACATCACCGGCGCGCTGTTCGCGCAAGCGCCGTACCACGCGCCGGTCGATCCGCTGGCGCGGGTGTTGGGCTATCTGGATTTTCGCGCCGCGTTGATCGCCGGCACGACGGCCGAATTCACCTGCCTGGTCGGAACGATGGCGCAAGAGACATTCCTGACCAACCCGGCGATCCGCGATGCCTGTTTCGATAGCATTTCGGGCCACGTGGCGACGCTGGAGGCCGATTTTGCGGCGATTCTCGCGAGCCGGGCCGTGGCCGGGGTGACGGCGCAAAGCCTCGCTCTGCATACCCAGGCAGTCCTGCAGGGGGGGTTCATCCTGGCCAAAGCGAAGAACGATCCGGCAATCGCCGGTGACAGTATCCGGCACCTGCGCCGGTATCTCGCGCTGCTGTTGGGCAGCGCCCAACCAACGGAGCAAACGCCATGACCGAAAAGACCCAATTCGCCCGGCCGCCCGGCGTGCATACGTTGTCCACGCATCTGGTTTGCGCCGGTGCCGCCGCGGCGATCGAATTCTACAAGGCGGCGTTCGGCGCGAGCGAACTGGTGCGCCTGGCGGGCCCGGATGGCAGACTGATGCACGCCTGCCTGTCGATAAACGGGTCCTCGGTGATGCTGGTCGATGAGAACCGGGACTGCGGCATGCTCTCGCCCAAGGCGCTGGGCGGCTCACCGGTGACGATCCACCTGATCGTGGCCGACGCCGATGCCGTCGCGCAACGTGCCGCGTCGGCCGGGGCGACCATCAAGATGCCGGTGCAGGACATGTTCTGGGGCGACCGCTACGGGGTGCTGGAGGATCCGTTCGGTCACCACTGGTCGGTGGCAACCCCGCAGCGGGCGCCGATGACGGCGGAAGAACTCGCCGCGGCGGCGCGTAGCGCGTTCTGTGGGTAAGGCGAGCGCGCGGGCGAGGGGCGAGCAAGCACGCGAGCGAGGGGCTCTGCCCCTCGACCCCGCCAAGGGCAGCGGCCCTTGGAACCCCGGAATGGG
>DASXIW010000131.1:0-3370 GCA_036497785.1 Acetobacteraceae bacterium | reverse complement strand
CGCTGACCCCGTGCATCGCCGCCGCCGCCGCAAGTCCCTTGATCACCGATCCACGCTGCGGCGTCTCGGGGTTGCCCCGAGCCGCCATCACCACACTGACCGCAGCCTGATCGCTCCAGCGCAGGTCGAAATCCCCCAATTCGCCGTCGCAGGCCGCCTGCAGTGCCGGCAGCAAATCCGAGGTCAGCCGCGACAGCAGCACCTGGCACTCCGGATCACCAAACCGCACATTGAACTCGATCAGCTTGGCGACGCCTTGAGTCAGCATCAGCCCGGCAAACAGCACGCCGCGAAACGGCGTTCCCTGCCGCGCCATCTCGGCCAGTGCGGGACGGATGATCGTGTCCAGACACGCCTCCTCCAGCTTCAGGGGAAACCCCGGTACCGGCGCAAAGGCCCCCATGCCGCCGGTATTCGGCCCACGATCGCCGTCCCCGACGCGCTTGTGGTCCTGCGCCGACCCCAACAGCAGCGCATGCACGCCATCGCACAGCGCGAACAGGCTGACCTCCTCGCCCACCAGGCACTCCTCGATCACCACCGCGGCGCCGGCCGCACCGAATTCTCTGCGGTCCATCATGGCATCGATCGCCGCCAGCGCCTCATCCACCGTCGCGGCCACCACCACACCCTTGCCCGCCGCCAGTCCGTCCGCCTTCACGACGATCGGCGCGCCACGGCGGCGGACGAATTCCCGCGCCGCCTCAGCATCCTCGAATCGCTCCCACAGCGCGGTCGGAATGCTCGCGGCATCGGCGATCTCCTTGGCAAAGGTCTTGCTGCCCTCAAGCCGAGCGGCCGCCTTGGTCGGGCCACAACAAGCGATCCCTGCGGCCTCCATTGCGTCGGTGATCCCCGCCACCAGCGGCGCCTCCGGACCCGGCACCACCAGATCGATGGCGTTGTCCTGCGCGAATCCGACCAGCGTCGGGATGTCCAGCACCCCGATATCGACGCATTCGGCCACTGCGGCGATCCCCGGATTGCCCGGCGAGCAGTACAGCTTCGTCAGCAGCGGGCTGGCGGCAATCGCCCAGCACAGCGCGTGCTCCCGTCCGCCCGACCCGACGACCAGCACCTTCATCGCTTGCTCCCGTCCACCCGTTCCATGCACCCTCGCACCAGAGCAGTGTCACCCTGATTCGAATCGCGCAGCGATCTCAGGGTGATGAAATTGCTCGCGAACCGAAAAACTAAGGCGTTCCCACTCGTGATCGGGGACGCTGTAGCATACGCTAGGGTGATGGACGACCCACGCCCCAACCCGGTTTCCAATCTGCCGGAATACACCGTCTCGGAAATCTCCGGCGCGGTGAAGCGCACGCTGGAGACCACCTTCGGCCGCGTCCGCGTGCGCGGCGAACTGACCGAGGTCAAGCGCTTCCCCTCCGGCCACATCTATATCTCGCTGAAGGACGAAAACTGCAAAATCAACGGCATCGTCTGGAAGACGTCGGTGCCGCGCCTCGGCATGGTGCCCGAAAACGGCACCGAAGTGATCGCCACCGGCCGGGTCACCGGCTACGGCGAGCGCTCCTCCTACCAGTTGATCATCGAACGGATGGAATACGCCGGCGTCGGCGCCCTGCTGGCCCGCATCGAAATGATCCGCCAGCGCCTTGCCGCCGAGGGCTTGTTCGACGCCGCTCGCAAACGCCCTTTGCCCGGCCTGCCCCAGGTGATCGGCGTCGTTACCAGCGAGCGTGGCGCGGTGATCCAGGACATCCGAATCACCATCGCCCGCCGCTTCCCCCGCACCATCCTGGTCTGGCCAGTCCCGGTGCAGGGCGAGGGCGCTGCCGAACGCATCGCCGCCGCCATCGCCGGCTTCGACGCCATACCTGCGAACGGCACGATCCCAGGCGCGATCCCTCGGCCCGACGTGCTGATCGTCGCCCGCGGCGGCGGCAGCCTCGAAGACCTGATGGCATTCAACGAGGAAATCGTCATCCGTGCCGCCGCCGCCTGCCGCATCCCACTGATCTCCGCCGTCGGGCACGAGACCGACACCACGCTGATCGACTTCGTCTCCGACCGGCGCGCCCCCACGCCCACCGCCGCCGCCGAGATGGCGATCCCCGCCCGCACCGACCTCGTCGCCGACCTTGCCCACAAGGGCTCACGCCTGATCAGCGCACTGAACCGCTTCGCCCAGGAAAGCCGCCTTCGCCTATCCCGCCTTGAGCGCGGCATTCCCGACCTCCCCGCGCTGCTCGGTTCCGCCCGCCAGCGCCTCGACGATCGCGCCGAACGCGCCATGCTGGCCCTGCCGTCGCTGGTCGCCAGCCGCCGCGCCGTGCTGACCACCATCGAGCGCCGCTTGCCCGACCCACGCAGCCTGACCGCCGCGGCGCGCGAGGGTATCCGCGACCGCGCCCTGCGCCTGCGCCTGTCCGCACCCGGTCTGGTCGCCGCACGCCGCTCTGGCCTGGACGCCGCCTCCCACCGATTGACCAACGCCGCCCACCGCGCGGTGACCGCACTGCGCGGCAAGGCCGACCGTGTCCTCGGGCGGGTGTCCGATGCGCCCCTGCGCGCCTCGCTGCGGGAGGCCCGAGCCCATCTCGCCGGTATTACCGCACGACTGGACGCTGCCTCGCCGTTGGCCCTGCTGCAGCGCGGCTACGTGCTGGTGACCAATCCGGCCAACCAGCCGGTCACCAGCGCCGCCGCGGTCAAGCCTGGCGGGCGGTTGCGCCTGCACTTCGGCGACGGACAAGTCGACGCGGTCGCCCAAGGTGCCCCCGTGGGCACCCCTGCCCCCGCTCGGCCGGCGACCGCCCAGGAACGGTTGGATCTGTGAGCAGAGAACGCGCCGGCAGCGCCTACTCGGCGGCCAGTTCCTTGAACGTCTCAATCGCCACCAGCAGCGCCTCGCGCACCAGCGGCGCACCGACATAGCCGGTGAGATGCAGCAGCGCCTCGGACAACTCGTCCTCAGTCCAGCCCTGGTTGAGAGCGAACCGTAGATGCAGCTTCAGTTCCGGGTCACGCCCCTGCGCCGCGTCCGAAATCACGCAAATCAGCGCCCTGGTCTTCAGATCAAGGCCGGGCCGCGTCCACAGCGCGCCGAATATCGCCTCCTGCGTGTAGGCGGCGAATTTCTCCATGATCGGATGCTGGTACAGCCCGCGGTCGAGCTTGTCCGCATAGGCATCGCCCATCAGCTTGCGGCGCATCGCTCGCCCTTGGGTGCGTCTGTCGTCGGCCATATTCCGGTTCCCTCCCGATGAGGGCACCACTGTCCGACACGATGGGCCGTTTGACCAGACGCGCGGCTACCCCTCCTCGCCTCGCCCGGCCCAGTCCCGCCACAGCAGCATCAGTGCCGCCATGATCGCGGGACCCAGGAACAGTCCCAGCAGTCCCC
>DASXIW010000130.1:0-2341 GCA_036497785.1 Acetobacteraceae bacterium | reverse complement strand
ACAGCGCCTCAATCGCTGCCGCAATATCCTCCGTGAAGACCGGTGCGGCCACGCTCGCCCCGGCGCTCAGCGACGCGGCCACACCGGCGTCATCGACCACAATCGGCGCGCCGCCATACCGCGCGGCCAACCGAACCACCGGGTCGGGACCGCGCCGGATTAGCCGCGCCGGGCCAGAGTTCACCGCCTCATCGACCCGAGCAGATAGCCGGGGCCCATTCGCGCCCTGCGCCGCTCGGGTGATCCGAACCGTCAGGATCGTGCCGGCAGTCAGGCCCTTGGCGCCCTCGCTGTCCGGCAGGAACCCTTCGGCGTCGGCCAGCGCCACAAAGGCCCCGGCCATCGCCGGCACATGCGCGACGATCCGGCCGCGATGCAGGTCACCGACCCCATCCGGCGCGCCCGGCCGCCACAGCGCGTAATCGACCAGTCGTTCGCCATCGACCACGGCAACCTGTGCCTCCCCCGGCGAGGTGGCGACGCGGATCGAAGCGCTCACGGCACCTGCCAGCCAACGCCGCGCAGCAATTGCGCAGTCTCAAACAGCGGCAGCCCGACGATCCCCGAGTAGCTGCCGGACACAAATCGGACGAAGCTCGCTGCGTGGCCGTTGATGGCATAGCCGCCGGCCTTGCCCTCGCCTTCCCGCAAGCTGAGGTAGCGCTCTATCTGCGCGTCGGTCAGGCGGTTAAAGGTGACCGCACTCTCAACCAGGCGTTCTGTGCTGTGCCCATCCGGCGCGCTCAGCACGATGGCGGTCGTCACCCGGTGGCGCCGCCCCGACAACAGCCTCAGGCAGTCGCGCACCTCCGATTCGGTCTCCGCCTTGGGCAGGATGCGCCGTCCGGCAGCCACCACGGTATCTGCCGCCAGCACGAGATGATCGGGGGAGCCCACGGCCGCCGCCTTGGATCGTGCCATCCGAACGGCATAGGGCCGCGGTAACTCATCGCGCAGGGGGGTTTCGTCGATGTCGGGGAAGACCACCTGATCCGGCACGATGCCGATCTGGTGCAACAACATGAGCCGCCGCGGGCTGGAGGACGCCAGGATCAGCGGCAGCTTCCTCACCAGCGAATTTCGCCCATGATCTGCGGCGGCTGGTTACTTGAAGCGGAAGGTGATGCGGCCTTTGGAAAGGTCATAGGGCGTCATCTCGACGTTCACTCGGTCGCCGGCCAGCACGCGGATCCGGTTCTTGCGCATCTTGCCGCTGGTATGGGCAAGAATGGAGTGCTCATTGTCCAGCTTCACACGGAACATGGCGTTGGGCAGCAACTCCATCACCGTGCCGCTGAATTCGATCATGTCCTCTTTTGACATCCGACCTCTTGGTTTCGTTGATTCGGCGGGAACATGATGTTCGGCGAGAGGAAGGTCAAGTCGTGGCGCGCGACTCAGTCGCATTGAGAACCGCTGACCAGCAATTCTAAATCCCGAGTCTGAACAGATTCTCCATGTGTCGTTTGGTTGATCGGGAAGGTTTAAGGCGAAGCATTCCCCGCTTCAGGGTGGTCGGATGTTGGCTTCGGCGATCGAGCGGAGCAAATGCGCCCAATCCTGAAACACGACGTATGTGGTGATGGTGCGCAGGTGCTCGAAGAAGCGGTAGGTGGCACCTTTTGCGGCAACCGCCGCCCGCCAGGCTGACACGGCGAGGGCGGCGACGGTGTGATAGGCGAACGCCAGCAGGTTCAGCGTCACCAGCACGCTGGCCAGGGTGTCCTTGCCGTGGCCGAAATTGTGCTCGAGGTTGTAGCCGCCGCATTTGAGAACGTTGAACGTCTCGTTTTCGATCTTCCAGCGGTCCCGCCCGCAGGCGGCAAGTTCGCCGACGTTGCCGGCGGTGACCGCGAGGTCGGTCACGAAACTGTTGCGGTAGCGGGGGGCACAGAAACCGACCGCAGCGACAGGCCCAGGCGCCTCCCGTGGTCTACACCGCAGCGGAACGGCGCCTCCGCCGGCAGCGGGCTCCAAACATCGGCCGATTTCGATTTCCCGCGCGCCATTGATCGGTTCCCAGCTGCGATCATTAACTGTCACCTCGGCGGCGGCCCTGACGTGTCACCTGCGCAGTGGGTGTGTACTGGCTGGAGCCCTCGCCTGGCCTGGCTTGCCGGGGCGCCGACAGCGGGTAGGATGTCGCATTCCTGCCGCAACGGAGGAGGGCGACTCGCATGATCGATCTGTCGCCGCTGGTGGACGAGCCGGGGGCAACCGCCCTGCCCTATTTCGACCCGGCATTTCCGGAGCGGAGGCTGGTTTTGCACGCGGCGCGCCCGCGTGATTGGCATCCTGGCTTGCCGGGGCGCCGACAGCGGGTAGGATGTCGCATTCCTGC
>DASXIW010000129.1:0-7848 GCA_036497785.1 Acetobacteraceae bacterium | reverse complement strand
CCGCCTCCACATGGCGCAGCACGGACAGGCTGATCACCTCGTCCGGCTTCTTTCCCGCGGCCAGCTTGATCCCGCGCACGCCCGAGCTGTCGCGCCCGGCGAACACGCGCAGATTATCATCGGTGATCTGGAAGCGGATGCAGCGGCCCAGCCGGGTCGCCAGCAACATGTCGTCGCCCTCGCGGCAGGTCGCCACCCCGATCAGCCGGTCGCCCTCGTCCAGCTTCATGGCGATCAGGCC
The DNA here is from genome assembly GCA_036497785.1 of Acetobacteraceae bacterium. Classification (GTDB taxonomy): domain Bacteria; phylum Pseudomonadota; class Alphaproteobacteria; order Acetobacterales; family Acetobacteraceae; genus DASXIW01. The sequence goes on along the minus strand of DASXIW010000129.1, from coordinate 7,607 downwards.
CGAGGCACGAACATTGCGGAAATCCGACAGCCGGTTGCGTCGCACATTCCCCGCCGCCGTGGCGAATACCAGATGCAGGCTGTCCCATAGCGATTCGTCGATGGGCAGCGGCAGCACGGTGGTGATGGTGTCGCTGCCCAGCTCGGGCAGCAAATTCACCAATGCCCTGCCTTTGCCGGTTGGCCCACCCTCCGGCAGGCGCCACACCTTCTCGCGAAATGCCTTGCCACCTGAAGAAAAGAACAGAACCCATTGATGGGTATGGCCATTGAAGCTGCGTGTCACGATATCGTCGCCGCGCGTCCCGGCCGCACTGCGCCCACGTCCACCGCGATTCTGCTGCCGGAACGTCTCCAGCGGCGTGCGCTTGATGAAACCGTCGCGCGTGATGGTCACCACCATGCGTCCGGGTTCGATCAGGCTTTCATCGTCCTGATCGGCTGCGCCGTCCACGATGTCGGTCATGCGCGGGCTGGCGATCTCCGCGCGCACCTCCAGCAATTCGGCCCGCATCACCTCCATGCGGCGCGGACGGCTGGCGATGATATCCAGCAATTCGGCAATCTTCGCCGCCACCTCGCCCATTTCGCCATGAATCTTGTCGCGCTCCAGCCCGGTCAGGCGCTGCAGGCGGATATCCAGAATGCCGCGCGCCTGCTCCTCGGTCAGCTTCACGCTCAACCCGGTGACGACGTTGCGCTCGTCCTCGATCAACGCCAGCAGCGGCAGCACGTCTTCCGCCGGCCAGTCGCGCTCCATCAGCGCCACCCGCGCCGCTGCCCCATCGGGGCTGGCCCGGATCAGGCGGATCACCTCATCGATATTGGCCACCGCGATGGCCAGACCCACCAGCAGATGCGCGCGTTCCCGCGCCTTGGCCAGATCATAGCGGCTGCGGCGGAGGATCACCTCCTCGCGGAAGCGGATGAACACCTCCAGCGCGTCCTTCAGCCCCATCAGCCGCGGCTTGCCGGCATCCAGCGCCAGGAAATTCACGCCGAAGCTGGTCTGCAGCTGGGTGAAGCGGAACAGCTGGTTCAGCACCACCTCGCCGGTGGCGTCGCGCTTCAGCTCGATCACGATGCGCATGCCGCTGCGGTCGCTTTCGTCGCGCAGGTCGGAAATGCCCTCCACCTGCTTGGCCCGCACCAGTTCGGCGATGCGCTCCAGCAAGGTGGATTTGTTCACCTGATAGGGGATTTCCGTGACCACGATCGCCTGGCGGTCCTTGCGCAGATCCTCGATCTCCGCCCGCGCCCGGATCACCACGCTGCCGCGCCCGGTATCGAACGCCGCACGAATGCCGGAACGGCCCAGAATCAGCCCGCCGGTCGGGAAATCCGGGCCGGGAACGATCTGCATCAGCTCATCCAGCCCGATCGACGGATCGCCGATCAGCGCCAGCGTCGCATCGATGATCTCGGTGGGATTATGCGGCGGAATATTGGTCGCCATGCCCACGGCGATGCCGCCGGCGCCATTCACCAGCAGATTGGGAAAGCTCGCCGGCAGAACCCGCGGCTCCTCGTCGCTCTCGTCGTAGGTGGGCTGGAAATCCACCGTGTCCCGGTCGATGTCGCTCAGCAGGAACATCGAGGCGCGGGACAGCCTTGCCTCGGTATAACGCATGGCCGCCGGCGGGTCCCCATCGACCGACCCGAAATTCCCCTGCCCCTCAATCAGCCGCACCCGCATGGACCAGCTCTGCGCCATGCGCACCAGCGCGTCGTAGATGGAGGCGTCGCCGTGCGGATGGAAATTACCCATCACCTCGCCGACCATCTTGGCGGATTTGCGGAACGGCTTGTCGGCGGTGTAGCCGCCTTCCTGCATGGCGTACAGGATTCGCCGATGCACCGGCTTCAGCCCGTCGCGCGCATCCGGCAGCGCCCGGCTGACAATGACGGACATGGCATAGTCGAGGTAGGAGCGCCGCATCTCCTCCTCGAGCATCACCGGCTGGGTATCGGATGGCATGCCGGACCCGCGCGGCGGATCCTCGGGCGTATCGCTCAACTCTGTCTCGTTTCAGTTCGGGGACGGATTTCCGCGGGTACAAGCCGAATCGCGGCTTGGCCCGAAAACCAGCCAATTGCCGGCGTTGTATAGCGCAATTCCGCCATTCCGCCAAAGGGTGCCCTTCGCCGCACGGACAAGCAGGCAGGCGCCGGCACAAGCACGGCGGACACACGACGCGCGCTGTGTGCTATCCCCTTGGGCTCATTGGCGATGGGTGGGAATTTCCGGTGTACGACAGCGTGATCGCCTGGCTGGCGGGACGGTTGGACTGGATCTGGGTGGAGGCATTGGCGCCCCTGGGTCTGGTGATCGCGGCCATCGTCACCGTGCATGTGCTGCTCACCAAGCGCGATGTCGGCGCCTCCATCGGCTGGATCGGCCTGGCCTGGCTGTCACCCGTGCTGGGCGGAATCATGTATTACCTGCTCGGCATCAACCGGGTGAAGCGCCGCGCCCAGCGCTTCGCCGACCGGCCCTCCAATGGCAGCCGGGCGAATCTGCCGACCATTGGCGGCCGGGATGACCATCTGGCGCCCCTGGAACTGGCGGCACGGCGCCTCACCGGCCGGCATGTGGAGCCGGGCAACGCCCTTCACGTCTACCATAACGGCGACGAGGCCTACCCGCCCATGGTGGCGGCAATCGCGGCGGCCACGACCAGCGTCGCGCTATCCACCTATATCCTGCGCGACGACGCGGCCGGCGGCCGGTTCATCGAGGCGCTGATCGCCGCACATCGGCGGGGTGTCGCCGTGCGCGTGCTGGTGGACGGTTTCGGCAGCGGATATTTCCTGTCCCAGGCGTATTTCCGGCTGCGCCGCACCGGTGTGCCGGCGGCGCGCTTCATGCACTCGCCACTGCCCTGGCGGATGCCCTTCCTCAATCTGCGCACCCACAAAAAGCTGCTGCTGATCGATGGCAAGCTCGCTTTCACCGGCGGGATGAACATCGCCGCCGAGAACCTGCTGGCAACCCGGCCGCGCCACCCCGTCCGCGACACGCATTTCCGGGTGGAAGGCCCGGTGGTGGGCCAGTTGATGGAAGCCTTCGCCCGCGACTGGTCCTTCGTGACCGACGAGGATCTGACAAGCCCCGCATGGTTCCCGCCGCTGGCGCCGGCCGGTGAGGCCATCGCCCGGGTCATCACCTCCGGCCCCGATCTGGACCTCGAGAAGATCGAGTTCCTGGTGCTGGAGGCAGTCGCCTGCGCGCGCCGGTCGATCCAGGTCGTAACGCCTTATTTCCTGCCCGATGAGCGGCTGATCACCTCGCTGTCGATGGCCGCCATGCGCGGCGTCGCGGTCGAGATCGTCATGCCCGAGGCTAGCAACCACCGCCTGATCGACTGGGCCGCGCGGGCCAATGTCGGGCCGCTGCTGAGCCATGGCGGGCGGATCTGGCTGAACCCGCCCCCCTTCGACCACTCCAAGATCCTGGTCATAGACGGCCAGTGGAGCATGATCGGCAGCGCCAATTTCGACTTGCGCAGCTTCCGGCTGAATTTCGAGCTGAGCATGGAGGTCTATCATTCCGACCTCGCCGAAACGCTGCAGGCGATCGTCCGGGACCGCAAGGGCAAGATGCTGACCGAGGCAGACCTGCTCGCCCGGCCGGCGCCGATCCGCCTGCGCGACTCCCTGGTCCGCCTGCTAATGCCGTATCTCTGATCGCATACCGACGGCCCCTATAGCCCGATCAAGAACAGCTTGGCGACCGATTGCCGACGCCACCACCGCAGCGCCGATTGCGGCGGGGGCGTGGGTGATCGGCGGTGCAGTGTTTTGTAGGCGCCACGATCTCGCATTGATCCAAAAACAACTTTCCGACCCTCCCGCAGCGCTACAGTTTCGATACGCTATCAAGGACTCCGCGGGCGCCTCCGCGTCGCGCCCAGAATGAGAGGCGTCCATGGTGGAACTGATCCGCATCGGCCAGGTGGAAGTTCAATTCCTCGAGACGGGGCAGGAGACCGGCGGCGCGCTCGATATGTTCGAAGTCACTGTCCCACCGGACGCGAAGGTGCTGGTGGCGCACCACCATCGCGACTACGACGAGACCATCTACGGTCTCTGCGGCACTCTCACCTGGACACTGAAGGGCGAGCGCCGCGAGGTCGGCCCCGGCGAGACCCACTTCATCCCGCGCGGCGCGGTGCACCACTTCGCCAACTTGCATGGCGAGACCGCCCACAGCCTCGCGGTGCTGACGCCGGGGTTGTTGGGACCTGGCTATTTCCGTGATCTGGCCGCCCTCATTGTGCCAGGCTCACCGCCCGATCTGGGCCGGATTCGAGAGGTAATGCTGCGCTACGGGCTGGTCCCAGTGCCGTGCTAAAGCATATGGCTTTAGAGCAATATGGCTTTAGGTGGTATCATCGGGCCATAAAATTTCCCGATAATGCCAGCCGCCTGAAATGATGACTCTTCCATCAATTCAGGCGGCTGGTATCAGCCAATTCAGGCGGCTGGTATCAGCGCCCCACCATCACGCCACCCGGCGGCGCAGCTCGGCGGAAAGCCGTTCGGCCGCCATCACCAGCACGAAGGTCACCAGCAGCGTCATCGACACCGTCTTGTACTGAAACAGGTTCATCGCCGTCAGCAATTCGAAGCCGAGCCCACCAGCGCCAACAAAGCCCAGAATCAGGCTGCTACGGATATTCTCATCCAGCCGGTACAGCGCGATACCCAGCAGCGAGGGCAGCACGGTCGGCACCACCGCATGGCTGAACACCTGCAGCCGCCCGGCGCCCGTGGTGGTCAGCGCCTCGACCGGGCCGGTATCCATGTCCTCGATCACCTCGGCGAATAGCCGGCCGAGCATACCGATGGAATGGACCGATATCGCCAGCGCCCCGGGAAACGGCCCAAGACCCACAGCGGTCACGAACAGCAGCGCCCAGACCAGATCGGGCACGGCGCGGCAAAAGGCAATGACGGCGCGCGCCAGAACATAAAGCGACCGGGCGGGCGCGGTGTTGCGGGCGGCCAGGATCGCCAGCGGCAGCGCCAGCAGCACGCCGGCGACGGTGCCGAACAGGCCGATATCCACCGTCTCCAGCGCCGGCCAGAGCAGATCCGGCAGCTTGGAGAAATCCGGCGGGCTGGCGCGAGTGATGATGTCGGCCATGCCGTGAATGCCGGTCACCAGATCCTGCGGCCGGGCCTGCACCACCAGCGTGGCCTGGGCCAGCGCCACCAGAAAGACGAAAATCCCCAGGAAACCCAGCGCGTTGCCACCCCAGCGCCCTGGCGTCGGTACGCCGCGCGCGGCCTCTCCGCCGCGGGTCAATGGCGGCTCAGCGGCGGCGCTCACGGCATGATCCCTTCGTACAATGCGGAAATCGTCGCGTCGGCAATGGCAGCGGGTTGGGCGTCGAACATCACTTTTCCCTGGCGCATGCCAACGATTCGGTCGGCGTAGCGGCGCGCCAGCTCCGGCTGGTGCAGCACGCAGATAACCCCCAGCCGCTCGGTGGTGGAAACGCGGCGCAGCAGCCGCATCACCTCCTCGGCCGCCTCGGGATCGAGGCTCGCCACCGGCTCGTCGGCCAGCAGCGCAGTCGGACGCTGCGCCAGCGCGCGGGCGATGGACACACGCTGCGCCTGCCCGCCAGAAAGGGTGCCGGCGCGCTGGGCGGCAAATCCGGCCAGCCCCACTTGGTCCAGGCAGTGCATCGCATGCCCGGTCTCGCCGCGCGGCAGCAAGCCGATCGCGGTGGCGAAACTGCGATGCCGGCCCAGCGTGCCGCACAGCACATTGGCCAGCACGCTGCGCCGGCCGATCAGCCGGGCCTGCTGGAACACCATTCCCATGGCCATCCGGGCTTCCGACAGCGCGCGTCCGGTCAGGCCGGTAATATCGCGACCGGCCACCATCACTCGCCCGGCGGTCGGCTTCAGCAGACCGGCCACGCATTTAAGCAGCGTGGACTTGCCGCAGCCATTATGGCCAAGGATCACCAATAGCTCGCCTGGCGCGAGAGCGAGGCTGGCGCCGTCCAGCGCCAGCCTCCCATTCGCCCCGCCGTAACGCATTCCAAGGGCTTCGGTCTGAATGAGAGCCCCGGCCGGCCAGATCGGCATGATCAGCTGTTCAGCTTGGTCAGGTCGATGTTCAGCACATGGACCATGTCGCGGATCTGGTCGAACGCCCCATCGGTCTGCGGCACCAGGCGGATGCCGGACATGCCGATGATCTTGCGGTCGTTCTCGGGCAGTAAGCTAAGGTCCAAATTCTGCAGCACACCGGTCAGGCGCGCCTTGAAGCCGGCCGGCAGGTCGCCACGCACAACGATCGGGTCGTTCGGAATTGCCGGCGAGCGCCACAGCTCGACATAATCGCTGGCCTTGTATTCGCCCGACAGCGTGGCCGACGCGATCTGCTCGCTATTCAGTTCCCCCGCCAGCACCTTGTGGTTACGCAGGGCCTCGAACGTGGCGGCGTGGGAGCCGGCATAATAGCCTTTGACGCCCTTATCCGGATCGATGCCGTTCTTTTGCAGCCAGTAGGCCGGAAACAGATGGCCGGAAGTGGAGGCCGGGTCGGCATAGGCGAAGCTCTTGCCCTTCACGCCCTCAAGGGTGGTGATACCCGAGCCGGGCCAGGTGACGATGCCCGCCGTGTAGCTGTCGGGCTTGCCGTTCTTGTCGGCGAAGGTCGCCACCGCCTGGGCCTTGGCGACCTGGTGCGCCAGCACGTAGCCGAGCGGCCCGAATTCGCCGAATTCCAGCTTGCCGTTGCGCATCGCCTCGATCTCGGCGTTGTAGCTGGTGGCAATGAACACCTGAACTTTGCAGCCCAGTTTCGAAGCGATCAGGTCGCTGAGATGGCCATAGATCGGCACCAGCTTGGCGGCCGAGTCGAAGGGCTCGACGCCGAAGCGGACGGTACCGTCATTCGGGCAGTCGGTCGCGGCACGCGCCGCCGGGGCAGCCAGCACGGTGGCGCACAGGCCGGCGGCTACGAGCATGGGGGACAGACGGAACATCGGCATCTCCGTTTCGCACTATGCGAAGTTTGCGGGAGCGCACGGGTAGCCGAATGCCGAGACAGTTTGTGTTTCAGTTCAGCAAAGCTTTGATGACGTCAGACCGACGGATGTCAGACTGGCCGATGTTTAGAGCAATATGGCTTCAGGCGGAATCGCCGAGCCATAAAATTGCGCGCTAAAACAAATACCTAGAGTATGATGGCTTCGCCTGTCAGAAGTCATCATGCTCTAATACTACAGTTGCGTTTCGGCGAAACTGCGATTCTCTGAATCCCATGGGTTCGGGAGTGTCAGGGAATGCGAGTTGCAACATGGTCCGGTTCGCTGTTGCCCTGGGAACAGGAACTCAGCGCCTTCAAATCGCGACTGAGTTCGGCATTCGGCCGGGCCGAGTTACGGCGCTCGGCCGGCGCCTTCATCGACGGCCTGCTGTCAGGCGTGGCCCGTAAAACCAGCTGGCAACTGGCCGAACAGGCCGGGCTGGAACGGCCCTACCGGCTGCAATCCTTGCTGGGCCGCAGTTCCTGGCAAGCGGACACACTGCGCGACCTGGTGCGGGCCGACGTGCTGGCCACGCTGGGGGATGCCGGCGGCG
>DASXIW010000128.1:0-26294 GCA_036497785.1 Acetobacteraceae bacterium | reverse complement strand
CAGTCGCCCGCGCCGAGCCTTGCCGTGTGGTGGTCGCGGTCGAGGACACCGGTCCGGGGCTCGATCCGGCCATCGCGCCACGCATCTTCGAACCCTTCTTCACGACCAAGACCGATGGCCTTGGCATGGGACTTTCGATCTGCCGATCGATCATCGAAGCGCATGGTGGCTACCTGTGGGTGTCCCCCCGCGCGCCGCATGGCGCTGCCCTCCGCTTCACCGTCCCCATCGCGGTTGAGATGTAGCGTCGCCCCAGGGGCCACGGCGGGTGTCGCTGCCACGATGCCGGGGAAGATGGCGGATCAGTAAGGCCGGCGTGCCCGCAACGCCGCCGCCAACGTCCCGTCATCCAGCACATCCAGCGCCCCACCCATCGGCACGCCCTGGCCGACACGGCTCACAGTCACCCCCAGCGGCATCAGTTTCTCCGTCAGCCAATGGGTCGTCGTTGCACCATCCACGGTGGCGCCCAGGGCCAGGATCACTTCCGTGACGCCGCCTTCGCGCACCCGCGTCAGCAAGGGCTCAAGGTTCAGATCTTCCGGCCCCGTGCCCGCCAGCGCCGAAAGCGTGCCGCCAAGCACGTGGTATAGCCCCCGATGCACATGGGCGCGTTCCAGTGCCCACAAATCGCCGACGCCCTCCACCACGCAAATCAGGCCACGGTCGCGGTGCGGATCCGCGCAGATGGCGCAAGGGTCCTGGCTGTCGAGATTGCCGCACAGGCTGCAGGATTTCACGCTGCGCGCCGCCTCCATCAAGGCGGTCGCCAAAGGCAGGATGCGGGTCTGCGGCTGTTGCAAAAGTCGCAGAGCGGCGCGCCGCGCGCTGCGCGGGCCGAAACCGGGCAGGGCCGCGAGAAGGCCGATCAGCCGTTCGATCTCGGGCCCGCCCATCAGAGCGATACCGCCTGGCCTAGAAGGGCAGCTTCATGCCGGCGGGCAGGTTCAGCCCGCCGGTCACCTTCTGCATCTCCTCGGCGGCATGCGCGTCGATCTTGCGCTTGGCATCGGCGTGGGCCGCCACCAGCAGGTCCTGCAGCATCTCCATTTCTGCCGGATCCGCCAGCTTGGGATCGACGCGGACGGATTTCAGCTCGCCCTTGCCGCTCAGCGTCACAGCGACCATGCCGGCGCCGGCGCTGCCTTCCATCGTCACCGCCTCAAGGGCGGCCTGCATGTCCTCCATCTTCTTCTGCATCTGGGAAGCCTGCTTCATCAGGCCGGCGATATTCTTCATGGCTGGGTCTCCCAGTATTCGGATGGGTCATCGATATAGTCGGCGTCGATCGGGGCAAATTCGGGCATGTCCGGATCGCTGCTGGCGCTGCGGTCGGCTTCGCCGGCCAGCACGGGCTGCATGGGCAGGCCGTAAGCGTCAGTGTTCGGGTCGTGCACCGCATCGATGCGCGCGCCCGGAAAGGTCTCCAGTATCGCCCGCACCAGCGGATGTTCGGCGGCCACGCTGCGGCGGGCATTGTCGGCGGCCATGCCCTGCTCGGCCAGCGTCGGCTCGCCCTGCGCGGCAGACAGGGCGATGGTCCAGCGCGTGCCCGTCGTCTCCTGCAGAATGGCAGCCAGGCGTGCGGCCAGGTCGCGCGGCGCGTCGGGTTGCTGGCGCATCTCGATGACCGGTGGCGCGAACCGCACCAGATGCACCGAATGCAGCAGATGGCCATGCAGTTGCGGATCGCGTTGCGTGGCCACCAGAGCCGCCACATCGCGATAGCTGGACAGGCGTGGCGCATTGGCCGGCGCGGACTCGCCCATCTGGACCGGCACGCCGTTGCCGACGGCCCGCGTGCCGTTACCGCCCGAAGGGGGTTGGGAAGGTGCGGCGCCGCCGGCGGGCGGGTTCTCGGTCAGCCGGCGCACCAGATCACCCGGCGGCGGCAGATCCGCCACGTAGCACAGCCGGATCAGGATCATTTCGGCCGCCGCCCGGCGATCCGGCGCGGCCTCCACCTCGGCTATGCCCTTCAGCAGCATCTGCCAGGCGCGGCCCAGGGCGGCCATGGACAGGCTGCCGGCCATGGCCACACCCCGTGTCCGCTCGGCCTCAGGCAACTCGGCCGCATCGCGCAGGTACGGCACGGATTTCAGCCGCGTCAGCGTGTGCACCAGATCCAGCAGATCCTGCAGCATCACGCCCAGATCCGCCCCCCGCTCATGGGCGCGATCGGTGATCGCCAACGCATCGGCCGGCCTGCCGCCCATCACCGCGTCAAACAGGTCGAACACCGCCCCGCGATCGGACAGGCCGAGCATGTCGGAAACCGCCTCCGCGCCGATCGCCTGGCCCGGTTCGCTCTGGGCGATGGCTTGATCCAGGAGGGACAGCCCATCCCGGGCGGAGCCGTCGGCCGCGCGGGCGATCAAGGTCAGCGCCTCCGGCGCGATCCCGACGCCTTCCAGCGTGGCGAAGCGCGCGAACAGGCTGGACAGTTCCGACACCGAAATGCGGCGCAGGTCGAAGCGCTGGCAGCGCGACAGCACCGTTACCGGAACCTTGCGGATTTCGGTGGTGGCGAAGATGAACTTCACGTGCGGCGGCGGTTCCTCCAGCGTCTTCAGCAGCGCGTTGAACGCGTTGCGGCTGAGCATGTGGACTTCGTCGATGATGAACACCTTGGCGCGCGCCTGCATCGGGCGGAATCGTGTCGCCTCGATGATCTCGCGCACATCCTCCACGCCGGTCCGGCTGGCGGCGTCCATTTCCTGCACGTCGGGGTGGCGGTCGGCCAGGATCGCCATGCAGTTCGGGCACACGCCGCAAGGGTCCGCCGTCGGCCCGCCCTGGCCGCCCGGTCCGGTGCAGTTCAGCGCGCGGGCGATGATGCGGGCGGTGGTGGTCTTGCCCACACCGCGCACGCCGGTCAGCATGAAGGCATGCGCCACCCGGCCCATGGCGAAGGCGTTGCGCAGGGTGCGCACCATCGCCTCCTGCCCGATCAGGTCGCCGAAATGGGTTGGGCGGTATTTGCGCGCCAGCACCCGATAGGGCGTGGTCGCGGGCTCGGCCGGGGTAGGCTCCGGCGCATCGCCAAACAGTCCCGGGCCGGCGGGCTCGGGATCAGGCAGCTTCTGGTCTTCCTCGAACAAGCCGGACATGTGCGGCGCCGCGAAAGGGCTACGCCTGACGCGAGGCGGCCGGGTTGCAACGGTGGGAGGCCGAACGAACGACCCGAGCGGAAACTCGTTGCGGCTGCTTCCTTCCGGACCTGACCGGGTTGGCGAGGCGCCCGTCCGCCGCCGACCTCCCGCTCTAGATATCGTCGATCCCGCGACACGTGGCAAGAACAGACACGGGGCGCGACCAGCCCCTGGCCGTCCCCCGGTAAATCGCCAGTTCCAGGCGGGACGGTTCGCCGCCGATTGCCCTGCCCGGCCGCACATGGCAGGGTCCGCCGGCCCTTCTCCTGCCGCGGGACCGCCTCGTGACCCTGATTCTTGCCAGCCGACCGAACATCTATACCGGCAGCCCCCTCGACCGCGCCGCCGAGAAGCGTACGGACGAGGGCTGGATCGCCGCCGCCCTGGCAAACCCGGACACGCTGTTCGCCCCAGTCTGGCGCAGCCGCAGCCTGATGCGCGGCATGGCCGAGGGCAAGCCGGAGGCGGTGTTTCTGACCGGAGAGGCGGGTGGTGCCGCCCTGCGCATGGCCGAAGGCACCGAGGAGGCGCCCTGGGCGTTCCTGGGCCTGAAAGACGAGGTTCCGGTGTTCGCCGTGGACATCAGCAGCGCCGAGGACCCGCTTCCGCTGTTGCCGCCCGACATGGGCGAGTTCGCCGATCTGCGGGCGGTGGCCGGCGCGCTGTCCGCGCAGGACGCTCCGGTGCTGGCCCATGCGCGCGGCCTGATGCACTGGCGCAGCCGGCATCGCTTCTGCGGCGTGTGCGGTGGCGCCTGCGTGCCGCGCTGCGCCGGCCACGTGATGCTGTGCTCGGTCTGCGACACCCAGCATTTCCCGCGCACCGACCCGGCCGTGATCATGCTGGTCGCCGATGGGGACCGCGTGCTGCTCGGCCATTCCGCCCGTTTCCCGAACACGACCATGTACTCCACCCTGGCCGGCTTCGTGGAGCCCGGCGAAAGCCTGGAGGAAGCCGTCGCACGCGAGGTTTTCGAAGAAGTTGGCGTGCGCGTGGCCGGTGTGCAGTATCATTCCAGCCAACCCTGGCCTTTCCCCGCCTCGATCATGCTGGGCTTCTATGCCCGCGCCTTGACCAAAGAGATCACCATCGACCAGAACGAGATCGTCGATGCCCGCTGGTTCAGCCGCGACCAGCTCCGCAACGCCGACCGCCACGGCTTCAGCCTGCCCCGGCTGGACAGCATCGCGCGCCGGCTGATCGAGGACTGGATGGCAGCGACATGAACCGTTTTCGCAGGATATTGCTGGTGGCCGGATGGCTCGTCCCGCTGGGCCTGACCGGCTGCTCCGGACCGGCGCTGGACACGCCCGAAGGACAATGCGAGAGCACCGTGGAACAGGACCCGACCGTGAAGGCCGCCGAGAATCGAGATCTGTGGGCGAAGGTGAGAGGGCCTGGCTACGACGTCGCCGATGGCGGGGCGGCCGCCCTCAAACGCCAGAAAATGACGGAGTGCCTGCGCACCCGCGGCGTTTCGCCCCCGGGCGGCGTGCAGAGACTTCAGCAATATTGACGCCCGGGTTCGGGTAACGGCGCCCAGGTGATGAAACAGGCCACGCAACCGGACATCCTGACCATCGGCTACGAAGGAACCGTCATCGGCCATGTCGTCGATGCGCTCAAGCGGGCCGGGGCGACCCATCTCGTGGACGTCCGCGCCATTCCGCAATCGCGCAAGCCCGGCTTCTCGAAAAACCTGCTCGCCGCCGCCATGGCGGAAGCGGGTCTGCGTTACACCCATCTGCGCAGCCTCGGTACGCCCAAACCAGGCCGCGACGCCGCACGCAAAGGTGACCTCGCCACCCTCCATCGCGTCTTCGTGGCCCATATGCAGACGCTGGAAGCCCAGGCCGACCTAGCCCGCGCCACTGCCATCGCCGCCGAAGACCGCGCCTGCCTGTTGTGCTTCGAACGCGACCACACGCAATGCCACCGCAGCATCGTCGCCCGCCTGATCTGCGACGCCACCGGCCAGGACATCACGCATCTGCAAGCCGAAGCCCCCTGAGTGGCCTGAGGCAAAGCGGATAGAAGTTTTTGGTTCTTTTTTTCAAAAAAGAACAAGAATCTTCAAGAGCTTTTTTTCGCAAAAAAGAAGCAGAAAACTCTTATCCGATTGACGCACTGCCCCTCCGCGCCATTCGCGTGGCTGCAACGATCCTGTTGAAGTTGCAGGGGCGTGGGGCAAACCTATGTTACGGGGGCGCCGCCGACTTCCCGGCGGCGCGCGGCAAGCGGAATCGAGCCTTGAGCGAAACAGACCTGCAATCCCCGCCAGGCGGCCTGCAATTCGCGGGCCTGGATGGCCGCGATCCCGCCGTAATCGCCGAAGCCGACCGTACCGCCCGGCACTGGACGGCAGACACCGCCGGCCCGCTGCACATTGGCAGCGAGAGCCACAAGCAGGCGGCCGCGCGGATGTTCCGCGACACGTTCAATCCGTACAAGCCCTCCATCATCGACTGGCCGAAGCTGGACGACGCGGCACGCGACCGGCTGGTAAGCCTGCCGATCTGGGACATCGCGGTCCAAACCGAGGGCAAGGCCCGCCTGCGCATGCTCTCCTACGCCCACAGCCTCGCCGACCGCGCCTGGCATGATGCGATCGAGCTGAACGGCTGGGAGGAGGGGCGGCACAAAATGGTGCTGTCCAATCTGGTCGAAGCCTATGGCATCAAGCTAGAGCCCGAGCCGGAATATATCGAGCCGCGCGACACCGAATGGGCCTATCTGGTCACCGGCTACAGCGAATGCATCGACAGCTTCTTCGCCTTCGGTCTGTTCGAACTGGCCAAACGCTCCGCCTTCTTCCCGCCCGAACTGGTCGACACGTTCGAGCCGGTGATCCAGGAGGAATGCCGCCACATCCTGCTGTACGCAAACTGGCTGGCCTGGCATCGCCGCAACATGCCCTGGTGGCGGCGCCCGTGGTTCGAGCTGCGAGTGATCGCCGTCTGGATCTTCCTCGGCTGGGAACGCGTCGGCATCGCCCGCGGCGTGGACGACAGCGGCAAGAAACAACAGGCACAGGACAACAACTTCACCGTCACCGGCAGCAAGGCGGTCAGTGACGTCGATATCAGCGTGCCCGAACTGATGGCCATCTGCCTGTCCGAGAACGACCGCCGGTTCGCGGGCTACGACCGGCGCCTGCTGCGGCCGACGACCATGCCCAGTCTGGTGCGCTTCGCGCTGCGTTTCGTGCCGAAGAAAAAAGCGGCGCGCGCGGCCTGAGAGGTAACAGAAGGGCGCTCAGCCCTGGACCACCCCGGTCTCATCCGCTTCAAGGCTGAACGCCGCCGCCATCAGTGCCCGCGTATAGTCGTGAGACGGCGACTCGAACATCGCATCGGCCGTCCCTTCCTCCACCACCTTGCCGTTGCGCATGACGATGATGCGATGCGCCAGGGCACGGACCACTTTCAGATCGTGGCTGATGAACAGATAGCCGAGGTCGTGGTCGCGCTGCAGGCGGCGCAGCAACTCGATGATCTGGGCCTGCACGGACATGTCCAGCGCACTGGTGGGCTCGTCCAGCACCACGAAGCGTGGCTTCAGCACCATGGCACGGGCGATGGCAACGCGCTGGCGCTGGCCACCGCTGAATTCATGGGGGTAGCGGCCGGCGATATCGGCGGGCAAGCCGACCTCATCGAGCACCTCCCGCACGCGCGCCGCCCGTTCGGCGCGCGACAGGGTGGGCGCGTGGACGGACAGGCCTTCGGCGATGATTTCAGCCACCGACATGCGGGGCGACAGGCTGCCGAACGGATCCTGGAAGACGATCTGCATCGAGGCGCGAAGTTTGCGCAGGCTGCGCTTGTTCAGCACCGCCAGATCCTGGCCGTCGAAACGCGTGCAGCCCTCGGCCTGCTGCAGCCGCAGCAGCGCATAGCCCATGGTGGACTTGCCGGAGCCGCTTTCACCCACCAATCCCACCGTCTCGCCCGCGTGAACCGTCAGGGACACGCCATCGACGGCGCGAACATGGCCGATCACGCGGCGCAGCACGCCGCGGCGGATGGGAAAATGCACGCGCACGTCGTTGGCCTGGATCAGCGTGGCGGCGGAGGGTGCCAGCTTGGCCGGCCGCCCACGCGGCTCGGCGGCGAGCAGCATGCGGGTATAGGGATGCGCGGGCGCTGCGAACACCGCGTCCAACCGTCCCGTCTCGACCACCTGGCCGTTCTTCATCACGCAGACGCGGTCGGCATACCGGCGCACAATCGACAGATCGTGGCTGATCAGCAGCAAAGCCAGGCCGCGGGCCGCCTTTTCGGCCGCCAGCAGCTTGAGGATCTGCGCCTGGATGGTGACATCCAGCGCCGTAGTGGGTTCGTCGGCAATGAGCAAGGCGGGGCCGTTGGCAAGCGCAATGGCGATCATCACACGCTGGCGCTGGCCGCCGGACAGTTGATGCGGGAAGGCGTCCAGCCGCTGCGCGGCATCGGGAAATCCAACCTCACCGAGCAGCGCGATCACCTCGGCCCGCTTTGCCTCCTTTGTCAGCCGCCGGTGCAGCGCCATGGCCTCGCCGATCTGCGAGCCGATGCGCTTGAGAGGGTTGAGGCTGGTCATCGGCTCCTGGAACACCATGCCCGCCACCCCGCCGCGCAGCCGGCGTAGCATATCGTGCGGCGCCCCGATTACGGATTGACCGTCCAGCACCACACGCCCGCTGCTCACCCCCCCTGGCGGCAGCAATTGCAACAACGAGAGCGCGGTGAGCGACTTGCCCGATCCGCTCTCGCCCACCAATGCCAGCGTCTCACCCCGGTCCAGGGTGAACGAGACGTCCCGCACCACCTGGCGCTCGCCGAAGGCCACTGTCAGCCCATCGACCGAAACCAGACTCATTTCAGCACCTTGCGCGGGTCGAACGCATCGCGCACCGCCTCGCCGATGAACACCAGCAGCGTCAGCAAGCCGCCCAGCACCAGGAAGGCGGTCACCCCCAGCCAGGGCGCCTGCAGATTATCCTTGCCCTGAGACACCAACTCACCCAGCGATGGCGAGCCAGGTGGCAGGCCAAAACCCAGGAAGTCCAGGCTGGCAAGTATGGTGACGGAACCGGACAAGGTGAACGGCAGGAAGGTCAGCGTCGCCACCATGGCGTTGGGCAGGATATGCCGCCACATCACGGCGAGGTCGGACACGCCCAACGCCTTGGCGGCGCGCACATATTCCAGGTTGCGGCCGCGCAGGAACTCCGCGCGCACCACGCCGGTCAGGTTCATCCAACTGAACATCAACAGGAACAGCAGCAAAATCCAGAAGCTGGGCGTGATGATGCTGGACAGGATGATCAACAGATAAAGCTGCGGCAAGCCGGACCAGATCTCGATAAAACGCTGGAACAGCAGATCGGTCAGACCGCCGCGATATCCCTGTATCGCCCCCGCGGCGACGCCGACGATGGAGGAGATGATGGTCAACGTGAAGCCGAACAGCACGGACAGCCGGAAGCCATAGATCACCCGCGCCAGCACGTCACGCGCTTGGTCATCCGTGCCCAGCAGATTGCGCCATGAAGGGGGCGACGGGGCGGGCGACGCCAGATTCTTCACCACCGTGTTGTAGGCGAAGGGAATCGCTGGCCACAGCATCCATCCCTTGGCGTTGATCGCCCGGGCCAGATCGGGATCGGTGAAATCAGCCAGGGTCGGCAGGAAATCGTCGCCGAACGCATCCTCGCTGTAATCCTGCAACACCGGGAAATACCAGTGACCGTTGAAATGGATCACCAGCGGCCGGTCATTGGCGATGAACTCCGCGAACAGGCTGATGGTGAACAACACCAGAAAGATGCGGAGCGACCACAACCCCCGCCGATGGGCACGAAAGATCGCGACGCGGCGACGCGTGATCGGGGCAAGCTGCATCAGCGCCGCGTTTCGAAATCGATGCGCGGGTCGACGATCGTGTACATCAGATCGCCGATGATCTGCATGACCAGACCAAGCAGGGTGAAAATGTACAACGTGCCGAACATCACGGGGTAGTCGCGCCGGATCGCCGATTCAAAGCCCAGCAAACCCATACCATCCAACGAGAACACGATCTCCACCAGCAACGAGGAGGAAAACAATATGCCGATGAACGCCGATGGAAATCCCGCGATGATCAGCAGCATTGCGTTGCGGAAGACGTGCCGGTACAGGATCCGCTGCTCACCGGCCCCCTTGGCCCGGGCTGTGACGACATATTGCTTGCGAATCTCCTCCAGGAAGCAATTCTTCGTCAGCATGGTCAGGCTCGCGAACCCCCCAACCACCAGCGCCACCGTCGGCAGCACCATGTGCCAGGCATAATCCACCACCCGCGCCGGCCAGCTCCATTGCGCGGAATCCGGGCTGGTCAGGCCGCGCAGAGGAAATATCTGCAGGAAGCTGCCACCGGCAAACAGCACCACCAGCAAGATGGCGAACAGAAAGCCGGGCACCGCATAGCCCACCAGCACCGCGGCGCTGCTGGCAACGTCGAAATTGCTACCGTCGCGCACCGCCTTGCGGATGCCCAGCGGGATCGAGATCAGATACACCAGCAATGTCGACCATAGCCCCAGCGACACGCTGACCGGCATCTTCTGCCCGATCAGATGCAGCACCGTATCATCGCGGAAGAAGCTGCGGCCAAAATCGAAGCGCAGGTAGTTGCGCAGCATGGTGGCGAAACGCACATCGGCCGGCTTGTCGAAGCCGAACATGCGCTTGATGTCGTCGAGCATGCGCGGATCGAGCCCGGCCTCGCCGCGATACCCGCCGGGCGTCGAGGCTTCCGGACCGCCGCCGGTCATGCGCGCCCCTACGCTGTCGCCGTGCCCCCGCAGCTGCGCCACCATCTGCTCCACCGGGCCGCCGGGCGCGAACTGCACCACCACGAAGTTGATGGCGATGATGCCGAACAGCGTGGGAATCACCAGCAGCAGGCGACGCAGCAGATAGGCTGCCATCAGAGTCCGCTGCGCGCGGCGTCGAGCGCCTTGGCGCGCGCCGGATCGATCCACCAGGCATCGAACACCAGCCCGCTGCGCACCGGGCCGGCAGGGTGGCCGAATTTGTCCCAATACGCCGCCCAGACGGAATCGAGATGCCAGTTCGGCACCACGTACCAGCCGTTCAGCAGCACCCGGTCCAACGCCCGCGCCGCCACCGTCAGACGCTCCGGATCCGGGGCCTCGATCACCTTCGCCACCAGCGCGTCCACGGCCGGATCGCAGATCCCGGCCAGGTTCATGCTGCCGGGCGCCTTGGCGCCGCTGCAACCGAAATAGTCGCGCTGCTCATTGCCGGGGAAATCCGATTGCGGCAGCACGGCCATGGTCATGTCGAACTCGAAAGCATCGACCATGTGCTGGTACTCCGCGGAATCCACGGTGCGTACACCTACATCGATGCCGAGCCGCTTCAACCATTGCGCGTACGGCGTCGCCACACGCTCGATGGTCGGATCGTTGACCAGTATCTCGAACTTCATCTGGTTGCCGGACGCATCGACCAGCTTGCGGTCCTGCTCATGCCACCCCGCCTGTTTCAGCAACGCCAGCGCCCGGCGCAGCCCCTCGCGGTTGTTGCCGGAACCATCGGTCACGGGCAGCGTGAAGGGCTGGGTGAACAACTCGGGCGGCAATTCGGCGCGGAACGGATCCAGCAGCGCCAGCTCGGCCGGGCTCGGCAGGCCGGAGGAGGCCAGATCGCTGTTGCTGTAATAGCTGTCGGTGCGGGTATAGGCGCCATAGAACAGGTTCTTGTTGGTCCACTGGAAATCGAACACCTCGTCCATCGCCTCGCGCACCAGCCGGTTGGCGAAGACCGGCCGGCGCGTGTTCATCACCCAGCCCTGCATGCCGGTGGGCAGATGGTGGCGAAACGCCTCTTTCTTCACCAAGCCGCGCTGGACGGCGGGGAAATCATAGCCGGTCGCCCAGTTCTTGGAGATGTTCTCGCGCCGAAAATCGATCTGCCCGGCCTTGAATGCCTCCATCGCCACCGTCGAATCCCGGTAATATTCGGTGCGGATGCGATCGAAATTGGACAGGCCCTTGGCCGTGGGCAGGTTCCGCGCCCAGTAATCCGGCACCCGCGCCAGTACAGTCTGTCGCCCGAACTCGAAATGATCCAGCCGGTACGGCCCGGACCCCAATGGCGGGTCGGTCAGCACATGGCTGAAATCGCGATTGGCCCACCAATGCTTGGGCAGCACCGGCAGATCGCCCAGGATCAGCGGCAATTCGCGGTTATCGGCCGATTTGAAGTGGAACACGACGCGGCTCGGACCATCCACCGACACGTCGGTGACGTCGTTATAGTACTGCCGGTATTGCGGGCGGCCGTATTCGCGCAGCGCGTTGAACGTCCAGGCGACGTCATCGGCGGTCACCGGCGTGCCGTCCTGGAAATGCGCCTCGGGCCGCAAGGTGAAGGAGACCGATAGATGATCGGGGGCGATATCGACCGCGCCGGCCAGATGGCCATAGGCGGTGGCGGGTTCATCGGAGGATTCCCGCATCAGCGTGTCATAGACGCGGTTGATTTCCTCGGCGGCGGTGCCGCGCAGAATGAACGGATTGAAGCTGTCGAAACTGCCCACGCTGCCCAGCACCACCTCGCCACCCTTCGGCGCATCGGGATTGGCATAGGGGAAATGGGTGAAATCGGGCGGCAAGGCGGGGTTGCCGAACAGGGCGATGGCCGGCGTCACCATCTTCGCGGCCGCAGCATCCGCAGGCGTCGCGGCAGCAGGCGCGGCGGGCTGGGGCTGGACCGCCGGAGCGGGCGTTGCGGCAGGGACTGCCGGGGCGGGTGTCGCGGGATGGACCTCAGGGGCGGTCTGGGCGCTTGCGGCCGAAACCAGGCCCATCAGCAGAAGAACGCTCGCTAAGGCTGATCGCATCTTGCCCTCCTGGGTTGGCGGAGACAGGGGGCCACTGCTGGTGGGGTCCGGTCAAGCCGCCAGAATCGCCACGGCCTTCGCCAACAGCGCGGGATCGCCGACAGCCAATGTATGCCCGTCGCTGTCCGATGTGAGGGGGTTGCCCCGCCAATCCGTCATCCGTCCGCCCGCACCTTCGATAACGGGCACCAGCGCCGCCCAGTCCCATATCTTCATCGTCGCCTCGGCGATCACGTCGATCTGGCCGAGCGACAGCAATCCGTAGGCATAACAATCTCCGCCGAAACTGGTTCGGCGCACGGATTTCCGCAGCCTCTCCCACGCGCCCATATCGCCGGGTTCGAAAACCTCAGTGCTGGTGCAGGACAATTCGGCCTGCGCCAAATCGGGGCAAGGCCGGCAGCCTGCCCTGCCCCCGAACGTCCCGCGAAACCGGGTCGGCATGCCCCGCGCGCCAATCCACCGCTCGCCGGTCACCGGCTGATCGATCACGCCCAGTATCGGCTCGCCATGCTGCAAAAGCGCCACCAACGTACCAAAAACCGGGCGTCCGGTGATGAAGGCGCGGGTACCGTCGATCGGATCGAGAACCCAGCACAGCCCGGCCTCCGCGCTCTCCCGGCCAAATTCCTCGCCGATCACGCCGTAGCCCGGATATGCCTCGGCCAGCACCGCCCGCATGGCCTGCTCGGCGGCGCGGTCGGCGACCGTCACGGGGCTGTCGTCGGATTTCAGATCGGCGGTCATCCCGGCCCGGAAGAACGGGCGAATCACGGCACCGGCGGCATCCGCGGCCCGTTCGGCCGCAGCGATCAGCCCATCTCTCTCCACTGTATCGATGGTCGCGGTCCCGGTTGGCCTAATTGGCGGCGGCAGCAGCAGCCGGCAACGGCACCGGATCATGCGACAGGCTGCGCAGATAGGAAATCACGTCGGCGCGCTGTTTGTCGTTGCTGATGCCGGCGAACGCCATGCGGGTGCCGGGCACATAGGCGGAAGGCTTGTGCAGCCAGGCGTTCAGCTCGTCGAACGTCCACGGACCTTCCTTGGCTTTCATGCCCGCGGAATAGTTGAAATCCGCCCGGTGCGCGTGCGGTCCGCCGACCACCCCATAAAGGTTGGGACCGACGCCATTCTTCCCGCCATCGCCGAAGGTATGGCAGGAAACGCACAGCTTTTTGGTGTCGGCCTCGCCCGCCGCGGGATCGGCCGAGGCCAGCAACGGCCCGATCGGCGCCAGCGGCGGCTCGGCAACCGGGGCCGCGCCGGAGGCGGCCGCCACGCCCTCGATCTTGATGGCGCTGTCCTTCAATTGGATCGGATGCACTAGGTTTTCGCCGACCAGGCCGGTGAGCATGAAGGCAATCCCGGCCACGAGGACAGCGGCCGCGACCTTGTTGACAGCCAAGCTATCCATGCGGCGAATTCCTTGCGAATAGAGCATGGCCCCAGGCCTCCGCGTTGCGCGAGTCCTGCGGCCTACCTAAGTTGCGGCGCGACAATACGGAAGGGACGCGCGTGCTTCAACCCACGCTTTCGAAACGAGTCATATGAACCCAATCGTCGTTATCCCCTCCCGCATGGCCGCCACCCGCCTGCCCGGCAAGCCGTTGGCGGATATTCATGGCCGCCCCATGATCGTGCACGTCATGGATCGCGGCCGCGAAGCCGATATCGGGCCCGTCGCCGTCGCCTGCGGCGACCCCGAAATCGTCGCCGCCATCCGCGCCGCAGGCGGCACCGCCGTGCTCACCGACCCCTCCTTGCCACGCGGCTCGGACCGGGTGCAGGCCGCGCTGGCCAATCTCGACCCACAAGGCCATCACGACGTGGTGGTCAACCTTCAGGGCGATCTGCCGACCATTCCGCCGGCATATCTGCGCGCCGTGTTGGCACCGCTGGGCGATCCCTCCATCGATATCGCCACCCTGGTCGCGCCCATCACCGATCCCGAGGAAGCCGCCGCCGCCTCCGTGGTCAAGGCCGCCTGCGCGTTCGACCAGGGCCGCGCCGTCTCCATGGCGCTGTATTTCTCTCGCGCCGCCATTCCCTGGGGCCCTGGCCCGCTCTGGCACCATATCGGCATCTACGCCTTCCGCCGCCCCGCCCTCGCCCGCTTCGTCTCGCTACCGGAATCGCCCCTGGAGCGCCGCGAAAGCCTGGAGCAGCTGCGTGCGCTCGAAGCCGGCATGCGCATCGCCTGCGCCCGCGTAGACCACGCCCCGTTCGGCGTCGACACGCCGGCCGATCTGGACCGCGCCCGCGTTGCCCTCGCCCCGAAAATACCCCCGCAAAGTTGAGAGAATGACCGGCATCATCGCCTTCCAGGGCCGCCCCGGCGCCTATTCCGACCTCGCTTGCCGCAACGCCTATCCGTCGTGGCAAACCCTTCCCTGCGAAACCTTCGAAGCCGCCATGGAAGCCGTGCACGACGGCACGGCCAACCTCGCCATGATCGCCGCCGAGAACAGCCTGGCCGGCCGCGTGCCGGACGTGCACACGCTGCTGCCCCATAGCGGCCTGTCCATCATTGGCGAACATTTCCAGCGCGTCGAACACTGCCTGCTCGCCCTGCCCGGCACGGACATCGCCACGCTCAAGCGCGCCCACTCCCACCACGTCGCCCTCGGCCAGGTCCGCAAGATCCTGAAGGAACTCAACCTCAAGGCCGTCGCCGAAGCCGACACTGCCGGCGCCGCCGAACAGATCGCCGCCTGGGGCCGACCAGAGGAAGCCGCCATCGCCTCCTCGCTGGCCGCCGAGCTGTTCGGCCTCGATATCCTGCGCGTCAATATCGAGGACGCCGCCCACAACACCACGCGCTTCTACGTCATGGCCAAAACCCCGCGCATCCCGCCGCCGGACACGCCGGACCTGATGACTACCTTCGTCTTCCGCGTCCGCAACGTCCCCGCCGCCCTCTACAAAGCCCTGGGCGGCTTCGCCACCAATGGCGTGAACATGACCAAGCTCGAAAGCTACATGATCGACGGCCATTTCACCGCCACGCAGTTCCTGTGCGAAGTGGACGGCCACCCCGAACAGCCCCCCTTGCGCCGAGCGTTGGAGGAGTTGTCGTTCTTCTCGCGCGAGGCGACGATTCTGGGCGTCTACCCGATGGCCGCCTTTCGCAAGGATCAGGCAAGCGGCGACTGAACCAGCCCGCCCGCGCCGCCTCACCGCTTGAGCCGCTCGAACCGATACGGTGCAGCAACCGTCATCTGCGGGTCGAAGGCCAGCCGATGCGCCAGCGGCGGAAATGCGCGAGACCGGCAGTCCGCGCGGTCGCAAAGCCGGCAGGACAACCCGATCCCCACCGCCGCCCGCTCCAGATCCAGCCCATCCGCATAGACCACCTCCGCCGCGCGCGCGATGTCGCACCCCATCGCCACCACATGGACCGCCGGCGGCTCGCCCCACCGCAAGATTGGCCCGGTCACTGTCCGCGCGAAGCACAGAAAGGCGGCGCCATCCGGTAGCACCGCCACCTGAACCCGCACCGTGCCGGGGGTGCTGAACGCCGTATGCACCACCCAGCGCGGGCAGGAACCGCCAAACCGCGCAAACGGAAAGCTCGCCGCCGAAAAGCGCTTGCCCACATTGCCCGCCGCATCGGCGCGCAGGAAAAAGAACGGCACCCCCCGCGCATCGGGGCGCTGCAGGCTGGATAGCCGATGGCAGGCCTGCTCGAACGAAACCCCGAACCGCGACGCCAGCGCCTCCGTGTCGTAACGCAGCGCACGCGCGCTCGCGAGGAAAGCAGCATAGGGCATCAGCAACGCCCCCGCGGCGTAGTTCAGCAACCCGATCCGGATCAACGCGCCGGCCTCGCCGCTCGACGGCTCCGCCGGTCCCAGCACCGCCTCGATCGCATCCCGCGCCTCCAGCAGCATCAGCTGAAACGCCATCTGGAACCCCCTGCTCTCGCGCGGCAGCGCGTCCGACAGCAACAGCAGCCGCGCCGCCGGATCGTGCCGCCGCAGCACCCCCTCCAACGGCCCCACCACCACCGCCAGCCCGTGCCGATGGCGCAGCCGCTCGGCAATGGCATGATTCATCTCGGCCGGCGCCACCCCCAGTTCCGCCACCAAGCTTTCCGCCGCGCGCTCCAGCGCCGGAAAATGATTGGCGTGCTCGTGAAAGAAATCCCGCGCCTCCTCAGTCGGCAGCAACAGCCGCCGCCCGGACGGAAGCGCGATCCCGCTCGCATCCTCCCGCGCCACACGCCAGGCGCGGTAAAGCGCCAGCACCGCCCGCGCCGCATTCGGCGCCGACCCCGCCATCGCCGCGATCTCCGCCTCCGGCACCGCCTCCACACCAAGCAACGGGTCGGCCATTACCTCGCGCAGCCCGCTCTCCAGCCGCCGCTCATCGCTCCCGGACAGCACCGAGATGTCCACCTGCAGCACCTCGGTGAGCTTGATCAACAGGCTGGCCGTCACCGCGCGCTGGTCGTGCTCGATCAGGTTGAGATAGCTGCCTGACACGCCAAGCCGGGTCGCCAGGGCTTGCTGGCTCAGCGAGCGCTCCTGCCGCAGCCGCCGCACGGTGCGACCGATCAGAGGACGCGACATGCTTTACATCCTTTACGGATCTCATCATCCAGAAGTAAGGAACGAAACCACTTTTCCTGCCTACACGCAAGAAAACGAAACATCTACGGCGGCGAAGTGTTAATTTTTGACGGCTCATCGCCAACGCAGGAGGCTGTAAATGTCCATCACATCCCGTTTCGCCCACGCCCCCGATGGCCGCGCCACCGACGCCGCACCCGCCCCGGACCGCTTCGCCGGCATCCGCCGCGACTACGGCCCCGCGTCTGTCGAGAAACTCGCCGGATCCTTTCGCATCCGCCACACATTGGCCGAAATGGGCGCCCACCGCCTGTGGCATCTGCTGCACACCGAACCCTTCCTGCCCACCCTGGGCGCGCTCACCGGCAACCAGGCCCTCCAGCAGGTCAAGGCCGGGCTGAAAGCGATCTACCTCTCAGGCTGGCAGGTCGCCGCCGACGCCAATTCCGCCGGCGAGATGTATCCCGACCAATCGCTCTACCCCGTTGACTCCGTCCCGAAGGTCGTCCGGCGCATCAACAACGCCCTCCGCCGCGCCGACCAGATCGCCCGGCAGGAGAACACCGGCGACACCACCCAATTCATGGCCCCGATCATCGCCGACGCCGAAGCCGGCTTCGGCGGCGCCCTGAACGCCTATGAACTGACACGCGCCCTGATCGAAGCCGGTGCCGCCGGCGTGCATTTCGAGGATCAGCTCGCCAGCGAAAAGAAATGCGGCCATCTCGGCGGGAAGGTGCTGGTCCCGATCGCCCAGCATATTCGCACGCTCAACGCCGCCCGCCTCGCCGCCGACGTGGAGGGCGTTCCCACCATCCTGCTCTGCCGGACGGACGCGGAAAGCGCCCAGCTTCTCACCGCCGATGTGGACGAGCGGGACCGCCCCTTCATCACCGACGATCGTACGCCGGAAGGCTTCTTCCGCATCCGGCCGGGCATCGGTAAACGCTACGCCATCGCCCGATCCCTCGCCTACGCCCCTTACGCCGACCTGCTCTGGTGGGAGACCAGCGAGCCCGACCTGGGCGATGCGCGAGACTTCGCCGAAGCCATCCACAAAGACTTCCCCGGCAAAATGCTCGCCTATAACTGCTCGCCCAGCTTCAACTGGAAACGCAAGATGAGCGCGGACGACGCCGCCCGCTTCCAGCGCGAACTCGGCGCCATGGGCTACAAATTCCAGTTCATTACCCTGGCTGGCTTCCACAGCTTGAATCTCGCGATGTTCCGCCTCGCCCGCGACTACGCGCAGCGCGGCATGGCCGCCTATTCCGAGCTGCAGCAGGCCGAATTCGCCGCCGAAGCCGAAGGCTACACCGCCACCCGCCACCAACGCGAAGTCGGCGTCGGTTATTTCGACGCGGTGGCCACAGCCGCAGCCGGCGGCGCCAGCAGCACCACCGCCATGGCCCACAGCACGGAGGCGGCGCAGTTCCACACCACCAGCGCCCCGCCGGCACACACCGAAACACCACCGGTCGAGCATGATGACGGCCTGGTACACAATCATGGCTGGGCAAGCGGCGGCCCCGCCGCCCAACCGGCCATGGCAAAATAACGCGGCTGCCCGACGCAACACGAGCCGGGGCATGAGCGGCGCCTTCCATCGGAGCCAGTCCTGCCCCGCCTCCCGTGCGCGCATCTCCCTGGTACCATCCCCTGGCGCCCGGATCACAAAGCTTTGCCCTGTCCGCCGGGCGTACGACATAATCCGTTCCGATAGTTCAGGCAGGCCGCTCCGGGGGGTGAATCATCATCGAACCAGATTGCATGTCGTTGATTTTCAGCAACCTTCCCGCCGGCCCCGGGTCATGTTGCGCCGCCGCCTGATACTCCCGGCCGCGGCCATCGCTCTCGCGCTCAGTCTGGCCCTGAGCGGTGTCGGGTTCTGGGCGGGCTATACCATCGTATCCGCCGTTTCCGACCATCTGGTCCTGCACCTCGTCGACGACGTTAATCGCGACATTGAAGTGTGGGTGAAGCGTTCCAACAGAGTGCTGTCCGGGGTGGAGGCCGATCTCGACCGGCACACCGTTCCGCTGGATGATCCGTACGCAATGCTGCGTCAATTATATGCGGTGCTGAGCGATCGGCTGTTTTTCGCCAATACGGAGGGCGGCAGCGTCGCCGCCGCCAGGCTGGCGGACGATGTGAAAGTCTTCGTGATGACGGATGGCTTTCGCCCGGGTGTCTTGCACCAGTACGACGCCTCGCCGGATGGCCAGCCGGGGCATCTGCGCAAATCGGGTCCGGCGTTCGATGCGCGGCAGCAATCCTGGTACCAGCACGCCAAGGATGCGCGCGCCAGATATTGGAGCCAACCCTTTCTCGGTTCCAGCGAGCCCGTGCTCGGCATGTCGCTCACCGCTCCGGTTTTCGGCAAGGACGGAAGCTTCATGGGCGTGATCGGGACAAACCTGATCCTGACCCAGCTTGGCAAGGAAATGCAGCCCCTGAACCTGGGTTACAAGGGACGGGCATTCGTCATCGATTCGTCCGGGCAGTTGATTACCGCGTCAGGTGGGGTCGCACCGGCGACCACGGGCGCCGATGGGAGAGAGTTGCACGTGCTCGCATCAGAGGCCGGTGACCCTATGGTGAGTGGAGCAGCGCGGTATCTCAAGGCGCAGCCCGATATTCTGGAGGGATTGTCCAAAACCGGCCCGCGCTCATTTTCCTTCAACGACCCCGTGCTCGGGGAGAGTTTCGCCGCCGTCGAGAGCTTCGTGGCACCCGGCGGGCTTGCATGGATGGTCGTCGCGGCGGTCCCCGCTTCGGATTTCATCGGGCCCGCGCGATCCGCGATGCTGCTCTCAATTGCCATGAGCGTGTTCGTCCTGGCACTGGCCTTGGTTCTGGGAAGCTGGTCCGTCGGGCTGGCTTTGCGGCCGCTGACCGCCCTGACGGAAGCGGCGCGGTCGATCAGCCGCGGGGAGTGGCCGGATATTCCCGAACTCCAACGAAACGACGAAATCGGCCTGCTGGCGCGCGCGTTCAAACGCATGACCGCCAGTCTGAAGAACACGCAAGACGGTCTGCGGCGAAGCGAAGCGTCGCTGACCGAAGCGCAGCAAATCAGCCACACCGGCAGCTGGCGCTGGAACGTCGGCACGGGCGAGGTCCACTGGTCCACAGAACATTTCTGCATCTTTGGCTTCAATCCGGCAACAACCCGGCCATCATACGCAACTTTTATGGAGCGGATTCACCCCGAAGACTGGCCCGTGCTGGAGCAGGCCCTCGCGCGAGCGGTGCGCGAAAGAAGTCGGTTCCAACAGGACTATCGAATCACTTTGCCCGACGGATCGGTCAGGCACCTCCAAAGTGTCGGTCAGCCCGACAGCGCCGAGTCCGGCGACCTCGAATTCGTCGGCACCGTCATCGACATGACCGAGCGCAGGCGTGCGGAGGAAGAGCTCAGAATCACCCAGGCGGAGCTGGCCCGCGTCTCGCGGCTGACGACCATGGGCGAGCTCGTTGCCTCCATCGCTCACGAGATCAACCAGCCCTTGGCCGCCGTCGCGGCCAGCGGCAGCGCCTGCCTGCGCTGGCTGAGCCGGGACCAACCGGATCTTGGCGCGGCGCAGGACGCCGTCTCACGCATCGTCCAGGACGCTCATCGCGCCGGCGACATGATTCAAAGCCTTCGGGCGCTCACCAGGAAATCCGGGCTGCAATTGACCAGGCTCGACATCAACGCAGCCATCCAGGAAGTACTGGCCCTCACCCGCGGCGAGTTGCAACGGCACGACATCACGCTTCACACCGGCCTGTCCGCCGATATTCCGCCGATCCTGGGCGACCGGGTTCAGTTGCAGCAAGTGCTGCTGAACCTGATCGCAAACGGCGTTGAGGCGATGAGCGGGGTCACGGCCCGCCTAAAGACACTGGCGGTCATCGCGGAACCGGCCGGGCCGACCGGGGTTCTCGTGGCCGTCGAGGACACCGGCGCGGGACTCGACCCGGCGACCGCCGATCGCATCTTTGACCCCTTCGTCACGACGAAATCCGACGGCATGGGCATGGGGCTGTCGATCTGCCGATCTATCATCGAAAGCCATGGCGGGCGCTTATGGGTGTCGCCGAATGTGCCTCACGGTACTGTCTTCAGCTTCACTTTGCCCGGGGAGCAGCCAAATTGAGCCTGGCGAACCGGCGCTTGAGCGTGATGATCTCTGGAAGGAAGCGCGGCGCGGCAGTGCCTCGCTGATGGAGGGTCGGGCGGGCGGCCCGCCATGCCGGCGGGAGGCAGGGTGGAATTCAGGCAAGCAGCTGCTCCGAAGCCGCCGCCGGAATGGCGATCGGGTTCGGTGTGGCGAAATGGCAAGCGGCGCTTTGGCCGGGTGCGACGTAGCGCAATGGTGGGCGTTCGGTCGCGCAAATCTCCTGCGCCAGGGGACAGCGGGTGCGGAAGCTGCAGCCCGACGGTACGGCGGATGGGCTTGGCACGTCGCCCTGCAGGATGATGCGGCGGTTGCGCTTGGCGAGATTGGCCTCGGGGGCCGCCGACAGCAGCGCGTGCGTGTAGGGATGCTGCGGGGCGGCGAAGATGCGTGCCTTCGGTCCCTCCTCGACGATGCGGCCAAGATACATCACCGCCACCCGGTCGGCGATGTGGCGGACGATGGCGAGGTCGTGGGAGATGAACAGATAGGAAAGCCGCTGCTCCTCCTGCAGATCCTGCAGGAGGTTGACAATCTGGGCCTGCACCGACACGTCGAGCGCGGAGACCGGCTCGTCGGCGACGATGAAGCGCGGGTTCACCCCGATCGCGCGGGCAATGCCGATGCGCTGGCGCTGGCCACCGGAAAATTGGCGGGGGTAGCGGTGCATGTGCTCGGGTGATAGGCCGACCCGTTCCAGCAGATGCGCCACGGTGTCACGCCGATGCTGCGCCGAGCGGATCAGCCCCTGCGCATCCAGCGGCTCGGCGATGATCTGGGCGATCGTTCGCCGCGGACTCATCGAGCCGAACTGGTCCTGGAAAATGATCTGCAGGTGCCGGCGCACCTCACGCATTTCGCGCCCACGCTCGCTGGCGATTTCGCGGCCCTCGAACAGGATGCGTCCAGCACTCGGCTCGATCAGCCGTAGGATCAGCCGGCCAGTGGTGGACTTGCCGCAACCCGACTCGCCCACCAGTGCTAGTGTCTCCCCGGCGCTCACGGCGAAGCTGACATCGTCGACCGCCCTGATCTCGCCCGAATGGCGGCCAAAGCTCAGGCGCGAGCGCGGCGTAAAGCTTTTGCTCAACCCCTCCAGCTGGATGACAGGCGGGGTCATGCCACCGCCTCCTTCACCGCGGCGAAACAGGCGGCGGATTGGCTGTCATCAATGCGGAACAGCGGCGGTTGCTCGGCGCGGCAAATCGGCATGCGTTTCGGGCAGCGATCATAGAAGGCGCAGCCGGGGCCGCGATCCTGCGGCGCAGGTACGGTGCCGGGGATCTGGTAGAGCCGCCGGCCGCCGGCACCGTTGCTGGGAATCGAGCGCAGCAGGCCTTCGGTGTAGGGATGCGCCGGCCGGGTGAAGATCGTGTCCACGTCGGCGCTCTCGACGATGCGGCCGCAATACATGACCAGCACCTGGTCGGCCATATCGGCGATCACGCCGAGATCGTGCGAGACCAGGATGATGGCCATGTTTAGCTGTGCGCGCAGACGCTTCAGTAGCTCGAGCACTTGCGCCTGGATGGTTACGTCCAGCGCAGTGGTGGGCTCGTCGGCGATCAGCACCTTCGGCTCGCAGGCAAGCGCCATGGCGATCATCACCCGCTGGCGCATGCCGCCGGAGAATTCGTGCGGATAGGCGGACAGCCGTTCCTCCGGGCGCGGGATGCCGACCAAACGCAGCATGTCGAGGGTACGCCGCCGCCGCGCCCGAGCATCCTGGCCGCTATGCAGCATCACCGCCTCGTTGATCTGCGCGCCGATGGTCATCACGGGGTTGAGCGAGTTCATCGGCTCCTGGAAGACCATGGCGATGTCCTTGCCGCGCAGCGCCGGCATGTCCGACAGCGGCAGGTCCAGGATGTTGCGCCCCTCCAGCTCGATGCGCCCGGCGGCGATCCGACCCGGCGGTTCCGGGATCAGCCGCAGCAACGACAGCGAAGTCATGCTCTTGCCCGATCCGGACTCGCCGACGATGCCGATGCAGCGCCCGGCTTCCAGGTCGAAGCCGACCTGGTCGACGACGCGGATCGCCGCACCTGGTGGCCCAATCTCGACGGAAAGCTCGCGCACGCGCAGCAGCGGCTGGGTCATGCGCGGGTGTCCGGATCGAGGATGTCGCGCACCACATCGCCGATCATGTTCAGCGCCAGCACGGTGATGGTGATGGCGACGCCGGCGGCGATGATCGGCCAGGCGGAGCCGAACATGTTGTTGAGTCCGTCGCGGATGATGTTGCCCCAGCTAGGCTGCGGCGGCTGCGTGCCGAGGCCGAGGAAGCTCAGCGTTGCTTCCAGCCGGATGGCGGTGGCGATCCACAGCGTCAGCACCACCACGATCGGGCCCATAATGTTGGGCAGAATGTGGCGGACGATGATGACCGGGTGGTTGAGCCCGGCCGCCACCGCCGCCTCGACGAACGGCGCCGTGCGCAGCGACAGGGTGGAGGCGCGGGCGATGCGGGCGAAGCGGGGGGCGAAAGCGATCGTCAGCACCGCGACCATGGACCAGAAGCCGGCGCTGAGCGCGGCGGCGACGAGAATGCCGAGTAACAGTGCCGGGAAGGACAGCAACAGATCAACCACGCGGCCAATCACCCGGTCCTGCCAGCCGCCGACATAGCCGGCGTACACGCCAAGCGGGGTACCGCTGATGGCGGCGAGGACAGGTGCCGACAGGCCGAGGATCAGCGATGTGCGGGCACCGTAGATGATACGCGACAGCACGTCCCGGCCGAACTGGTCGGTGCCGAACCAATGCGCTGCCGAAGGCTGCTGGTTCACCGCCAGCAGGCTCTGCGCCACCGGGTTGTACGGCGCGATGAGGTCGGCGAAGATCGCCACCAGCACGATACCGAGCAGCACGAAGAAGAAGATCAGGGTGAGCGGCTCACGCGCGATATGGCGCCAAAGCTGCAGTAGCAATCCCTGTTCCTGCTGCTCACGCTGCCTCGGCAGTGCTGGGGGAGCTTGGATGGCGACCGCCATTCAGACCTCTCCTATGCGCGGATCGACGATGGTGTAGATAATGTCCATCGCGAGATTCACCACGACGACGAACAGGGCGAAGACGACAACGCCCGCCTGGATCACCGGGTAGTCGCGCGTCTCAATGGCGCCGATCAGCATGCTGCCGATGCCGGGACGGCCGAAGATCAGCTCGATCGCCACCGAGCCGGACAAAGTTGACAGGATGCTGAGGCCGAGTCCGGTGGTCACCGGCAACAGCGCATTGCGCAGGGCGTGCCGGTAGACCACGCGGGGTTCCTGCGCCCCCTTGGCGCGGGCGGTGCGCACGTAATCCTGGCCGAGCACTTCCAGCAGCGAGGAGCGGGTGAGCCGGCTGACGAAGGCGGCCTTGATCAGGCCGAGCGCCAGCGCCGGCAGAAACAGGTGCCATAGATTGTCACCCAGACCATTGCCGCCACCATTGATTGGGAACCAGCCGAAATTGAGGGCGAAGACAATGAGCAGGATGGCGCCCAGGAAGAAATCCGGCAGCGCATAGCCGATCAGCGAGAAAATGCGTGACGCCGAATCCGCCCCCTGGCCGCGCCGTACTGCGGCAACCACGCCGACCGGAATGGAGATCGCCGTGCCGATGATGGTGGCGGCGATGGTCAGCTCGATCGTGTACGGCAGGTTCAGTGCGACCAGTTGCGCGACCGAGAAGTTGTTCACAAAGGAATGGCCGGCGTTCAACGTGACGGTGTCGACGAGGAAATGGATGTATTGCTGCCAGAGCGGCAGGTTCAGGCCCATTTTCTCCCGGAACAGTTCCAGCTGCTGCGTGGTCGCTTGCTCGCCGAGCACTGCGATCGCGGGGTCGCCTGGGAGCAGGCGCATGGTCACGAAAACCAGGGTGAGCACCAGGAACAGCGTCGGAACGGCGTCGAGGATCCTGATGAGGATGGCCCGGATCATCGGCCGGCCTTAGGCGCTGATCGTCGCCTGGTCGAGCCGCCAGTAGGCGTATCCCGAATGCACCTCGAAGCCGAGCGTGACCTTCGGATCGCGCGCGATGAGGTAGCCGTTGGTGCTGATCGGCAGCAAGGGCAGGTCGGTCATCACCTTGAGCTCGGCCTGCTGGATCAGCGCGATGCGCTTGTCGAAATCCGGCTCGGCCATGGCGGCAGCCAGTATGTCGTCGATGCCGGGCATGGCTGCGCCATAATGGGAGAAGTTGTTACCGCCATTGCCGTCTGGATGGACCTCAGCTGATTTCGCCAGATTATCGATCAGCGGCTCGGTGGGCACCGGCGGATAGGCCGACGAAATCTGCGCCAGGCTGTTCATGTCCTTGTGATCGTTGGCATGGAAGGTGGTGTGGTCGATGACCTGCAGCTTGATGGTGACGCCGACCGCCCGCATCTGCTCCTGCACGATCAGCATCACCGAGTTGTAGTCCTCGCGCTGGCTGGTGAATGCATCGACCGCGAGGCCGTTCGGGAAGCCGGCCTCTGCCAGCAGTGCTTTTGCCTTCTTGGGATCGAATTTATAGCGCAGTTGCGCCGGCACCTCGGTCTCGGTGAGGCCGCCAGGAAAGCCGGGGGGGTTGAGCCCGTAGGTGCGGCCCCCAAACGGCGCCATCGCGTGGGCGATGGCATCGCGGTCGATCGCATAGGCGAAGGCCTGGCGGACGCGCAGATCGTCGAGCGGCTTGCGGGTCAGGTTGAAGCTTAGGTTGAACAGGCTACCGGGGGCGGCAATATCGAGGAGCAGGGCTGGCTTGCGCTGCTTGATCGACGGCACCCAGCCCGGCGCGCGTACGCCTTCGATCATGTGCACATCACCCGACAGCAGCGCGAGGGTGCGTGCCGTGGTGTCGAGGATGTAGCGCACCTGCAGGTTCTTGGTCTTTGGCGGGCCGTTGAAGTAGTTCGCGTTGGCGGTCATCATGATCCCTTTGGTGGGATCGGGGTCGAGGCTGACGAACTGATAGACGCCGGTGCCGATCGGGTCACTTTGGATGCTATCGCCCTTCTCCTGGAACGCCTTCCTGGACATGATTGCGCAGGAATAGTCCTGGATGGGCCCGCTCAGCAGCAGCGGGTCCGGCTGCGCCAACTGGATAACGGCGCGGTATTTCCCGT
Organism: Acetobacteraceae bacterium; assembly: GCA_036497785.1. GTDB lineage: Bacteria > Pseudomonadota > Alphaproteobacteria > Acetobacterales > Acetobacteraceae > DASXIW01. Next base: position 412 of record DASXIW010000128.1, on the reverse strand, counting down.
CGGCGCGCACATCAGTGATGTTCTCGTACAGCACCTTGCGGCTACCGGCCTTTTCGGGGTCCTTCAGGCGGTTGATGGTGAACACCACGTCGTCGGCCGTGCACTCGCCGTAGCCCTTGTGGAACTGCACCCCCTCACGCAGCTTGAACGTCCAGGTCCGCGCGTCGGGCGACATGGCCCAGCTTTCGGCAAGCTGCGGCACGAAGTCCGACGGCTTGCGTGCGAACTGTCCGTTTGGCGAGGCGACCAGCGTGTCGTGGATGTGCACGATCGACCAATTGTCGGCGCCCTGGATGGAATTGGCAGGATCGAGCGTACGGTTGGCGCGCGCGGCGAAGGCGATGCGCAGCGTGTCGGTCGATGACTGCGCCAGCGCCGGCATGACGGAGGCAGCGGCCAAGCCGGCGCCTGT
>DASXIW010000127.1:0-19004 GCA_036497785.1 Acetobacteraceae bacterium | reverse complement strand
TTCAAGAACGGCGTGAGCGCTGCAAAACGGGCTTTGATGCTGGCCGTGTCAATCACCCAACAAGGCTAGTACGAACCGCAGACCGATTCCTACCCAATGATTCGGTTGTTCCGGCTCAGAACCTAAGCTGCCGCGCATCGTCGGACCGCCCAGCGTCGGCCGGGCTCGAGAGATTGTGACACCCCAGGACCATTTCGACCGGTGCGTCGCCGCAAAGCGTCGCCGGCAGCGTGATATCGATTGCGGGCGGATGCGGGCTGGGGCGGCGCGACAGCAGGCGATCAGAACATCGCGATCAGAAAGCCGGAATCGACACGATGGATGCGGGACACGCCGTCCAGGCGTTCGGGTGCCGCGCGGAACACATCGTGCAGCACTTACGATCCGCATTGCGTGGACGCCGGGTCAGCGGCCGCGGAAGCGCGGGACGCGCTTGTCCAGGAAGGCGGTCCGGCCCTCGCGGTAATCCTCGCTGGTGAAACAGGCCGCCACCGCCGCATCCACCGCCTCCGCGTCCTGGTCATGCGCGGGGCGCGCCGCCTGGGTCACGGCCAGTTTCGCAGCCCGCACGGAGAGCGGCGCGTTGTCGGCGATCTCGCGGGCCAGATCCAGCACCGCATCGGAGAGTTGTTCATCCGAGACCACGCGATTCACCAGCCCGATGCGTTGCGCCTCCGCGGAGTCGATCAAAGTGCCGGTCAACAGCAGATGACTGGCATGGGCGGGCCCGACCAGCGATACCAGCTTGCGCACCATGTCGAAGCTATAAGCGATGCCCAGCTTGGGCGCGGGAATGCCGAACATGGAATCCATCGCGGCGATGCGCAGATCGGCGTGCATCGCGATGCCGAGACCGCCGCCCACGCAGAAGCCGCGAATTCGGGCGATAACCGGCTTGGAAAACGCCGCCAACTTGGCGCGCCCGGCACTGGTCAGTTCGTCATATTTCCGTCGCGCGGCGGCATCGCCGCGCTGCTGCTCGAACTCGCTGATATCCGCGCCGGACCCGAACGCCTTGTTGCCGGCGCCGGTCAGCACCACCACCCGCACCCCGTCATCGGCGGCGAAGCGATCCAGGATTTCGCTGAAGCCATGCCACATGGCCACGGACATGGCATTGCGCCTGGCAGGCTGCTTGAATGTGATGAGGCCGACGCCGTCCTCGGTTTCCGCCAGCATCTTGCCATCGGCATACTCGCCCACAAGCCGCCTCCCCCAAAGCCTCCCCGATCGGTCGCCCTTCCGATGATCCGCCCGCCGGCGCTTTCCCTCAAGCCCATACCGTTCCAAGTGCCTGAAGTGACGTCGCTTCCGGCCGCATCCCCCGCGCGACAAAATTGCTCACCAAAACAAAAACCTGGGGCATGATCGGTGCGTCTATCGGCTCTGAACAGGCCCCCGACATGAAAGACGTCGACCTCGCATTGATCCTCGCCTTCGACGGCTCGGCCAGCGTGACCTTCGAGGAATTCGGCCTGATGGTCGGAGGCTGCGCCGCCGCATTGCGCGAGCCCGATATCGTCGCGGCGCTCACCGGCGGCCCGCTGGGTGCCAGCCTGTGTTCCGTGCTGCTTTGGTCCGGGGAGGGCGCGCAGGAGGTGATGGTGGATTGGATGCGGATCGACAGCCCGGCCACGCTCGAGAATTTCGCAACTTCAGTGGACGACATGCCGCGCGCGGTACGCGCCGGCAACACGGCCATCGGTGAAGCGCTGCTGGCCGCCGAAGCCCTGCTCAAGGCAGCCCCGGCCAAGGCCAGCCGGAAGGTCATCGACATGGTCGGCGATGGCCGCTCCAATGACGGCGAACCACCAGGGCCGATTCGCGGCCGGCTGGCCGATGCGGGCATCACCATAAACGGCCTGTGCGTGCTGCACGAGGAGCCGGACCTGCTGGAGAGCTACACGAAAGAGGTCATCGGCGGCCCCGGTGCTTTCGCGCTGCAATGCCAGGATTATGGGGCGTTCGCGAATGCGATCCGGCAGAAGCTGCAACAGGAGATCGCCTCATCCCGAACCGGGCGCCTGGCTTGAAGGAAACGCCTGACCAGCCACCAATTCGCACGCACCGGACCCGTCGAGCTCGCCCAGCATTACCCGCGCACTCTCATCCCACGGCACCGGACGAAATTCGCGGGCCACGCGCGCCTGCCACAAGGCAAGACTGGCTTCGTCCTCGATGGTCGCCTTGATCACCCGGGTGGCGTCGGTGACGCTCTCGGGATCGAAATAGCGCGCCAATACGCCACCGGCCTCGGGCAACGACGTCGCGGACGAAATGACGCAGGGTTTGCCGAATACCAGGCTTTCCGTAACCGGCAACCCCCATCCTTCGTACAACGATGGAAACAGCGTGAACCGGCAGCCGCGATACAACGCCTCCAACTCGGCGTCGCTGGGCTGCTTGCACAGCACGATCTTGCCGTCCAGCCAGGCGCAATTGTCGAGCTGGGCAATTAGATCCGCCACCATCCAGCCTATGCCCCCGGCAAAGACCAGCGTCGGCACCTGCTCGGGCGGCAACTCCCGCAACAGGCGCTGCCAGACGCGGAACAGCAGCACGTGGTTCTTGCGCGGCTCGATGGTGGACACGAACAGGACGTAGCTGCCGGGCACGGGAAGCTGCCGCAAGCTGCCTGGCGCCGCCGTGGGGGCGGATTGAAAACCGGTGCCGATCGGAAACGCTCGCACGCGACCGCGCAAGGCGATGCCCCTGTGCGCCGCATAGCTTTCCAGATCGTCGGCGGTGGCGCGCGAGATGGCGAAGATATGGTCGGAGAGCGGCAGCACCGAATCCATCCAGCTGCCGAAATGATCGGTCACTGTGGTATGGCACCATTCGGGATGGCGCAGCGGAATGATGTCATAGACAGTAAGCGCGAAGCGAAGTTGCAATTCCTCCTGCGCCTTGCGCACCCGCTCGGCGTAGCCGGGCAACCAGGGCGATCCCAGCGCCAGCAGCACATCGCCGGGTCGCGCATGGTTCGTGAATTCGTCCTTGTCGCCGGAGACCGCCGAGGGAATTTCCGAAATCTCGTGCGTCAACCGGCGCAATAATACGCGCAGCTCGCCCAGCGCCTGGCGCTGCAGGCCAAGGAAACGCTGCAGGGCGGCCGTAATTGTGGCGGGCGGGGCGTTGGATTGGGCGGAGGGCGGTGGTGGCTTGCGTGTGCCCATGCTCTCGATGGCGACGCGCAGCGACGCCCACGGCACGGCATAGAATCCGTCGCTGAAGCTGCGATGCCGCACGAACCGGACGCGGCCGGCCCGACCTTCCCGCGCGGTCATCGCCAGGCACATCTCGAAGGCCAGGCGCTGGATGCCGCTAGGGCGCGTATGCGTTTCGGCGTAGAGGAAGAGATCTTCCGCATCGATCCAAATCGTCGGTGTCTGCACGCTGGTATCGGCCACGTCGGCTAAGCCAATGTCCGGTCGACTTGCAGATGGCGCATCACCGCGCGGGCGGAGTCTTCCCAGGGCACCGGCCGGAACTCTCGCACGACTCGCGCCTCCCATTGCGCCAGGCCCTCCGGGTCCTCGATCGTCTCGCGAATCACGCGTTCCGCATCGGCCACGTCCTCCGGATCGAAATAGCGCGCGAGCGACCCGCCGGCCTCGGGCAATGAGGTGCGGTTCGAGATGATGCAGGGTTTGCCGAACGCCAGGCTTTCCGTCACCGGCAATCCCCAGCCTTCATAGAAAGACGGAAACAGGGTGAAGCGGCAGCCGCGATACAACGCCACCAACTCGGCATCCGTAGGGTGTTCCACCAGCATGATCTTCCCGTTCAGGAATGCCGTATTGCGCAGTTGCTGCATCAGGTCCTGGACCAGCCAGCCGATCCGGCCGGCGAACACCAGCACGGGCACACGCTCGGGCGGCATCTGCTCAAGCAGGTTACGCCAGACCCGGAACAACAGCGCATGATTCTTGCGCGCCTCGATCGTGGAAACGAACAGGACATAGCTACCAGGCTCAGGCAACCCGGCGAACGCCGTCGCATCGGCCGGCGCCGGGATTTTGTCCAACGTCCGGGATTGCGCGAAGCCGGTGCCGATGGGAATCGGGTGGATCACGTCGCGCAGACACAAATTATGCAGCCGCGCGTAATCGGTCACCTCGTCGGCGCTGGCGCGGGAAATGGCGAAGATCCGGTCGCATCGCGGCAGGACGCTCTCGAACCAGCCCTGGAAAACCTCGGCATGCTGGCGGTCGCACCATTCCGGCCGGCGCAGCGGAATAATGTCGTAGATCAAGGCGGCCACGCGCACGCCATGCGCTTGCCGCGCGGCATCCAGCACGGCGGCATAGTCCGGATGGAACCAGGCAGCCCCCATGATGAACAGCACATCGCCCGGTTGCGCCTCCCAGAGTGGTTCGATCTCTGATTCGGATTTGGCTTCCAGCGGCGAGCCGGGCTCGAAAATCACTGGCTCCGCGGCGACGACAGCCGGGGAGCGTTTGCCGCCACGCCAGAGAAAGCGCACCAGCGCGCCAGCCGCCCGGATAATGGCCCAACAGAGATGGATGAATGCAAATATCGCGCGCGCCTGCAGCCGCACGTAATGTATCAGCGGCATGCGCAGGCGTTGCGGTATCAGCGGCAGCACGGGCCGCAAGCCGGTCCTCACCATACCTCGCCAGCCCGACTTGCCTTCTGGGACTGATGGCGCCGCGGACTGCGATGGATCAGGCAGGCCGGGTTCCGGCTGCGGCACGCTGCGGGAAGCAAGCTGGTCGAACAGCTCGTCGAGCGACTGCCAGGGCACTTCCACGAATGTCCGGCGGTCCCGGCTTTGTCGCACCAGGCGTATCTCGCCGTTATGGCCATGGATCTCATGCAACGCACGGCACAGTTCGAACGCGAGTCGCTGTATTCCCGTCGGTGTCCGCCCGGTGGCGGCGAAAGCAAAAATATCCTCGACGTCGATCCAGATCCTCGCAGTCAACGACAGCTCCTCGCACGCAGGCCGCGCCGCCGCGCGGGCCACGCGGACACCACATCGCCGATGCCGCAACATGTCCGGTCCATACGCATCTCCAACACGGATGGCGAGGTCAACCGCTCACGCACCGTCCGGCGAAGGGCACGCGACAAGCCCTCCTGGACCGGCAACGCCGATCCAGGGCACTAGATACGCCGGACGACGTAGGATTGTTCCAATGCGACGACGATTTCCGCGCCATGAGCGGAATCGCGCGCCTCGAACATCACCTCCAGCTGCGCCGCCTGTACGCTAGGTGACGCAAACAGCCGCTGATGCGAGACCTCGATGATATTGCCGCCGGCCTGACCAATCTTCCCGGCGATATCGGCCAGCACCCCCGGCCGGTCCGGAATCTCCAGCATCAGGCGCAGCAGCCTGCCGTCGCGCAGCAGGTTGCGCAGCAGCACGTTGGCCAGCACCCGCGCATCGATATTGCCGCCGCAGATCGGAATGCCGACCCCCCGCCCGGCAAACCGCTCCGGGAAGGCCAGCAAAGCCGCGACGCCGGCAGCGCCCGCGCCTTCGGCGACCACCTTGGCCCCCTCGGCGAGCAAAGCGATGGCTTCCTCCACCGCGCGTTCGGGCACCACCAGCACATCGGCGACATGGCCGCGAATCACCGCCAGCGGATTGGCACCGATATCGCGCACGGCGATACCCTCGGCGATGGTCGCACCGCCAACATCGACCGGCTGGCCGGATAGCATCTGCGCCAGGGCCGAATAGGCCGAGACCTCGACGCCGATAACCTCGATGCCCGGCTTCAGCGCCGTCGCCACCACCGCGCAGCCGGCAATCAGCCCGCCACCGCCGACCGGGATCACCAGCGTGTCCAGATCCGGCGCATCCTCCAGCATCTCCAGCGCAAGCGTCCCCTGCCCGGCCATCACGGCTGGATCGTCATAGGGATGCACGAACACCAGCCCCTCGCGGCGCGACAACTCCTCGGCATGGGCAGCCGCCTCGGCCAGCATTTCGCCATGCAGCACAACCCGCGCACCCCAAGCGGCGGTGCGCGAAACCTTGGTCAGGGGGGTGAATTGCGGCATCACGATCACCGCCTGGATGCCAAGCAGATGGGCATGCCGGGCAACCGCCTGGGCGTGGTTGCCGGCGGACATGGCAATCACGCCGGCCCGGCGTTCCTCCGAGGTCAGCAGCGCCAGCCGGTTGGCGGCGCCGCGCTCCTTGAAGGCGCCGGTGGGCTGCAGGTTCTCCAGCTTCAACCACACATCCGCGCCCGTGGCGCGCGACACCGCGTCGCTGCGCAGCATGGGCGTGCGTAGGACACGGCCGGCGATACGATCCGCGGCGGCGCGGATATCGACGAGCGCGATCACGCGCCCGCCACCCTGGCTGTCAGCATCAGATGAACTTGACGGCCAGAATCTCGTAGGTCCGGTCGCCACCGGGCGCGGGCACGGAAATACTATCGCCCACCTTCTTGCCGATCAGCGACTTGGCCAGCGGCGAGGAGACGGACAACCGGGCCGCCTTGATGTCGGCCTCATGCACGCCGACGATCTGGTAGGTGGCCTCCTTCTCCGTCTCCTCGTCCACCACGCTGACATGGGCGCCGAACTTGACGCAATCGCCTGACAAGGTCGACGGATCGATGATTTCGGCCGCGCCGATGATCTCCTCCAGCTCCTGGATGCGCCCCTCGATGAAGGATTGGCGCTCCCGGGCGGCATGGTATTCGGCATTCTCGGACAGATCGCCATGGCTGCGCGCCTCGGCGATGGCGCGAATCACGGCAAATCGCTCCGTGCCTTTAAGCAGGCGGAGCTCTTCTTCCAAGCGAAGAAGGCCGGGAGCGGTCATCGGAAACTTCTGCACGGAGCGAACCTCAGAGAATGGGAAAGCGGATGGTCAAGCAGGATATGGAACGAGCATGTCCGACGATGAGCCTGTGCGACTCAGGGCTGGTTCGTCAATCCGAAGCCCTGAAACGCGAACCGCCGCGGCTGGTTCCAGGCACCAGGCCGCGACGGAACGTCAGAACGAACCGCGAAAATACGACTGAAGGGGCGCCACTTCAAGTGTCCCCGCCTTGGCCGCCGCGATGGCGTGGGATGCGGCCCTGGCACCGGCGATGGTGGTGTAATGCGGCACCCCGTGGGTCAGCGCGCTGCGGCGTATGTCGAAGCTGTCCGCCACGGATTGCGCGCCGGAGGCGGTGTTGATGACCAGTTGCACCTCGCCCGAGCGGATCGCGTCCACGCAATGCGGCCGGCCTTCCAGCACCTTGTTCACCGCCGTCGCCGGCAGCCCCGCCTCCCGCAGGCGGGTTGCGGTGCCGCGCGTGGCCAGGATGGAGAAGCCCATATCCACCAACCGGCGGGCGACGACCAGGGCGGCTGATTTGTCGGCGTCGCGGACCGACAGGAACACCTGCCCCGCCTCCGGCAGCTTCACGCCCGCGCCCAGCTGTGCCTTGGCGAAGGCCCGCTCGAAGCTGTTGTCCAGCCCCATCACCTCGCCGGTCGATTTCATCTCCGGCCCCAGGATCGTGTCCACATCCGGGAAGCGCGCGAAAGGAAACACTGCCTCCTTCACCGCCACATGCGCGGCGATGGCTTGGTCGTCCAGCTTGAAGCTGGACAGCTTGGCGCCGGCCATCACCCGCGCGCCGATCTTGGCCACCGGCACGCCGGTCGCCTTGGCCACGAAGGGCACGGTGCGGGAAGCGCGGGGATTGACCTCAAGCACGAACACCTCGTCGTCCTTGATGGCGTATTGCACGTTCATCAGGCCGACCACGCCCAGCGCCTTGGCCATCGCCTCGGTCTGCGCCTTCAGCTCCGTCACCATGGCCGGTGACAGGGTATAGGGCGGCAGGGCACAGGCGGAATCGCCGGAATGGATGCCGGCTTCCTCGATATGCTCCATCACGCCGGCAACGTACACCGTCTCGCCATCCGCGATGCAATCCACATCCACCTCGATCGCATCGTTCAGATAGCGATCGATGAGTACAGGGTTCTCGCCGGACACGCGCACCGCCTCTCGCATATAGCGATGCAATCCGCGAGTATCATGAACGATCTCCATCGCCCGGCCGCCAAGCACATAGCTGGGACGAATCACTACGGGAAAGCCGATTCGCTCGGTGATCGCCTCGGCCTCGCCCACCGAACGGGCGATGCCGTTCTCCGGCTGGAGCAGTCCGAGCCTGTGCAGCAACAACTGGAAGCGCTCCCGATCCTCGGCCACGTCGATCGCGTCAGCGGAGGTGCCGAGAATGGGAATCCCAGCCTTCTCCAGCGCCTGCGACAGTTTCAGCGGCGTCTGCCCGCCATATTGCACGATGCAGCCCAATACCGTGCCACGTGACTGCTCCCGCCGGACGAGGGCGATCACATCCTCATTGGTCAGCGGCTCGAAATACAGCCGGTCGGAGGTGTCGTAATCGGTGCTGACCGTCTCCGGGTTGCAATTGACCATGATGGTCTCGAAGCCGGCTTCCTTCAGCGCATAGGCGGCGTGGACGCAGCAATAATCGAACTCGATGCCCTGCCCGATGCGATTCGGGCCGCCACCCAGGATGATGATCTTTTCGCGATCGGTCGGGTTGGACTCGCATTGGGGAACGCCAAAGCCGCCCTCATAGGTGGAATACATATAGGGCGTGGCGGAGGCGAACTCGCCCGCGCAGGTGTCGATACGCTTATAGACAGGCTGCACGCCCAGCTTCGTCCGCAAAGCCGCGACCTCGGTTTCCGCGACGCCGGCCAGGACGGACAGGCGCTTGTCGGAAAAGCCCAGCGCCTTCAGCCGCCGCAGCGCATGCGCTTCGCTGGGCAGCCCGGCGGCCACCTCAGATTCGGCATTGACGATGCGCTTCAGCTCGCGCAGGAACCACGGGTCGAATTTGCAGCACTCATGGATCTCTTCGATGGACAGCCCGGCCCGCAGCGCCTGGGCGGCCATCAGGATGCGGTCCGGCTTGGGCTGCGACAGGGCGGCGCGATAGGCGTCGTGCCCGCCATCGCCGGGCGGATCGATGGGATCGAGGCCGGTGAAACCGGTCTCCATGCTGCGCAGGCCCTTCTGCAGGGCCTCGGCGAAGCTGCGACCGATCGACATGGCCTCGCCCACCGATTTCATGCTGGTGGTCAGCAGGGCGGGCGTGCCGGGGAATTTCTCGAAGGTGAAGCGGGGGATCTTCACCACCACGTAGTCGATGGTCGGCTCGAAACTGGCCGGGGTGGTGCGGGTGATGTCGTTGGCAAGCTCATCCAGCGTGTAGCCGACGGCAAGCTTGGCCGCGACCTTGGCGATGGGAAAGCCGGTGGCCTTGGAAGCCAGCGCCGAGGAGCGGGAGACGCGCGGGTTCATCTCGATCACCACCATCCGCCCATCGGCCGGATTGATGGCGAACTGCACGTTGGACCCGCCAGTATCCACGCCGATCTTGCGCAGGCACGCGATCGAGGCATCGCGCATCACCTGATATTCCTTGTCGGTCAGGGTCAGCGCCGGCGCCACGGTGACGGAATCGCCGGTATGGATGCCCATCGGATCCACGTTCTCGATGGAGCAGATGATGATGCAGTTATCCGCGCTGTCGCGGACCACCTCCATCTCGAATTCCTTCCAGCCGAGCACGCTCTGCTCGATGAGGACTTCGGAGGTGGGCGAGGCATCGAGGCCGCTGGCGACGATCTGCTCGAATTCCTCGCGGTTATAGGCAATGCCGCCGCCAGTGCCGCCCAGGGTGAAGCTGGGCCGAATCACCGCCGGCAGCCCCACCAGCGCGAGGCCGGCGCGCGCCTCCTCCATGGTATGGGCAATGGCGCTCAGCGGACCCTCGATGCCGATCTCGGCCATGGCGTCGCGGAATTTCAGCCGGTCCTCGGCGCGGTCGATCACCTCCGCCTTGGCGCCGATCAGCTCCACGCCGTATTTCTCCAGCACGCCCGAGGCCGCCAGCTTCATCGCCGTGTTCAGTGCGGTCTGCCCGCCCATGGTCGGCAGCAGCGCGTCCGGGCGTTCCTTGGCGATGATCTTCTCGACCATCTCCGGCGTGATCGGCTCGATATAGGTGGCGTCCGCCAGCCCGGGATCGGTCATGATCGTGGCCGGGTTGGAGTTGACCAATATGATCCGGTAGCCCTCGGCGCGCAGCGCCTTGCAGGCCTGGGCGCCGGAATAATCGAACTCGCAGGCCTGTCCGATCACGATCGGGCCGGCGCCGATGATCATGATGGATTTAAGATCGGTGCGCTTCGGCATGGCTCAGGCTTCCATCAGGGCGACAAAGCGCTTGAACAGATAATGGCTGTCGGACGGGCCGGGGCTCGCCTCGGGATGGTACTGCACGCTGAACACCGGGCGTCCCTCGCAGGCCAGGCCCTCGTTGCTGCCGTCGAACAGGCTGACATGCGTCACCTTCACGCCGTCCGGCAACGTCTTCTGATCCACCGCGAAGCCGTGATTCTGGCTGGTGATCTCCACCTTGCCTGTGGCCAGTTCCTGCACCGGCTGGTTGGCGCCGCGATGGCCGCGATCAAGCTTGTAGGTCTTGGCGCCCAGCGCGATGCCCAGCAACTGATGGCCGAGGCAGATGCCGAATAGCGGCTTGCCGGATGCGAGCACGCCCTGGATGGCCGGCACGGCATACACGCCGGTCGCGGCCGGATCGCCGGGGCCATTAGACAGGAACACGCCGTCCGGGTTGTGGCGCAATATGTCCTCGGCCCTCGCCGTGGCCGGCACCACCGTCACCCGGCAACCTGCCTCGGCAAGGCAGCGCAGAATATTGCGCTTGGCCCCGTAATCGACGGCGACGACATGATGCTTCGGCGCGGTCTGCTTGCCGTGACCCGTCGGCCACGCCCATTTCGTCTCGTCCCAGGTATAGGACTGGGTGCAGGACACCTCCCGCGCCAGATCCATGCCCTCCAGCCCCGGCCAGGCCTTCGCCTTGGCGATCAGCGCGGGCAGGTCGAATTTCCCCCCGGCCGGGAAGGCCAGAACCGCATTGGGCGCCCCGCTGTCGCGGATGCGTAGGGTGAGGGCGCGGGTATCCACCCCGGCGATGCCGGTGACGCCCTGGGCCAGCAGCCACGCATTCAGCGTCTGATGCGACCGCCAGTTGCTCGGTTCGGTGATGTCCTGCTTCACCACCAGGCCGCGCGCGGCGATGTTGGTCGCCTCGATATCCTCGGGATTGGCGCCGACATTGCCGATATGCGGGAAGGTGAAGGTGATGATCTGCCCGGCATAGGACGGATCGGTCAGGGTTTCCTGGTAGCCGGTCAAGCCGGTGTTGAAGCACAGCTCGCCCACCGGCGCCTCGGCGGTGGTATGGGCGCCAAAGCCCACACCCCAGAAAACGCTGCCATCGGCGAGGACCAGGGCGGCGGTGGCACCGGCCGGCGCGGCGTTGGGATCAGGCATGGAAGGGCTCACCTCGGGTTGGGTTTGTCCGGGCATCTCGGCCCAGGACAGGCCGGTTGCCGCGACCACGGCCGGCCAATGGCGGGCGGGAATGGCCCGGGACTGGCGCCATTTGCGCACTGCCTCGGTCCCAACGCCCAGTTGCCGCGCAGCGGATTCCGCGCCGCCGAGACGCTCGATGATCTGGTCAACGGTGATCGACATGGTGCTATCCTAGGGGAACCATTCAGGGGAGTGGGGAAATTTCTTCCCAGCCCGGCGCATTCCAGCTTTGCATGGGAAAATTCTTCCCGGGCGGGATTGCGGACCACATAGTGTGATTGGCTTTACCGGGGGAGACGACATGTCGTTACGCGAAGCATTCACGGAGCAGTTGAAGACGGCCATGCTGGCCCGCGACGCGGACCGCGTCTCCACGCTGCGCATGATCACCTCCCGGCTGAAGGATATCGACATCGCCGCCCGCCCGAAGGGCATCGACCGCGTGCCCGAGGAGGACATACTCGGCATGCTGCGCGGCATGGTGAAATCGCGCCGCGAGAGCGTGGAGCTCTATCGACAGGGCAACCGGCCCGAGCTGGTCGCCAAGGAGGAGGCCGAAATCGCCGTCATCGAGGGCTTCCTGCCCCAGCAGATGGATGCAGCCGCGACCGAGGCGGCGGTGGCCAACGCGATCGCCGAGACCGGCGCCGCATCGATCAAGGACATGGGCAAAGTGATGGCCGCGCTGAAGACCAAGCACGCCGCCACCCTGGACATGTCCAAGGTCGGCCCCATCGTCAAAGCCAAACTCGGCGGCTGAATGGCGCTTCCGGCCGGATTTCTCGACGAACTGCGCAGCCGCACACCCTTGCCGGCGGTGATCGGCCGGCGTGTGAAGCTCGCCCGATCCGGCCGGCAATGGAAAGGCTGCTGCCCGTTCCACGGGGAGAAGACCCCCAGCTTCTACGTCTATGACGACCATTTCCACTGTTTCGGCTGCGGTGCGCATGGCGACGCAATCAGCTTCGTCATGCAAAGCGAGGGCACGAGCTTTCCGGAGGCGGTGGAGCGGCTCGCCGCGGAGGCCGGCATGGAGGTGCCGAAGCCGTCACCTGAAGCCGCCGAATCCGAGCGCCGGCGGCTCGATCTGCACGGCGTGCTGGAAGCGGCGGCAACCGCCTTCCAGCGCCGCCTGCATTTGCCGGAGGGGGCACGGGCACTGGCCTATCTGCGCGAGCGTGGCCTGTCGGACGCGACCATCGCCCGGTTCGGCCTGGGGTGGTCCGGCGAAGGGCGCGGGGCGCTGGCCGCCGATCTCGGGCGTGAGGGCATCGCCGCGCCGATGCTGATCGAGGCCGGGTTGATGCGGCCGGGCGAGGATGGCCGGCCGCCGTACGACCTGTTCTTCAACCGCGTCATGTTCCCGATTCGCGACCGGCGCGGGCGCGTGATCAGCTTCGGCGGCCGCATCCTGGGCGACGGTCAGCCGAAATACGTGAACGGGCCAGAAACCGCCCTGTTCTCTAAGCGGCGCACACTCTACGCCATCGATTTTGCCCGCGAGGCGGCCCGCACGGGCGCCGGCGTGGTGGTGGTGGAGGGCTACATGGACGTGATTGCCCTGCACCAGGCCGGCTTCGGCGGCGCCGTGGCCCCCCTGGGCACGGCGCTCACCGAGGATCATCTGGAAGAGCTTTGGCGCCTGTCACCTATGCCGTTTCTTTGTTTCGACGGCGACGCGGCCGGTGCGCGTGCGGCCGCCCGCTCCGCCGATCTGGCGTTGCCGCACTTGACTGCCGAGCGGAGCTTGAAGCTCGCCACCCTGCCCGCGACCGAGGATCCCGACACGCTGGTGCGTCGCCAGGGCGCGGCCGGCTTCCAGTCGGTGCTGGACGCGGCGCCCCCGGTCACCCTCGCTTTGTTCAACATGCTGCGCGCCCAGGCCGGCGGCGATTCGCCGGAACAGCGCGCCTTGCTGCGCTCGCTGCTGGAAGCGGCTGCCGGGAAGATCGGCGACAAGTTCCTGGCCAGCGAAGTTCGTCGCGCCTTGCTGGATAGATTCTATGCCCGCCCGGCCGACCGCCCCCGGGACGCCAGGCACGCCGGCCGGAACGGACGCCAGGGTTGGGCCAAGCCACCCCCGCCATTCCATCGGCCGGTCATGGACGCGAAGGCGGCAGAGGCCGAACGCGCCCGCAATCTTGTCACTATTCTGCTGCGCCACCCCGTTCTGCTGCACGATGTGGAGGAGGCGTTTGGCACGATCGACCTACCCCCAGGGCTGGCGCGACTCCGGGATGCGATTCTACACTGGGGAAACGCTGTCGAATCGCTTGACTCCGAAGCATTGATGACCCACCTGACGCAGGATGGTTTGGCGGGGGAAACCGCGCAGGCCCTTTCGGCGGTTCCCTACCCGCTTCCAGCCTGCGCCGCGCCAAATGCCATGCCGGCGGAGGCCGAGGCGGGATGGTGGCATATTTTCGGGCTGATGCACCGCGCGCGGCTGGAAGAGGAAGTGGCGGCGGCGATGCGTGACATGACCGAACGCGGCGACGAGGCCACCCAGCGCCGCCTGATCGCGCTATGCACCGCGCGCAATGCCCTGCGCCAGGGCGAGCAGGACGCGGAGCTTGAGACGTGACGAAGGCTGCGCGGATCAACCGGCCTCATTTTTGCTCGGGGCATACGGCCCCGTCCTCATGCCTGGGGCGGATCGCCCCGTGTTGCTCGGGACGCCCGGCCCTGCACGGGGTGCGGACTACCCATAATTGTTCTCACGGCATCCACCGTGACCTTCTTGGAGTGTTCTGATCGATGGCAACCAAGCCCAATGGCTCCACCGATGCCGTGTCCGCCGACCAGGATGCCGACACCACGCTGCTCGACAGCCAGTCCGCTGCCGTCAAGCGGTTGATCGCGAAAGGCAAGGAACGCGGCTACATCACCTTCGACGAGCTGAATCTGGTACTATCGCCGGATCAGACCAGCTCCGAGCAGATCGAGGACGTGATGGCAGGTTTCTCCGAAATGGGGATTCAGGTCGTCGAGGGCGAGGAGTCCGAAGACGGCGAAGCCCCGATCGCGAAGGTTGAGAAAGCCGAGGAAGACGGAGACGGCGAAGCCCAGGCTGGCAATGTGGACGAGGAGAGCCTCGGCCGCACCGACGATCCCGTACGCATGTACCTGCGCGAAATGGGCAGCGTAGAGCTGCTGTCCCGCGAGGGCGAGATTGCCATCGCCAAGCGCATCGAGGCCGGCCGCGACATGATGATCGGCGGGCTGTGCGAAAGCCCGTTGACCTTCCGCGCCATCATCGCCTGGCACGAGGCCCTGAAGGCCGGCCGCATGCTGCTTCGCGACATTGTCGATCTGGAAGCAACCCAAGGCGGCCCACCAGCGGCCGCGGTCGCCGCCGAGGGCGAGGTGGTTGAGGGCGAGGCCGAGGAATTCGCGCCCCCGCCGCCGCCGGAGGACGAGGACGCCGAGGAAGGCGAAGGCGCCGGATTGTCGCTGTCCGCACTGGAAGAAAAACTGAAGCCCGAGGTGCTCGCCACCTTCGAGGACATCGAGCAGCTGTACAAGAAGCTGCACAAGATGCAGTCCAAGCGGCTGGAGGCGATCACCTCCGGCGAGGAAGTGAATGTACGCTCGGAAAAAAGCTACGAAAAGCTGCGCGAGGAGCTGGTCGCCAAGGTGGAGATGGTGCAGCTCCACAACAACCGCATCGAGGAGCTGGTCACCCAGCTGAAGCAGCTCAACCAGCGCCTGACCGGGCTGGAAGGCCAGCTGCTGCGCATGGCCGAAGGCTGCAAAGTGCCGCGCGACGATTTCCTCAACCAGTATCGTGGCCATGAGTTGGACCCGAACTGGCTGGAGCGCATCGCCCATCTGCCGGGCAAGGCGTGGAAGCTGTTCGCCTCCAAGCATATCGAGGACATCGCCAAGGTGCGAGGCCAGATCGCCACCGTCGCCACCGATGGCAGCCTGCCGATCAGCGAGTTCCGCCGTGTGTACATGACGGTGAGCCGCGGCGAGCGCGACAGCGCGCGCGCCAAGAAGGAGATGATCGAGGCCAATCTTCGCCTGGTGATCTCGATTGCCAAGAAATACACCAATCGTGGCCTGCAATTCCTCGATCTGATCCAGGAAGGCAATATCGGCCTGATGAAGGCGGTCGATAAGTTCGAATACCGTCGCGGCTACAAGTTCAGCACCTACGCCACCTGGTGGATTCGTCAGGCGATCACCCGCAGCATCGCCGACCAGGCGCGCACCATCCGCATCCCGGTCCACATGATCGAGACGATCAACAAGCTAGTGCGCACGTCTCGGCAGATGTTGCACGAGATCGGCCGCGAGCCCGCGCCCGAAGAGCTGGCCGAGAAACTCGGCATGCCACTCGAGAAAGTCCGCAAAGTCCTGAAGATCGCCAAAGAGCCGATCAGCCTGGAGACGCCGATCGGCGACGAGGAGGATTCGCATCTGGGCGACTTCATCGAGGACAAGGCCGCCGTGATCCCGCTGGACGCCGCCATTCAGGCCAATCTGCGCGAGGCCACGACGCGGGTGCTGTCCAGCCTGACGCCGCGCGAGGAACGCGTGCTGCGCATGCGCTTCGGGATCGGCATGAACACCGACCACACGCTTGAAGAAGTCGGCCAACAGTTCAACGTGACCCGCGAACGCATCCGGCAGATCGAGGCCAAGGCGCTGCGCAAGCTGAAACACCCGAGCCGCAGCCGCAAGCTGCGCAGCTTCCTCGACGACTAAGGCGCCGTGGAGCCTGTCGTTCGCGTCGGCGTGGTCGTCACCTTTCTGCGGATGGACCACGCCCCAACCGATCCCGCACCGTCGCTTCCCCCCGAAGCCGAGGTGCGGACGATCCGCGACTGTTCGGTGGAGCAGTACCGGCAGCTCTACAACAGTGTGGGCGAACGCCATGTGTGGTGGCTGCGCCGCGCCATGTCCAACCAACAACTAGCGGCTGTGCTGCGCGATCCGCGTATCGGCATACATGTGCTGTATATCGATGGTGAGCCGGCCGGGTTCTACGACCTGGACAGCACATCCTGGCCGCTGGTCAATCTCAGCTATTTCGGCCTGATGCCGCACGCCATCGGCCGCAAGCTGGGCTACCCGTTCCTGCGCCACGCCGTGGATTCCGTCTGGCAACGCGGCGCGCGCGCCATGACGGTGAATACCTGCACCGCCGATCACCCCAATGCCCTGCCAACCTATCTTCGCGCCGGATTCCGCGTGCTGCGGGAAATCAACGAAGTGTGGAACGTGCCGACACGGCTGGGACTCGCCATTCCGGACTCGCTGCGGTTGTAGGGAAGCAAGGCTGGGGTCCGCCCAGACCCGCCAGGGGCCAAGCCCCTGGACCTTATCGCTTTAAGGGGATTTGAGGAGGGGGGCTGAGGTGTGGCTTCCGCCGCCGCCTCAGCCCCCCTCCTCAAATCCCCTTATGTCATGGGATCCAAGGGGCTTCTGCCCATTGGCGGGTCTGGGCGGAGCCCAGCCTTTCTCCCACATCCCGCCGCAACGCTGCGATGCCGGTCTCCGCGTGGCGGGTCGGGTGCACGCGGTTGGTCAGCAGGGTCCAGGACAGGTTGCGTTCCCAGTCGATCCACAGGCCAGTGCCGGTGAAGCCGGTATGGCCGATGGTTTGCGGCGAGCAGCCATCCCCGCCGGACCAGCCGGGATGGGCGACCTCCCACCCCAAAGCGCGTTGTGGTGTGTGTGGTTTGCGCAAGGCGGCGAGGCTGGCGGCGCCGAGCACGCGCCGGGCCAGCAGATCTCCCGCGAAGTCCAGCACTGCGGCGGCCGGTCCGAACAGCCCGGCATGGCCGGATGCGCCGCCCAGGGCGTAGGCGTTCTCGTCATGCACCTCGCCGCGCATCACCCGCCCGCGCCATTGGCAGAATTCCGTGGCCGCGCACGCCGCCGGGTCCGGGCGCCAGGTGAAGCCCGACGGCAAAGGCTGTTCGGCCAAAGCGCGCCCGGTCAGGCGCTCGATGGCGATGCCAAGCAGGATGAAATTGATGTCCGAATAGACCGGCGGTCCGGCGGTCCATTCCCGCTGCAGCACGAAGGCCCGCAATGTCTGGGGATTTTGGCCATAGGTGTAGAGCGGCGCCACCGCCGGCAGATGCGTCTGGTGCGACAGACATTGCCGGAAGGTGAGGCGCCGTTCCGGGGCATTGGCGACATCGTATTGCCGCAGATCGGGAATGGCGCTGGCCAGCGTGTCGTCCAGCCCGATCCGGCCGGCCTCGACCAGTTTCAGGATGGCGGTGGTGGTGAAGATCACCTTGGTCAGCGAGGCCAGATCGAAGCAGGTGGCATCCCGCATGGCGATCGGCTCAGGCTGTGATGGCCCGGTCTCACGCTGGGCGTGCCCGATCGCCCGGATCGCCATGCGCCCCTCCGCATCGCGCACGCCCAGCACCGCGCCGGGGATGCGGCCGGCGGCGACGGACGCGGCGACCGGCGGAAAGGCGGCGAACAGGCATGTCGCTGCGTGGTGCACGGGCTACAGCCGCAATTGCGGTCTGGCATCCGCCTCGGCCACGTCCATGGCGGCTTCCACGGCGATACGCGGCAGGCGCGATAACAATCCCCGGCGGCGCGGACGGATCACCCGCGGCCGGGCGCGCGCGCCGCCCAGTTCCTTCACCAGCGCCTCGACATCGCCGAGCCGGTCAATCAGCCCGACCTCGACCGCCCGGGCACCCAGCATGTAGCCGCCATCGAACAGGGCGCCCTCCTCCGCCTTCAGCCGGCCGGCGCGGCGGTCGCGCACCCAATCCTTGAAGCGGCCATGGATGTCCTCCATCAGCGCATGCACGAACGTCACGTCCTGTGGGCGTTCGGGGCTGAACGGGTCCAGCCGGGCCTTGTTCTCGCCAGCCGTGTAGAGCCGGCGCCGTATGCCCAGACGCCCGATCGCCTCCTCGAAACCGAATCCGCCGCCTATCACGCCGATGGAACCGACGATGCTCATCGCGCTGGCCAGGATTTCATCGGCCGCACAGGCGAGCCAGTAGCCGCCGGAGGCACCGACCTCACCGATCACGGCGTGGAGTCGCACACCTTTCTCCGCCGCCTTTCGCCGCAGCCTGGTGGCGATCAGTTCGGATTGCACGGGCGAACCACCGGGGCTATCAATATCCAGCACCAGATGCCCGTCCTTTCCGGCGGCCGCGACCGCCCGGTCGATCAGAGTGGCATAGGCGGCCAGGTTCAGCGAACCACGCGTCGCCAGCACACCATGTAGAACCAGCACCGGAATGCGCTTGCGTCGCCAGAACATCAGCCTCATCCCAACTCCTTCTGGCTTATCGCCTGTCAATACGCAGAATTGTCATAGCCCCCCGCACCACAAAATGGCGGGGTGATCCCGATCTTTACTTGTCACGTCGTTGTGTACGCGCGGCGACACTTCTATCATCGTTACACTTTGAGCGAACGCGCGGGCCTGCCCATGTTCGCGCGTCCTGCCATGGCCCGATGCGCATGATCCCGGACGCGCGACCTTGAGGGCGCCATGGGTGTAGGTTTCGCGCGTGCACAGCTGGTGTACAGGATCAACGATGCCTTCGATCCCGACAAGATCGCGGCGACG
>DASXIW010000126.1:0-9708 GCA_036497785.1 Acetobacteraceae bacterium | reverse complement strand
TCTCGGCCCTGCCGTCGGCGAACGCGGCGACGCGGCTCGACCCCGCCTACGCCACTCTGGTCGCGGACATCACGCGGGCGATGCAAAGTACGCTCACGCCGGCATGACGCGCGAGCACGCCCTGCGCCTGGCGCCGATCCTGTTCGGCGTGCTCTTTCTCGGATTGTGGGAAGCGGTGGTGCGGCTTGCCGCTGTGCCGGTCTATATCGTGCCCGGGCCGGTGGCGATCGCGGAAGCGTTCCTGGCCGCTGATGGCCTGCTGCTGACCAGCCTGGCATCGACCCTCGCTGTCACCTTCACCGCCCTCATCGCCGCCTGCGTGCTGGGCGTCGGACTGGCCATGGGCATGGCGCTCAGCCAATGGGCGCGTGCGGCGATCCAGCCCTGGGCGGTGGTGCTGCAAGTGACACCCGTGGTGGCCATCGCGCCGCTGATCATCGTCTGGGTCGGCGATCCGTTCGCCTCGCTGGTGGTGTGCGCCACCATCGTCGCGTTCTTCCCGGTATTCTCCAACACCGCGACGGGCCTTACCTCCGTGCCGCCCGAACTGCTCGACCTGTTCCGGCTGAACGGGGCGAGCCGGTGGGCCACATTGCGGCTGCTGCGCCTGCCCGCGGCACTGCCGTATTTCCTGGCCGGGTTGCGGATTTCCGGGGGCCTGGCACTGGTGGGGGCGGTGGTCGCGGAATTCGTCGCGGGCTCCGGCGGTTTCGCCTCCGGCCTCGCCTACCGGATCATGGAGGCGGGCTACCGGCTGGAGATCGCGCGCATGTTCGCGGCACTGGTGCTGCTGTCGGCCGCCGGCATCGCCATCAACGCGGCGCTCGGCGCCTTCGCCGGCTGGCTGCTGCGCCGACGCGGCGAAAGCTGACTATTCGGGCAGCACGAAATTCTGCCGCGCGCCCTCGGCCGTCGCCGTCGTCGGGAAGCGTTTGACCAGGAAATAGAACCGCCTCGGCTCCGAAACCTCGGGCGGCAGCACCTCGATCTCGTCGTAATGCGCCAGCATGCCGGTCAGCATCGCCGGCCCGTCGCCGCCCGCGCGGGTGGCGATATAGCAGCGAAACTGCGTGCCCAGGCGGCGATGCACGGACAGCGTCCAGCCCAGCACCACCTCGCCGGTGGCGGAAAGGGACAGCTTCATCGGCAGTGTCGCATAGCCCGGACGCCCGATACTGCGGTCGGCCTCGCCGGCCATGTTGCGCAGGTAATCATCCGTGCAGTAACGGACATCAACACGTGCCAGCCGCGGATCGCCTTGCGCACCTGCTCGAAATCGTGGCGGGTCAGGCCGCGGGCGACTACCAGGCGCTGGCGCAGGTTCTGCACCTCGACCACGTCGGCGGCGAAGCCGATCGCCAGCCTCAGGGTGAACCAGACGGCCGCCACCACGAGGGTGGCAAGCGCGATGTCGAGGATCACCCCCATCAGGGCGATCGGGATCGGGATGCTAACCGGATCAAGGCCCAGCAGCTTCGCCAGCAGGGCCGTCATGACGTCGAAATTACCGATCGTCTGGTCGTTCTCCCCAGGCATAGGCCGGCGCGGCCGGACAGCCGCGCGCGGGAAGCTTGAAGCCGCGCCCGGTCGCTGCCACAACGCGACTCGACCAGACGAGGATACGATGACAAAGCTGATGAGCGAAGGCCAACGCGCCTACGAAGCGAAACGAGCTGCGAAGGCCGGCATGAGCCTGGATAAGTGGATGAGCCTCAAGGAGCGGGAGCGGGCGCAGGAAGCCCGCGAGAAGGAAAAGGCCGCGAAGTCCGGCGCCGAAGCTCCGAAAAAGCCCGGCATTCTGTCCCGCCTGCTCGATCGCGCCCATAAGCCGCTCTAATCCATGTCGCGTGGCGGTGCATGCGGATTGGAGCATGCATCCGCGCAAACGCTGGCTGACGCTGGCCCGCGCCTCTGAGGCCAGCAATGCCGGATCGCGCTGGGCGATGCGGGCGCCCTGCGCCGTCGGCGACGTCGCTACCCTGCTTGCGCGGCTGCGGGCCATGGCGGCGGGCGGCGCCGTGGCGCTGGGTGTTGACCTGCCGCTGGGCCTGCCGCGCGACTACGCACGGCGCCATGCGACCGAGGCGGATTTTCCCGCCTTTCTCCGGGGATTGGCCCAGCGCCCGGATTTCTTTCGGGTCTGCGCGGCGCTGGACGAGGTGGCGGCCGCGCGCCCCTTCTACCCGCTGCGCGGTCTCGCCGGCATGACCCGCGCCGCGCATGCTGCGGCCCTCGGCCTGGACAATGCGGCGGGACTGTCGCGCGCCTGCGACCGTGCCACCAGCGAACGGCCGGCAGGGGCGCCGCTATTCTGGACGCTGGGGGCCAATCAATCCGGCAAGGCGGCGCTCGCCGCTTGGCGCGATCTGCTGCTCCCCGCCCTCGCCCAAGCCGATCCGCCTCGGCTATGGCCGTTCGAGGGCGATCTGCGCGCCCTGCTGACGCCGGGCGCGGTGGCGATCGCCGAGACCTATCCGGCCGAAGCGATGCGCCATCTGCGCCTGCCCCGAACCGGCAGCAAGCGCCGCCAGGCCGACCGGGCCCGGCTGGCCGAGCCGTTGCGCGCGGCCATGGCCAGGCTGGGCGTCTGTCCCGAACCTGCCTTGGACGCCGCGCTGGCGGATGGTTTCGGCGCCGACGAGGCCGGGGAGGATCGGTTCGACAGCGTGGTGGGCGCGTTATGTGTGGTAAACGTGCTGGCGGGGCACCGGCCGGATGGCACGCCGGACGATTCCTGGATCCGCAAATGGGAGGGCTGGGTGCTCGGCCAGACCGCCCTGCCCTGAGCGAATTCGCGCATGGCGCCGGTGGGGATCGCCATTCCGCCGGCGGCGATTGCCATTCCATTGACCTGCCCGGAAAACCTTGTAAACCGGGCGCGCATGCAAAGTCGGGGCGTGGCGCAGCCTGGTAGCGCGCGTGTTTTGGGTACACGAGGCCGCCGGTTCGAGTCCGGCCGCCCCGACCATCGGAACGGGAGTGCGAGATGGCGCCAAGGGCCATGATCTATCAACAGCCGAAGACGGCGATGCAGTCCGGCAAGGCGGGCACCCATGAATGGCTCCTGGATTTCGAGCCGGCCGACGCACGCCGCGCCGATCCGCTGATGGGCTGGATAGGCAGCGCGGACACACAAACGCAGGTGCGCCTGCGCTTCGACACACGCGAGGAAGCCGTCGCGTATGCCGAGAAGGCCGGCCTGACCTTCGAGGTGGAATTGCCACGCATCCGCCACACCAAGCCGAAAGCCTACGCCGATAACTTCAAGTTCGGCCGGCGCGAGAATTGGACGCATTGACCGCGCACCGGCTCGCCGCGCGCCCTTAGCTCAGGTGGATAGAGCAACAGCCTTCTAAGCTGTGGGTCCCTGGTTCGAGTCCAGGAGGGCGCGCCAAGTATTTTCAATGACTTGGGTGGAATTTCAGTCCAATTCCGTCTCGACTTGGATTTTGGTCAAACCGAGTCCGTGGATGGCCTTTTCTATCCCTGTCCCCTCCCCCCAGTCTCGTTAAGCATCGGAAGAAAAGTTTCAAAAGTACAGGACGAGCCAACCTTTTTAATTTGCAAACGCCCATTCGGCGAAATCGTCCCCGTCACCTCACCGACTGGTCCCTTTCCTTCGACCGACGCCATCGTCCAGCTAAGTGTCTCACCGTCTGTTTGCCCGTGGATCGAACTCGTCCCACTTCCGTTAACAAAAAACGCGGTCCCAATGAGGGTTGAGCCGCTTCGAAGAACGTGAAGCGTGACAGCAGGGCAGCTTGGTGTCTCCGACGTGGTGCCGACAAATGAGCCCCCTCCCATCGGTTGAGCGGACGCGACACCCAGCATCCCGACCATGATTGCGGCACGACTCACATACCTCAGCATTGGTTTATTCCCCTTCCCTTTCTGGTCGTCAGCATTGCTTGTTTTTTGCATCGTCCCTCGGCATGGCCTGGGGTGGATGAGCATGCCGTCGCATGGAGAGTACCAACTGATTTGGGTTGACGAATATGCATAATTGGCGTGCAAGACTGCCACGACCGTTCCCCAGCGGGACCGGATCGGAAAAGCAACGCTGCCCGGAAGGATCGCGTTGCGATCCATCGCCGGTGGCGGAATCGCCACGTCACGGATCGCCACGGAAATGACACCCCGTCTTCGCGCCAATCTCCGCGCGTAGCAATTCATCTGCCTTCCTGCGCTCGGACAACAGGCCGGAGAGTCCGGTAGCGCCGATCTTTTCCCGCAGCGAGGTCTGCGCCACCTGCCCGATCCCGCACTAATTGGCGATCTCGAGGCCCGCCCGTTCGGTGCCATGCCTCACGGCGAACACATTGGCGCCACGCCCCATGACCAGCTCGCTCATCGTTGCTTGCGGGTTTTGCGGCCACCCTATCTGGCCCATAATGGGGCGGAGACGCCGACGCGACGCCGCGATGACATCGCTGACCGGCGCCAATTTCGAGACGGCACCGTCATAATTTTTTAACGCGCCGCCATATGTCTTTCCGATTATCAGGCATCATTCGGAGGGTTGGGAGACAATAATGATGAAGCGATACCTGCGCGTATTTACTTCCCTTTCCGGTGCTTGCGCTGTCGGCCTAACAGTCGTGGCTTCCGCCATCGCCAGCCCTTCAGTGGCGCCGGCCCAGGGCGCCAACCCTGCTGCGGCTCCGGCCCTCAGCGCGCAGGACGCAACCAAGACCGCCACGCCGATCAAGCACCTCCTGGTTCTGTTCAACGAGAATGTGTCGTTCGACCATTATTTCGCCACCTACCCCGCCGCCGCGAACCCGCCGGGCGAACCAAGCTTCGCGCCTGCCGCCGGAACGCCGGAGGTCAATAATCTGGCAAGGGCGAACCTGCTGCGCCAAAACCCGAACAATTCGCCGGCCAATGGCAGCGATGCCGCCGCGCCCTTTCGGCTGGATCGCTCGCAGGCCAACACAGCGGATCAGAACCACGCCTACACCGCCGAGCAACAGGCCTATAACGGCGGCAAGGCCGACCTGTTTCCCAAATATAGCGGCAAGGGTTCAGCCGGGGGGGCCGGCGCATTCGGCACCAAGGGCCAGGTCATGGGGTATTTCGACGGCAACACCGTTACGGCGATGTGGCAATACGCCCAGCATTTCGCCATGAGCGACAATGCCTATACCGACACGTACGGCCCCTCGACGCCGGGCGCTCTGGAAGTCGTGGCCGGCCAGACCAACGGCATGCGGATCGTCGCCACCACCAAGAAGCCATCCACCCTCGACGCCGTCTCCTTTTACATCGCGGACGGCCAGGGCGGTGTGTCGATGATCAACGACGTCGATCCCGGCTACGACGCCTGTTCCGTGCCGGGTGACCAGGCGATGATGCAGGGCAAGAATATCGGCGACCTGCTGAATGCGTCCGGCATCACCTGGGGCGGGTTCATGGGCGGCTTCAATCTGCAGACCACCAATGCCAACGGCACCACGGGCTGCAAGCGCAGCACCCAGTCCGCCGTGGTCGGCGCCACCGTCGTCGACTACATCGCGCATCATAACTGGTTCCAGTACTACGCTTCCACCGCCAACCACACACATGCGCGCCCCAGCGCCATATCGGCCATCGGCTACAGCATGCAGGCTGACGGCAAGACCCCGGACCCCGCGAACCACCAATATGGGCTGCAGGATTTCTATGCTGCCGTGAAGGCGGGCAATTACCCGGCGGTGTCCTTCGTCAAGCTTCCGGCCTATCAGGACGGCCATGCCGGCTATTCCGACCCGCTGGACGAGCAGGCCGGCACGGTGGCGCTGGTCAATTTCCTCGAACAGCAGCCGGATTGGAAATCGACCGCGATCGTCATCACCTGGGACGATTCAGATGGCTGGTACGACCACGCCTTCGCCAAGCCCACCCATACCTCGTTCGATGCCCGGGCCGATCAGTTGGACGGGGCCGGCAAGTGCGGCACCGGCAAGCCGATGGAGGGGATCGGCGGCAAGCCGGTCAACGGGCGCTGCGGTCCAGGCACGCGTATTCCCTTCCTGGTGATCTCACCCTGGACGGCGGCAAACCATGTCGATCACCGGCAGATCAGCCAGGCATCCGTGGTGCGCTTCATCGAGGATAACTGGCTGCACGGCGCGCGCATCGGCGGCGGCTCGTTCGACGCCACGGCGGGATCGCTGGCCGGGCTGTTCGACTTCACCCGCCGGCAACCGAACGCGGCGCTCTATCTCGACCCGCAAAGCGGCGCGGTGGAGAAGGCCGCACCGGTCGCCAAGGTAAACTAGGCCCGTAATGCGCCTCCGGCTTGCCGCGGCATTGCTGGTCATTGTCGCGGCGACTCCGGCTGGGCTGGCCGCCGCATCGGGGCCATCCCAGCCCGACGCGCAGGCCGCGCAAGCTTTGCTTGCGGAGGGGAAGAACCCCTATCCGGTCAACCTCCACCGTCCGCCATCCGCTCCGCTCTCCGCGATGGCGCTGGTCGGCCAGAAGATATTCTTCGACACCTCCCTCTCCAGCTCCGGCAAGCTTTCCTGCTCCTCCTGTCACATCCCGACGCGGGCTTACGGCCCGCCCGGCGCGGCCCCGGCCGTGATGGGCGGCAAGAATATGCAGCGCCAGGGCGTCCGCGCAGTGCCGTCGCTGATGTATCTCGAGCGGCAGCCGGCCTTCGCCGTCGGCCCGGATGACGAAGAGAACGAGGACCCCATCCTCGCGCAGGTGGTCGCGCAAGCCAGCACCGCCGCGCGGCCGCAAAAAATCGCAGGCGACGCCGCGCAGAGCGCCGCCGCGCTGGTGCCCCAGGGCGGGCTTTTCTGGGATGGCCGGGTCGACAGCCTGCAGGACCAGGCTCTGGTGCCGCTGCTCAATCCGCTGGAAATGGATGGCGGCAGCGTGGTGGTGCTGGCCGCCAAGCTGCGGCGGGCAGCCTATGCGCCCGTGCTGGTCCAGTTGTTCGGCCCCTCGATCCTGGACAGTCCAGGCCTGCTCGTCTCCGAAGCCCTCTTCGCCGTGGCTCGCTACCAGATCGAGGCGCCGGATTTTCACCCTTACACCAGCAAGTACGATTTCTGGCTGGAAGGAAAGGCGCGGTTAAGTCCCGCGGAAACGCGCGGCTTCCGCCTGTTCAACGACCCCGCGAAGGCCAATTGCGCCGGCTGCCACCTGGACCAGCCTGCCGCTGATGGCACGCCCCCATTGTTCACCGACCATCAGTTCGAGGCGCTGGGCGCGCCCCGCAACATGGAATTGGCGGCAAATCACGACCCGGCCTATTTCGATCGCGGCATATGCGGCCCCGATCGCACCGATATGGCCGCGCAGAAACAGTATTGCGGCATGTTCCTGACCCCCACGCTGCGCAACGCCGCCACCCGGCAGGTGTTCTTCCATAACGGGCTATTCCACACGCTGCAGCAGGTAATGGATTTCTATGCGTTCCGCGACGTGGCACCCGAGAAGGTCTATCCCCGGAACCCGGACGGGACGGTGGCGAAATACAACGACACGCCTGCCGCCGACCGCGGCAATATCGACGTGGCCGATGCGCCGTTCGACCGCGTACTCGGCGATCAGCCGGCGATGACGCCGCAGGAGGAACAGGACATCATCGCGTTCCTCGGCACGCTCACCGACGGCTATTCCGCTCGACCTGTGGCCCGGCAGTAGCAATCCGCTTATTCTGCCGGCGGAACGCGCCACGCAGGGAGCAACCCGCATGAGCATATACGACTATGAGGCGCGCCTGGCGTCAGGCGAGATGCAGCCAATGGGAGCGTTTCGCGGGCAGGTTCTGCTCATCGTCAACGTTGCCTCGCGCTGCGGATTCACCCCGCAATACACGGGGTTGCAGGCGCTCCATGCCCGCTATCACGACCACGGACTGACCGTGCTCGGGTTTCCCTGCGACCAGTTCGGCCACCAGGAACCGGGCAGCGATACGGAGATCGTGACCTTCTGCAGTGCGAATTACGGCGTCAGCTTCCCGATTTTCTCGAAGATCGAGGTGAACGGCGCCAACGCCCACCCGCTCTATGTCTTTCTCAAACGAGAGAAAGGCGGGCTGCTGGGCAACGGCATCAAGTGGAACTTCACGAAATTCCTGGTGGCCCGCGAAGGCAATGTCATGGGGCGCTTCCCCCCAACCACCACGCCGGAAAAGCTGGCGCCACAAATCGCCACGGAACTCGCGCGCTGAAGCGGCATGGTGATTGAACAACTCGCCCCCCTGCCCGCCTGGCCACGCATACCAAACGGAACAATCACGCCCATGACTCAATCCATTCCCGGCAGCGACCTGCGCGGCAAGGTGTGCCTGATCACCGGCTCCAGCCGGGGCATCGGCGCGGCCGTCGCGCGCGGCCTCGGTGCCGCTTGTATGCGCATCGCGGTGCATTACCGCAGCGGCAAGGACGAAGCCGAGCAGGTGAAGGCCGACATCGTCGCCGCCGGCGGTGAAGCGGTGCTGCTGCAAGGCGACATCGCCGAACCCGGGCTGGTCGAGGCGCTGATCGGCCAGACCGTCACCGCGTTCGGCCGGCTCGACGTGCTCATCAACAACGCCGCCGACC
The DNA here is from genome assembly GCA_036497785.1 of Acetobacteraceae bacterium. Lineage (GTDB taxonomy): Bacteria > Pseudomonadota > Alphaproteobacteria > Acetobacterales > Acetobacteraceae > DASXIW01. Next base: position 1,165 of record DASXIW010000126.1, on the reverse strand, counting down.
TGATCGAGCGCAACCCGGTCTCGGACACCTCGGACGAATTGTTCGAGCGGCACGTCGCGCTGAACATCCGCCCGGTCTTCGCCGCCTGCCGCGCCGCCGTGCGCCAGCTCCGCGCCCAGGGCGGCGGCGGGGCGATCATCAATCTCAGCTCCATCGCGGCCCGCACCGGCGGCGGCGGCGGCTCATCGCTCTACGCCGGCAGCAAGGCCTTCGTCGCCACCTTCTCGCGCGCCCTGGCCAAGGAGGTCGCCGGCGACCATATCCGGGTGAATTGCGTCTCCCCTGGCGTCCTGGCCACGCCGATGCAGGACCGCACCACGCCGCCGGACATGCTGGAGGCGATCCGCCAGCAGATCCCGCTGCGCCGGATCGGCGCCGCCGAGGAATGCGTCGGCACCTTCCTGTGGCTATGTTCAGACAGTCTCAGCGGCTATGTGACCGGCCAGGTGATCGAGGTGAATGGCGGCCTGCTAATGCCTTAACCGCCACGCCCCATTCAGCCGGCGTACAGCCCCGCCACCCGCGCCCGCACCTTCACCAGCGCCACCAGCAGATCGAGCGTCGGCGTCTCCACCCCCGCGCGCCGCGCCAGTTCCAGCGGCGATTCGTAGATGCCGTCGATCTCCATCGGGCGGCCAAGTTCCAGATCCTGCAGGATGCTGGCCTTGTGCAAGCTGCCGCGCGAACGCGCGATCTGCCAGTCCGCATCGATGGTCGCCTTGCAGCCCAGAGCCGCCGCCACCGCCTCGGCCTCGGCATAGATGCGCCGCACCGCCGACTCGCAGGCCGGCTCCGGCAAGCTGCGTAAGGGCGTCGATTGCGTCAGCACCGCGATCGGACCGCTTGCCAGGTTCAGCGCCAGCTTGGACCAGATGGCGTCGCGGATGCGCGGGGTCACCTCGGCCTCCATACCGGCGGCCCGCAACGGCGCGGCAAGCGCTTCCACCCGCGAGGATACCGTCCCGTCGGGCTCGCCCAGCACCAGCCGGTTGCGGGTCCCGCTCACCTCTATAACGCCGGGTTCGAGAACCATGCAGGCCGAATGCACCACACCGCCGATCACCCGTCCCATGCCAACCGCCTCGCGCAGGGCATTGCCGGGATCGAGCTTCGGCCACGCCTGTCCGTCCAGCGCGCCGCCATGGCCGTGGAAATACCACCAGGG
>DASXIW010000125.1:0-5062 GCA_036497785.1 Acetobacteraceae bacterium | reverse complement strand
CGCCACGACCCGATCGAGGTGACCAAAATCGCCGCAGGCACGGATTTGACCTCCCTACGTCACGCCAGCGGTTGCCAACCTCCTCAATCGCGACCTATGCCGACCGTTTGATCCGACAATCCACTCCGACAGACTGCTAGGTGGGGAACGCTACGCGCTCATATCGCATTGATCATGGTGTTCCACGGGGCGGGAATACATCATGCAGGCGATGGTATTGCGGTCGCTCGGCGCGGATCTCGAATGGACAGACATGCCGGATCGTAGGCCCGGCGCAGGCGAAATCCGGGTAAAGGTGGCTGCCTGCGGCGTTTGCCGAACGGATTTGCATGTGGTTGACGGCGAATTGCCGGACCCGGTACTGCCGATCATTCCTGGCCATGAGATTGTCGGGCAGATCGATGCGATCGGTGATGGTGTGGAGGAATTGCGCGTCGGTGAACGCGTCGGCATTCCCTGGCTCGGCTACACCTGCGGCATCTGTCCATACTGCGTGGAGGGGCATGAAAACCTGTGCGATCGTCCGCGCTTTACCGGCTACACGCGCGATGGCGGTTTCGCGACGGCAGCGATCGCCAATGCCCGCTACGCGTTTCCGCTCGGCGAGGTTGGCGGCGACGTGGAACTGGCCCCGTTGCTCTGCGCCGGGCTGATCGGCTGGCGATCGCTGACGTATGCGGGCGAGGGAAATAGGCTGGGCCTGTATGGATTTGGCGCCGCCGCGCATATTGTCGCGCAGGTTGCGGCGTGGCAGGGCAAAACCGTGTTCGCGTTTACCAGGCCGGGCGACGCCGCCACTCAGGCGTTCGCACGAAGCCTGGGCGCGGCATGGGCCGGGGGGTCCAATGACATGCCCCCGGAGGCGCTCGACGCTGCGATCATCTTTGCGGCTGTGGGCGACCTCGTGCCCATGGCGCTCAAGGCGGTGCGCAAGGGTGGGCGCGTGGTTTGCGCGGGAATCCACATGAGCGACATACCGAGCTTCCCCTATCGTCTGCTATGGGAGGAACGCCAGATCCTCTCTGTGGCCAATCTGACCCGTCAGGACGGAATCGATTTTCTCCGCCTCGCCCCCAAGATAGGCATCGCCACCACGACAACCCGCTATCCGCTTGGTCAGGCCAATCAGGCTCTCGCCGATCTCCGCGCCGGCCGGTTTGAAGGCGCGGCCGTGCTCGTGCCATCGGGGGCGTGAAGTGGACCTTATTCTTCAGGCGGCGTTAGCCGCCTCCAACGCCTCGCTTGCCGCCAGCCATTCCTGTTCCGCCGCGTCCAGTTCCTTGGCGATGGCGGCGAGCCGGGTGCGAAGGGCGGTGACATCGGCGGCGCCGCCAGGGGCGTAGAGGGCGGGGTTGTTCAGCTTCGCCTCGATCTGGCGGCGTTCCTGGGTCAGCTTGGCCGTGCGTTGTTCGGCGTCCTTGGCGCGCTTGCGCAGGGGCGCCATGGCGGCGCGGGCGTCGGCGCGTTCGCGGCGGTCTTCCTTGCGGTTGCCTGTCGTGTCGGCCTTGGCGGCGGGTTTGGCGCGGTCCGAGAGTATGGTGCGGTACTCGTCCAGATCGCCTTCGAAGGGTTTGACGGTCCCGTCCGCGACCAGCCAGAGCCGGTCGGCGACCAGTTCCACCAGATTGGGATCGTGGGTGATCAGCAGCACGGCGCCGGAGAAATCGGCCAGCGCGCGGACCAGCGCGTCGCGGGCATCAATATCCAGATGGTTGGTGGGCTCGTCCAGGATGAGCAACTGGGGGGCATCGCGCGTGGCCAGGGCCAGCAAAAGGCGCGCCTTCTCGCCGCCGGAAAGTTTTTCCACCTGGGTATTGGCACGGTTCACATCGAGGCCGAAACGGGCGAGCTGAGCGCGCACCTGCGGCGGCAGCGCCTTGGGCAGGGCGCGGGTCATATGGTCGATCGGGGTTTCGTCCATCGTCAGCTCGTCCGTCTGATGCTGGGCGAAATAGCCCACCTTCAGCTTCGGACCGCGCTTCACGTCGCCCGACATGGCCGGAAGCTTGCCGGCGATGAGCTTGGCCAGCGTCGATTTGCCGTTGCCGTTGGCGCCGAGCAGGGCGATGCGGTCGTCCATGTCCACGCGCAGATGCAGGTCGCGCAGGATGGGCTTGCCGTCATAGCCGACGGTGACATGGTCCAGCGCCAGCACCGGTGGGGAAAGCTGCTGCGGCTCAGGGAAGGCGAAACGGGTGGCGGCGTCTTCCACCACGGCTTCCTGCGGCGGCAGCTTGGCGATCGCCTTAAGTCGTGCCTGGGCCTGGCGGGCCTTGCTGGCCTTGTAGCGGAAGCGATCGACGAAGGCCTGCATATGGGCGCGCTGCTCGGCGATCTTCACCACCATGTGAGCCTGTTGCGAGGCGCGTTCGGTGCGGATACGGACGAATTCGTCGTAGCCGCCAGGGGTAAGCGAGATCTTGCCGCGATCCAGATGGGCGATGGAATCCACGCAGCGGTCAAGCAGGCCGCGATCATGGGAGACGACCAGGGCGGCGCCGGGGAAGCGGGCCAGCCATTGTTCGAGCCACATGGTGGCCTCGAGGTCGAGATGGTTGGTCGGCTCGTCCAGCAACAACAGGTCGGGGTTGGCGAACAGGGCGGTGGCGAGGGCCACGCGCATGCGCCAGCCGCCGGAGAAGGAGTTCACCGGCCGCGCCTGGGTGGCGGCGTCGAAGCCGAGGCCAGCAAGGATCGTGGCCGCGCGGGCGGGGGCGGAATCCGCCTCGATGGCGACCAGCCGATCTAGCACGTCGGCGAAGCGTTCGGGGTCGATTTCGGCATGCTGGGCGGCTTCGACCTCGGCGAGCAACGCCAGCCGCTCCTGATCGCCTTCCAGCACCGTCTCCAGCAGCGATTGCTCACCGTCCGGCGCCTCCTGCTTCACCCGGCCGAGGCGGGCGCGGTTGGCCAGGCGGATCTGGCCGCCATCCACCGCTATGTCGCCCGCGATTGCCTTCAGCAGGGTGGATTTGCCGGCGCCGTTGCGCCCGACCAGGCCGATGCGGCGGCCGGGATCGACGGCAAGATCCGCGTCGTCGAGCAGCAGGCGGCCGCCGATCCGGATGGAGACGGCGTTGATGATGAGGAGGCTCATGGCGGGGTTTTAACCGCAGTGCAGCATTGGTGGAAGGGCGGCGGCCCCGCGGGGGTTGCTCCGCCGGGAGCGGTGCTCTACACGCCGCCCCGATTGCGACCAAACCGACTGCTCGCCGACCGACTTCAACAATTTATACCGATAAGGGGCCGCCATGGCGACCGAGCGTACGTTTTCGATCCTTAAACCCGACGCCACACGCCGCAACCTGACCGGCAAGATCAACGCCAAGTTCGAGGAAGCCGGCCTGCGCATCGTGGCGCAAAAGCGCCTGCAGATGACCACGGCCCAAGCCGAGGCATTCTATGGCGTGCATAAAGAGCGCGGGTTCTTTCGCGAACTAGTGAACTTCATGATCTCCGGCCCCGTCGTGGTGCAGGTGCTCGAGGGTGACAACGCGGTGGCCAAGAACCGTGAAATCATGGGCGCGACCAACCCGGCCAATGCCGATGCCGGCACGATCCGCAAGGAATTCGCCGAGAGCATCGAAGCCAATTCGGTGCATGGCTCCGATAGTGCGGAGAACGCCGCCACCGAGATCGCCTATTTCTTCGCCGGGATCGAACTGGTCGGCTGATCGGCGTCCCGCCCTGGTCTTCGCCGGGGCGGGGTCCGATGGCCGCAAGGTCAGAGCAGGAACAGGGCCAGCAGAATAACCACCAACGCCACCGCGCCGGCGGCGATGGTGACGAAGTGGCAAAAACCGGCCCACATCTGCATGCGGTCAGCAGTGAAGGCGTCGGGGCTGAGGGCAGGCGGGGCGTCGAGTGTCGTCTGGGCCATGGCACGGTCCTCAATCTACTTTTATTTGCCCTGAATTTTACGTTGCGAAACCGGTTGGGGGCAAGGGGTTGCGCAGCGCGGCGTTGCCCGGCGGGGCCGCGCCAGAGGTGCCGGCGGCGAACAGGCGCAGGGCCAGCGCGTAGGTGGCGTGTTCCTGCGCCAGGACGCGGGCGGCGAGACTCTCTTCGGTGTCGTCTGGCAGGACGGGGATGGCGGCCTGGGCCAGTATCGGGCCTTCGTCCATGGTCTCGGTGACCAGATGGACGGTGCAGCCATGCAGCTTCGCGCCGGCCAGCAATACCCGCGCGTGGGTGTCCAGCCCCGGGAAGGCCGGCAGCAGGCTGGGGTGGATGTTCAGCATGCGCCCGGCATAGCGCCCCACCAGGAACGGCGTGAGCAGGCGCATATAGCCGGCGAGGCAGACGATCTCCACGCCTGCGCCGTCCAGCGCGGCGGCAATCGCGGCCTCGTGCGCAGCGCGGTCCCGGCCGAACGGGCGGTGGTCGATGATGGCGGTGGGCACGCCGGCGGCGGCGGCCGTGCCAATCCCGGCGGCGTCTGTCCGGTTGGTCAGCACCAGGGCGATCTCGGCGGGGTAGTCCGGGGCCTGGGAGGCCTGCAGGAGAGCCTCCATGTTGGTGCCCCGCCCGCTGATCAGTATGCCGACGCGTCGCCTCATCCAGGCCAGCCATCCGGCAGGCTGATGCGCAAATCGGGCTCGGGGTCGCCGCTTTCGATCTGGCCGAGCAGGAAGACGGTTTCGCCCTGCTCCTCCAGCACCCCCCGGGCGGCGCGGGCGTCGGTGACCGCGAGCACCATGCCCAGGCCGCAATTGAACACGCGTAGCATCTCCTCGGCCGCCACGTTGCCAGCCTGGGCCAGCCAGGCGAAGACCGGGGGCAGCTTCCATGCGGCGGCGTCTATCACCGCGCGGGTGCCTTCCGGCAACATCCGGGGCACGTTGCCGGGCAGGCCGCCGCCGGTGATGTGGGCGGCGCCTTTCAGCAGGCCGGCCCGGTGCAGGGCGAGCAAGGATTTCACGTAGATGCGGGTGGGCGCCATCAGTGCCTCGCCGAGGCTTTTCCCGGCGGAAAACGGGGCGGGCGTGTTCCAGCCGGCTTGGGTGGTCTCGACGATCCGGCGAACCAGCGAGAAGCCGTTCGAATGCACGCCGGAACTGGC
>DASXIW010000124.1:0-4229 GCA_036497785.1 Acetobacteraceae bacterium | reverse complement strand
TGAGGATGTCGGCCCAGCTATCGACTTTGCGGCCGACGAGGTCGGGGCGGATACCCAGAGTGTCGCCGTTGGTGACAGTGGGGAGGCCGGTGAGAAATTCCGTCGGGGTGCCGTCGGTGACCTTCTGGCCGGTGGCGTCGGTGGCGTACATGATCATGGTGGGCGTGATGCCCTGTTGGATAATTTTGCGGCCATCCGGGTATTCGCCCTTGGTGAACAAGGGGATGGTCTGGTCCCACTGGGTGAATTTCTTCAGCGGAATGGCCTGCAGGATGTTGCGTCCGATCAAGTAGCGCATATAGGTCAGGCTGATATCGGCGCAGTCGATGGCGCTCGACTGCGACAGGAAGCGGTTCAGCAGGTCGGCGTTCTCCGAGGCCTGCATCTGCACGGTGAAGCCGAGGTCCTTGGTTGCCTGTTCGGCGATGGCGGGGATGGCGGTGACCGGCGGTCCGGCATGGTGCAGCACGACGTCCTTGATGTTCTGCGCCCAGATTGTCGGGAAGCCGCGTATCGCGTTCGATCCGATGGCGGCGCCGGTAAGAGCGGCGGCGCCTTTCAGAACGCCTCGGCGGGACAGGCCCTGCGATCCACGCGCGATGCTGCCTGACGTCATGGGTGCTGCTTCCTCCGGTTTGGGGGCGGGGTTAGGTGTGACAGTGGCCGGACGCTAACCTGACTCCGACATCGCTGCAATGCAGCATGACTGGTTTTCGATCATGAATTTTGGGTTTTTTGGTTTCTGCGTGAGTTATAGGCGGATACTGATTAGTATTTGCCCATATACTGCCTAAAATGTAACACTCTGGCCGGGTGAGGCGATCGTGCTAGGGTTCCGGCCTAGGCGATCGGAGCTGCCCTGCGATGACCATCCTGATTGCCGGCGGGGGCATCGCCGGCCTGACAGCGGCGCTCAGCCTGCATCAGATCGGGGTGCCGTGCCGCGTGTTCGAATCCGTCGCCACGCCGCGAGCGCTGGGCGTGGGGATCAACCTGCTGCCGCATGCGGTGCGCGAACTGACCGAACTCGGGCTGCACGACGCGCTGGCGGCCCAAGCGGTGGCGACCGCCGAACTGGCGTATTACAATCGGCACGGGCAGCGCATCTGGTCTGAGCCGCGTGGGCGCGAGGCGGGTTATCACTGGCCGCAATTCTCGATCCATCGCGGGACGTTGCACTTAATCCTGCTGGCGGCGGCGCGGGAGCGGCTGGGGGCGGAGAATATCCTGACCGGGCACCATCTGGCCGGATGGGAGGAGACCGCGAACGGGGTGCGTGCGCGCTTTGTCGACCGGGAGTCCGGCGCGTCCCTTGGGGATCAATATGGCGCCCTGTTGATCGGCGCCGACGGCATCCACTCCGCGGTGCGCCGGGCGCTGCATCCGGGCGAGGGGGCGCCGATCTGGAACGGCGCCATCCTGTGGCGCGGCACCACGCGCGCGGAACCGTTCCTGACCGGACGAAGCATGATCATGGCGGGCCACGAGTTCCAAAAATTCGTCGCCTACCCGATCGGGGGCGATGGCGGGCTGATCAACTGGATCGCCGAGCGGAAGTTCCGTCCCGATGCGGCGTGGCGACGAGAGGACTGGAACCGCCCTGGCGTGCTGGCCGATTTCCTGCCGGCGTTTGCGTCCTGGCGGTTCGACTGGCTGGATGTGCCGGCGCTGATCGAGGCGGCCGACGCCTGCTTCGAGTATCCGATGGTAGATCGTGATCCGCTCGACCGCTGGACGTTTGGGCGCGTCTCGCTGCTGGGGGACGCGGCGCATCCGATGTATCCGATCGGGTCCAATGGCGCCTCGCAGGGGGTGCTCGATGCGCGGGTGCTGGCGCGGGAGGTTCGCCGCTGCGGGCCGGTGACGGAGGCGCTGCTGGCCTACGAGGCGGAGCGTCGGCCAGCCACGTCGAAGATCGTGCTGGCAAATCGCGCCAACGGACCTGAGCAGGTGATGCAGATGGTCGAGCAACGGGCGCCCGACGGTTTTCGAAATATCGAGGACGTGCTGACCCAGGCGGAACGCGAGGCGACCGCGGCCGGCTACAAGCAGATTGCCGGTTTCGACCGCGACGCGCTGAATGCACGTGGGTCGATTATCGCGCTAAACGCGCCTGGGCTGATCGCCTGACCCGGCCTCGGCCGATGACCGCTTGTCGGTACGATTCATTTGTTGCGGTTAATTCAGGGTATCCTCTACATGGGTTTTCGAACAATCCCGTAACGAACGATCGAGGACCCGCGGATTGACGCCCTCTCGCCGGCCACTTGCCGCGCCCCTATCCGGTTCGCCGCCGTCCTGTTTGCCCCCATCCGGTTCATTGGCGATTGGCCGGCGGGAATCGATCTACCTGGATTTGCTGCGTAGCGTGGCGGCCTTTGTGGTGGTGCTGGATCATGCGCCCACTCTGTTCGAACTGCCGAGCCTGCCGCGCGGGGGTCACCAGGCCGTCATGCTGTTCTTCGTGCTGTCCGGCTACGTGATCTGCAATTCGGCCGACACCCGTGAACGCACAGCGCGGGCCTTTTTGGTGGCCCGATTCGCCCGCCTGTGGTCGGTGCTGGTTCCCGCGATCGCGCTGACCGTCGCCTGTGATCTGCTTGGCCGCCGGTTCGGCCTCGATCCGGCCGGCTACCATGATGCACCGATCGACCTACCGTTGATCCGCGTGGGTGCGGTCCTGGCGTTCGTGTCGGAAAGCTGGGTCAGCATCCAGCCGCTGTCGAACGGCGTGGTCTGGTCGCTGTGCGTGGAATTCTGGTACTACATGGTGTTCGCGGCTTGGGTGTTCATTCCGCCGGGGCGAACCCGCACTGTCGCGGTGGTGGCTGCTGCGTTGCTTAGCGGCCATAAGGGGCTGCTGCTGCTGCCGATCTGGCTGATGGGCGTGGCGTTGCAGCGCAGCCGGACGATCCGGCTTCTGCCGGCCGGGGGCAATATTGCACTCTGGCTGGGTGGGCTGATTTTTGTGGCCTGGGTCATGCTCAGCCACGCCTACGATCCGGCGATCGAGGCCATGGCGCGGTTCGCCGGTCCGTGGATATTCCGCCAATTGGCTCAGGCGCGGGTGTTCTGGTTCGATTGGCTATTCGGGCTGGCGATTGCCGCCCATCTGCTGGGCGCGCGCACTGCCAGCGACTACCTACCGCTGGAATGGATCGCACGGCCGGTGCGCTGGTGTGCTGGCATCAGCTTCGCGGCCTATCTGTTCCATATGCCGCTGTTGACGCTGTTCGCGGCGTTCCTGCCGGCGAGCCAGGGCTGGGCGGCGATTGGGCTGACGCTGGCGGTGATCGCGCTGCTCGGGCCGCCGGTGGAGCGCAGCAAGCGATGGTGGCGGGCGCGGTTGGATCGCGTTGCCGGTATGCTGGCGCGAACCAGGCCCCGGCAACCGGCGATCCTGCCGGGTTAGAGACCGCCCGAGGCCGGGTTCGGGTTATCCGCTCGGAGGCCGGCTGCGCACCTCCACCCCGGCCCAGCCTTCCAGCACCTTGATCAATGACGTCAGATCGGCTGGCCCGAAGCCTTGTTGCTCGGCGAAGCGCCAGAGCCGCCCGACCTCGCCGTGCACCCACATCGGCACGCCGAGCGCGTCGGCCTCCTGCAGCCCGAGCATCACGTCCTTGAGCATGATGGTCAGGCTGGCGCCATAGTCGAAGGTTCCGGTCAGCACCGCTTTCGGCACTTTGGTCAGCGTCGCGCTGTTCTGGCCGGTGGAGACGTTCAGCACCGACAGCATCTGGTCGGGGTCGAGGCCGCCCTTGGCGCCGAGCACCAGCGCCTCGAACGCGGTCGCCATGTTGGCGGCGTTGATCAGGTTATTGACCAGCTTCATCAACTGCGCCTGGCCCGGCCGGTCGCCGACCTCGAAGACGTTCTTGCCGACGCTCTGCAGCCAGGGTCGCACTTCGTCGCGTGCCTCCGGCGGCCCGGCGACGATCACCGTCAGCGTGCCGGCGCGTGCGCCCTTTGGCCCGCCGCTGATCGGGCAGTCCACGAGGGTGATGCCGCGCTGTTCCACAATCGCCTGCACCTTGGCTTGGGCCGGGCCGCCGATGGTGGACATCTCCACATACAGGCGAACGGTGTCGCCGACGGCTACGTCACGAGCCACCGATTCGCAGATTGCACCGCTCGGCAGACAGGCGAAAACGATGCGCGCGGCGTTGGCGACGCCGGTCGGCGAGGCATGGGCGACGGCGCCCTTCGCCAGGAAAGGTGCAAGCGCA
>DASXIW010000123.1:0-28687 GCA_036497785.1 Acetobacteraceae bacterium | reverse complement strand
CCGATCACGTAGGGCGCGGCGACAACCCCAATTCCGGCGGCCGCGCCGCCTCGCATGATGTCACGTCGCGTAAGGCACGGCCAAGGCTTCTCCGTTAACTCCATCGCCATGCCTCCCTTCGATGTGCACCCTTGAGTCTGGTGTCACCGTTCGCGGCATTTGCATTTCAGTCCGCAATTCATTTTGCGGCGCAACAAATGCATGTCACGTATGCAATATAGTATATTGCCTCTTCAGGGAAAAGTATTTGGGCGCGGGCAAGCACAATTCCAGCCAGACCCGCCATAACGCCGTTGCAGGGCCAGAAGATGAGTCCGGTAATGCACGGCGCTGCGCTCATGCAACCGCGTCTGCCACGGCCACCCCGCCTGCTCGGCCACGCATGTCAGCCCGGGGATCGCATGCGACCCCTCGCCCGCGAGCAAGGCATGCAAAAACGTCTCACCCGCACCACCATGCGCCGCCCGCTGCGAATGCCCGCCGAGCCACGCCGCGATCGGCGTCGCGCGCGTCGACCAGTCATAGGGCGTGGCCAGCAAAATCCGCCCGTCCACGCGCGTCACCCGCACGAGACTCTCCAACAGGCGCCGGGGATCAGGAACGCAATCGAGCAGATTCAGCGCTACGCAAAGATCGGCGATGCCGGGCGCGAACGGCAGGGCCAGCGCATCGCAGGCCCAGAAATCGACCCGGTCGGCGCCAGGTATGTCCACGGCGAAGCGGCGGCGGTCATAGACCAGTCCGATCCGCCGGCGCGGATTGGACACGCGCCCATCCGCGGCGCGCCTTGCAATTTGCAAGAGACCCAGATGGATATCGATCCCTAAAACGAGCGAATGCGGGTTTATTTCCGCGATATCGAAACTTGTACGGCCAGAAGCACAGCCTAAATCGAGCACCCGGAGCGTCGTTTTCCGCCTCAATCCCCCCAGTTCGAGCAGCCGCGCCAGACAACGCCGCGCTGCACCCGGGGCAGGACCATCCGGATCGCACGTCTCGGCGGGGTAGAAATCCGAGGTGAACGCGCTGTGGGTGCAGCATTGCGGCCCGCAGACAACGCCGGGCGACCCGTGGCTGATCCACCCGTGGATCGTGGCGCGCATTCGGCGGAAATCGTCGAACTATTCGGTATTCTTTGCCGAATGGTCGGCGGCGCTGGACAAGGATGCGCATACGGTCATCGCCTCCGTCGCGGCCTAGGCGAGGGATAACGGCACGGCGACGCTCGAGCTGGTGGAATATCTTGATCCCGCTGGTCCCAAAGCGATCGCCGACCTGTCGCGGCTGCGGGCGCAGCTGGTCGAGGACGCGTTGGTCAAGGCCGGGGTGGAAGCCTGGCGGATCGGCCTGGCCATGCGCGAGGCGGGCGATGTGGCGGGGCTGGCGCAGGAAAGCCAGCGCATCGACATCGCTGTGAAGATGCCGGATCCCCGGCGGCGGCCTGACGTCGGCGCCGGTATCCGCTGAGGCCCCCTTTTATCGGGCCTCGTCTTACTTGAGCGAGGCGAGCAGCGCATCCAGATCGGTTTCGGTCTCCTCCGCCGCGGCCGGTGGTGGCTCGACATTGAGGCTGGCCAGTAGCGCGTCCAGATCGTCGGTCGCATCCTCGGTGGGCGCGGCGGCTTCGGTTGGCTCGTTCAAGCCTGCGAGCAGCGCATCGAGATCCTGCGTATCCGCTGCAGGCTCCGTCTCGGCTTCGGTTTCGATCTCTGCCGTCGCGACCTCCTCAACGGCCATTTCGGCCGGGGCTTCCTCGATCGCTTCCTCGGTCGGCGTCGCGATGGCGGGGGCCGGTTGGGGGGCGGCTTTCGCGGCGATGGTGACGGGCGCCCGGAAGCCGGCCAAAGCGGGGCCGTAGCGGGGCCGTGGACGGAGGCGCAGCTGCCGAGCCGCAATTCCGGCCGGCCGCGCGGGCTGAGCAGGGGCATCACCCCGTAACTGGCCACCACCACGGCCTAGCGCTCGGAATAGAGGCGCTCGGTGCAGGGTAGTGCGATCTGGTCGCCGTCGGGGCCGGTGTAGACGTAATAGGCCATGTCGCCGACGCCCATGACCGAGCCGAGCTTCATCTTGTTGCCCTGCTGGCCGAAGGTTTCGGCGAGCAGCAGAGCGGGGATCAGCGCGGGATGGCCCCGGAGCATGCCGGAGAGGCCGCCCTGGCGGGTGAATTCCTCGAAGGCGAAGGCGTCGATCGGATCGGATTTGCGGCCATAGGGCATGCGCGGCAGGAAGCGTGGTGCGGCAAGACCCAGATAGGCAGCGGCGGGGAGTTCGCGCAGTGCCGTCCAGGCATCTTTGGTGAGGGCGTGCTGCTCGTGGATCGGTAGCTCCAGCGGATCCGGGCCGATGCCGGCGACGAACGGCGCGCCGGCAGCTGCGGCGACCTGTGCGATGCGGCCGAGCAGATCGGCATGCGGGGGCATCAGCTCGAAGCTGTAATGGCCGATGATGGCGGACAGCGCGCCCTGATGGGCATCCAGCGCCGGCTGTTCGATCAGCAGGCCGTAAAGCCAGCTGGTTTCCAGCTTGTCATCGGCGGCGATATTGGCGGCGATTTCCTCGGCCGACGCGTCGTACAGCACGATTTCCATCCGCGCGCCCGTCTCGATGCGCCGGACCAGGAATTCGACGCCGCGCCACATCGCTTCGGCGGCTTGGAAGTCCGGGTGGTGCAGGATGCGGCGCATGGTCATGGACAGGGCTTCGTCCACCCGGGCGATGAGCTGCTCGGCGCGGGCATCCTTCTCGGGCTGCACCAGCGAGCCGACCAGTCGGCGCATCAACGCCTCGACCGATTGCTCGGCGGCATCGGCCGCACTGGGTCGGCCGGTGAGGCGGGCGAAATCCGACAGCTTGCGGTCGGTGGCGATGGCCGAGCCCGCGTCCTTGCGCGGTAGCGGCGGCAACGCGGTCTCGCCGCTCCAGGACAGCACCTCCTTGGCGGCGCGATCGAAGCCGGCCTTGGTGCTGAGATTGCGGCGCAGATCACGCAGACTGTCGAACAGCTCGACATTGTCTACGATCTGGTCGGGATGGAAATCGTCCATCGCGGCGATCGGCACTGTTACCACAGCCTCGTCCCCGTCGAGCGACAAAGTGAGCGAGAGCTTCATGCGCGCCATTATGTCGTCGAGCGAGTCGACATCGACCTTGATCGGCTTGCGGCGGGCGAGGACTCGCCGGTTTCCAGCTGGCCGGCATTGGCGCGCCCTGAGAAATCGCCCAGCAGGGCAAGCCGGATTTTCGTGCCTGGGGCGGCGGCGCGGGGCTTGCCGGAAAGAGTGCCGAAGTTCACGTCGTATTGCATTTTGAGCTCCCGGCGTCGCTGGGGCGAAGATATCATCGCCTTTCAGGGACTGCGAAATCTGTTGGTGCGGCGATTTCCGCCACCAGCGGCGCAAGGCCGCCAGTGACGGATTTGTTACGGATTCGTTCGCCGCGTCATCATTCGATGGCGTAGGTGAATTCGCTGTCCGCCGCGCCGACATGCACGCGCGAAATCGCCCCGCCTTCCAGCAGACGATTGAGGAAGTCGGCGCTGATTGCCGGCAGCATGGTGTTGGTCATGATCGCGTCAATCATGCGGCCGCCGCTTTCCGGTTCGTTGCAGCGCGCGGCGATCAGCTTGACCACGTCCTCGTCATAGGTGAACGGCACCTTGTGGTGCTCGGCGATGCGCCTGGCTACGCGGCCGAGTTGCAGGCGGATGATGTCGAACATCACCGTCTCGCTCAGCGGATAGTATGGAATGACGATCAGGCGGCCCAGCAGCGCCGGGGGGAACACTTTCAGCAGCGGCTCGCGCAGCGCCTTGGCCACCTCGTCCGGCTCGGGCATCAGCTCGGGGTCGCGGCAGAGTGACATGATCAGGTCGGTGCCGACATTGGAGGTGAGCAGGATCAGCGTGTTCTTGAAGTCGATCATCCGGCCTTCGCCGTCTTCCATCACGCCCTTGTCGAAGACCTGGAAGAAGATTTCATGAACGTCGCTATGCGCTTTCTCGACCTCGTCGAGCAGCACCACGGAATAGGGCTTGCGGCGCACCGCCTCCGTCAGGATGCCGCCCTCCCCATAGCCGACATAGCCCGGTGGCGCGCCCTTCAGGGTGGAGACGGTGTGCGCCTCCTGGAATTCACTCATGTTGATGGTGATCAGGTTCTGCTCGCCGCCATAGAGCGATTCTGCCAGCGCCAGCGCGGTCTCGGTCTTTCCGACGCCGGATGGGCTGCACAGCATGAACACGCCGATTGGCTTGGAGGGATTGTCGAGGCCGGCGCGTGAGGTTTGGACACGGCGGGCGACCATTTCGAGCCCGTGATCCTGGCCGATGACGCGCTGCTTGAGTGTGCCGGCCAGGTTCAGCACGGCCTGGACCTCGTTCTTGACCATCCGCCCGACCGGGATGCCGGTCCAGTCGCCGACCACGGCGGCGATGGCCTGCGCGTCGACGCTGGGCAGGATCAGCGGGGTTTCGCCCTGATGTGCTGCGAGTTGGGTTTGTAGCGCCTTCAGCTCTTCCAGGATCGCGGCCTTGTCGGGCAGCGCGACATCCGCGGGCGGGCCGATTGGCGCGTCCACCGGCGCGGTGCCGTCGCGCAGCTGCGCGCGCAAAGCGAGCAGCTTGTCCACCATGGTCTTCTCCTCGCCCCAGCGCGCCTCAAGCCCGACCAGGCGTTCGCGCTCGGTGGCAAGGGCCTCGGTCACGTTGGCCTCGCGCGCGGCGATATCGATTCCGATGGCCCCTTCTCGGCCAATGATTTCCAGTTCGGTCTCCAGAGCCTGGATGCGGCTGCGGCAGTCATCCACCTCGGGCGGCACGGCATGCTGGCTGACGGCGACGCGGGCGGCCGCGGTGTCGAGCAGGCTGACGGATATGTCCGGCAGCTGGCGGGCGGGGATGTAGCGATGGGACAGGCGGACCGACGCATCGATCGCCTCGTCCAGGATCTGGACGCGATGATGCTTCTCCAGCGGCGAGGCGATGCCGCGCATCATCAGGATGGCTTTTTCCTCGGAGGGCTCATCGACCTGCACCACCTGGAAACGGCGGGTCAGGGCCGGGTCCTTCTCGAAATATTTCTTGTATTCGGCCCAGGTGGTGGCGGCAATGGTGCGCAGCGTGCCGCGCGCCAGAGCGGGCTTCAGCAGATTGGCGGCGTCGCCGGTGCCGGCGGCGCCGCCGGCACCGATCAGCGTATGCGCCTCGTCGATGAACAGGATGATCGGCTTGGGCGAGGATTGCACTTCCTCGATCACCTGCTTCAGCCTGTTCTCGAACTCGCCCGTCATGCTGGCGCCGGCCTGCAACAGGCCGATATCCAGCGTGCGCAGGCTGACGTCGCGCAGCATGGGCGGCACGTCGCCGGCGACGATGCGCAGCGCGAAGCCCTCGACCACGGCGGTTTTGCCGACGCCGGCCTCGCCGGTGAGGATTGGGTTGTTCTGGCGGCGGCGCATCAGCACGTCGACGACCTGGCGGATCTCCTGGTCGCGGCCGACGATGGAATCGATCTCGCCCTTGCGCGCCCGTTCGGCCAGGTCGACGGAATATTTGGCCAGCGCCTCCTGCTTGCCCATGGCGGCCGGGGCGACCGCGCCGCTCGCTTCGCCGGGAACCGCGCCGAGTGCGGAACCATCGGCGGCGGCGAGGGCGGCTTCCGGCGAGGTGGCGAGGATATTCGCGAATTCATCGCCCAGCGTCTCGGCTTTGACGCGCTCGAACTGGCGGCTCATCGCATATAGCGCATTGCGCAATGTGGTGGTGCGCAAGCCGCCGAACAGCAGATGGCCGGTGCGTACCTGCGCCTCGCCGAACATCAATGTGGCGAACACCCAGCCGCGCTCGACGGATTCCTCGATATTGGGGGAGAAATCGGAAATGGCGGTGGCGCCGCGCGGCAGCCGGTCCAGCGCCGCGGTGATATCGCTGGCGAGCCTGGACGTATCTATCTCGAAATACCGGATGATCCGGTGCAGGTCGCTGTCCTGGGTCTGCAGGATTTGTTGCAGCCAGTGGACCGGCTCGACATACGGATTGCCGCGCAGCTTGCAGAACACGGTGGCACCCTCGATCGCCTTGTAGGCGATGGGGTTGAGCTTTCCGAACAAGGCGGAGCGACTAATTTCGGTCATGCGGCCTCTAATGGGATGCTTGGGGGGTGGGGGAACGATCGTCGATCTTGACGCGCTTCGCCAAGGACCCCAAGGACGGAAAGGAGGCTATCGCCGTCTGGGCGCATGCATTCGAGAATCTCCGCGGCGAGTCCCTGGACATGTCGCACAGCTTCGACAACGCCGCGGCGGCTTTCGAACTCGGCATCGTGCTGGCCACCGCTTCGGCCATCACCGCCTCGAAGATGTTGATCCGATTCGCGTTGGTGATGGGCGCGGCCGGTCTGATCCTCGCCGGACTGGGCCTGACCTATCCCGCGCTCGGGGCGTTCTGATCTAGCTCCGGATAGCGGCGGAAAATCCCGGATTCGTTGAATGGCACGCGGCGCGGGGAGGACAGATATCGCGCGATATTCGGCCGTTCCCGCACCGCATCATGCAGCGCCGCCAGCGCTGGATACATCGCCGTCAGGCGCCTGGTCGCGCGGGGAAATGCGTAACGCAGGCCCTCGACCAGTTGAAACAGGGATAGATCCACATAGGTGAGCGCCCCTCCGACGCTATGCGCCTTGCCCTGCGGGTTCTGCCGCAGAACGCGTTCGAAATACCCCAGGAACTTGGGCATCCGATTGGCGAGGAAATCGGCTGACCGCGCCTTCGCCGCGTCTTTCTGATCCTCGTAATACAGAGAGGTCGAGATCGGGTGATGGGTGTCATGCACCTCTGTTACAAAATCCGCGACGGTCAGCTGCAGCCCGTTCGCGACATGGCGCAACCCCTCGTCCCGCGGTGCAAGGCCGAGCTTCGGCCCAAGATACATGAGAATATTTGCCACCTGAGATAGGATCAGCTCGTCGTCCTTGAGGAATTGCGGCGCGAAGGGAATATGCGCCACCGTGCGGCTATCGAGGAGTGCCATCATCGCACCCGTTCCCTGCCCACGCTTCTCCGACCCGCGTACGACGTCGACATACGCCGCACCGGCCTCTTCCAGCGCCAGCCGGACGAATTCTCCGCGCCCCTGCAAGCCGTCCCAATAATAGAGCTGGTAGGTCACAAGACCTCCCCCTGTCATCCGCCAGGTCAGGCTTTAAAGCCAAGCAACGCGCTAAGTTCCGAAACCACTTGCGCGATCACATGAACACTTCGGAGCAAACCGTGCACAAGGGATTCATCAGGCATGACCAGCCCTTGGCCTTGCCTCCCCTTGGCTTTGCCTCCCCTTGGCTTTGCCTCAAGGTACCTTGTTCCTCATCACCCGCTGCAGATCGTATCCGATTGCCTCCGGTGTGCCGCCGTATTTCTGGGCGACCACATCGCGCCAGTCGATGACATCGGCGACCCTGCTTGGGTTGGAGCGCACGAGTTCGCGCTTGATGAACGAAAACCCGTCCAGCAACAGCTGGCGCTAGAGATCCGAGGTCAGGTTCAACGGGGTGCGGGTGACCAAGTAGTGGCGGGTCCGGACGGCGTGGGTGCGGCGCATATTGAGGATCGGGTCGATCCAGACCGGGCTGAGCCCGTTCATGGCTGGACCGCGATCCATCATGGCGTAGGCATCGACATGGCGGATCAGGTTCTTATAGGGCCACATCGCGGCACAGCGCAGGCCGGCCCGCAGAAGGCGCTGGGTCAGGCCGACTTCGTAGCGTTTGACCACCCAGGACTTCGATTTCACCGGCCGCACCCCGGCCCGGAACCGGCGCCAGGTGTCGCAGGTCAGGGCTGTCCGGCCGGCGACGACAAAGAAGGATTGCAGGTGGTAGCGGGTCTGCCAGCTTTCCGTCGCACCCAAGATGTCGGCGGTCTCGAGGTCGATCCGCGCCAGCATAGCGTCTAGCGACGCCAGCGGGCCGTAGACGCTGTCATTGGCGAGCAGGACCATTTCGGTAGTGGCGTGCGGCAGGCCGAGATATTCCAGCCCGTCGCGCATGGCGCCGAAATCGTAGCCGATGTTGCGCCTGACCAGTATCCCGGCGCAGAGCGGCTTGAGGGCCGCCAGTGACTCATCGCGCAATTTGCCGGAGTTGGTGACGAAGAGCGTGCTGAACCCGGCGGCGCGCAGCGAGGCGACATAATGCAGCGTATGGTGCCCGACCCGGCCCTGGCCATCGAAATGGATGAAGATCGCAACCTTCGGACCGGGATTCGGTGGGTTGTCAGGCCAAGACTGGATGATCTGACGGTGATCGCGGGTGAAGCTGATGGGGTATTCCAACCAGGACAGAACCGCACAGATCCGGGCCCAGACCCCGGTCCAGACGCCCATCAGACTATAATAGTATAGATCCGCCTCATGCCCGAACTTTCGACGCATGTCTCGGCGACATGTTGGGCAATGCGCCCTTATTACGCATGTTGCAGGCCTTCCACGGCCAGCTCCGGCACGCGGGTGAGGAGGTCGCGATGCAGCGCCCCCCGCCGGTTCCACAGCGACCGGTACCAGGCGTTCCGCCGGGCGATCTGATAGGCGAGCATGCGGTGGCGGGTGACATAGGCGCGCGCGGCGTCGCCGATCGCGCGGCCGGAGTCGGGGTTGGCGACGAGGCGCATCAGCCTTTGCCGCAATTCCGTGGTGTCGGTGAACAGGATGCCGGTGCGCGCGTCCTCGATGCTGCCGCCATAGACGGTGGTGCTGGCGAGCGGGGTGACGCGATGGGCTGCCGCTTCGAGGAATTTGAGATCGGATTTGCAGCGGTTGAACGGGTTGTCGGCCAGCGGCATGAACGAGATTTCGCAGCGCGAGAGTATGTCGCGATAGGTCTCGTAATCGCAGAGCGGGGTGAAGCGCTTGTGCGGCGTTTGCAGCGCGTCGAACAGCCCGAGGTCGTTCACGATCTGGAAGTGCAACCGGTCACCGGCCAGGGCCGCCACCGCATTCAGGGCCGGCAGGAACTGCGGCCAGTCCTCCTCGCGATTCAGGCCGCCGAAGAACAAAGTGAGGCGGCTGGGGTCGGCGTAGTTCCGGATATCGGGCAGGCGCTTGATGGCATTGGGGAACACCATCACCTCGGGGTTCACGCGGCGGAAGAAATCGCCCAGCGGCTCGGTGGAGGTCTGTACGGCGTGGACGGCGCGAAAATTCTGCACGTCCGGGCGCTGCAGCACGGGGATATAGTCTGGGTGGTCGTCGAACTCGCAGATCGCCAGATAGCCTCGGTCGACCAGCCGGCGAATGAAGCCCAGACCCTGTTCGCCGGCCAGCATGGGGCGGTGGAAGATGAAGATCTTCGGCGTGTCGTCGGGCAGGTCGATCGGCTCGAAATCCTGGACGATGCGCACCGCGATGGATGAATCGGTGGCGATCGCCGCCATCGGCTCGGTGACGCGCACCTCGGTGACGCCGCCCACCGGCGGGAGCATGGTGGAGACGACATGCAGCAGCGGCATTTCGGCGCGCCGGGCGCGCCAGACATGCTGGAGCGGTGCCGCACGGCGCAGATAGGCCTCCGCGTCGATGCCGAGCGCTGCCAGCGCGGGTTCCATCGCCCGGGTGAAGGCGCGAGCCTGGGGCAGGTCGAAGATGCGCGGCACCACGCCCTGCGGCACCAGGCCAGCCTCGGTGAGGGCACGGCGGGTGGTATCGAAATTGAACCAGCGCAGATGGGTGCGGTCGAACAAGCCCTGGTCTTCGTAGTCGAACGTGCCGCGCAACAGGCGCTCGGCGAAGCTCCAATGCTCGGCATTGGGCATGCAGATCAGCACGGTGCCGTTGGGGGAGAGCGCCTGGGCCTGGAGCTTCAGCACGCGCCAGGGGTCGCACAGATGTTCCAGTATGTCGCCGTAGATGATGCAGTCGATCATCAACCCGGAGGCCAGGTCGGGAAAGGGCAACGGGTTGGTCTCGACATCGATGTTCGCCACTTCGTCGAGCCGTGTGGCCGCGATGCGGGCCGAGGCCGGGTCGGATTCGATGCCCAGCACCCGGCATGCCGGGTTGCGGCGCTTGTATTCGGCGCCTAGCGCGCCCGAGCCGCAGCCAATGTCGAGAATCACCCGGGCGTCTAGCGGAATGCGCTCCAGCAGGTCGGGGTTCGGGTAGTCTGGGTAAGCCGGCATTGCGTCGTGTAACCCGATCTTGCGTGCGCTGGGCGGCATTATCCGTCGGAGTAGCCGATCCAGGCAAGGTCACCCCCGGCGGGGGCTGCGATCCAGGCTATGGCAGCGGGCGGCGGCGGGCGATTTCGTCCAGTTCGGCCTGTTCGCGGCGCAGGGCGAGACGACGTTCCTCGGCATGTTGCTGGGCCAGCATCTGCTCCACGGCCTCGGCGGGCGCGCGGGCGGCACCCAGGCAGGCGCGGGCTGCCGTGGCCTCGGCGCGCGCCCGCGCGTCTTGCGCCGCCTGGAGCGCCAGCCGGCCGCGTGGCAGCCAGTTAGCGAACGCCTCCGCCACCGCGTCCGATGCATCGTTGCGGGAGGCGGCGGCCTGCTCGCGGGCGAGCGGCCTGCGCGGCCCCGGCTGCGGCTGCTTCTGCGCGCAGCGCCTCTGCGAGCTCGCGCCGGGCAGCATCCACGGCTTGGCTGCGGCGGGCGATGGTGTCGAGCGGTCTGGCCATTGGGGGAGGGTTGAGACCGGAGCCCTAACATTCGGTGAAGCGCCGCAGTGTCGCCAAGGCGGGCAAGGTAGGACTGGGTGACAAATGCCGGCCGGTTAACCGGCGATTAGGAGGTGTGGGCCACTCTGAGCCGGTCGCTCCTCACGCATCCGGATCTTCGATCGTGCAGACAGAGTTCGCGTTCATGCCAAAACCGGCATTCTGCTCCATCGCTCCCGCGCGGGAGGGGGGGTGGTGAAGTCGATTCTGGCGGGGCTGGGCACGCTGGGGCCATTCCGCCTGGCGGCGCTGGCGATGGCGGCCGTGGGGACGCTGGGCATCCTGCCATTTCTGACGCTGCATCGGGGTGCCGAACATTTTGCGTTGCTGTACAGCGAGCTGGATCTGCGCGAGGCCGCGCAGATCGCCGACAGCCTGGATCGCCAGCATATCGCGCATCAGATCGGCCGGGACGGTACGCAGATCCTGGTGCCGGCCGACGATGTGGCCCGCGCCCGGCTGCTGCTGGCCAAAGAGTCGCTGCCATCGGGCGGCTCGATCGGCTACGAGATCTTCGATCGCGGGGACCGGTTCACCGCCAATCAGTTTCAGCAAAACATCAACCAGCTGCGTGCGCTGGAGGGCGAGCTGGGCCGGACGATCCGGGCGATCGATGGTGTGCGCGCGGCGCGGGTGCATCTGGTGCTGGCCAAGCGCGAACCCTTCGCCCGTGACCGGCAGGAAGCTCAGGCTTCGGTCATGCTGACCACCGCCGGGGCGGCACGGCTGGACCGCGAGAATGTGCAGGCGATCGTCAATCTGGTGGCCGCCGCGGTGCCCGGGCTGCGGCCGGGCAACATTTCCGTGGTGCATAGCCGGGGTGAGTTGCTGGCGCGGGCGGGCGATCCGGCCAACGAAGCGGGAACTGCCGCCAGCGCCGAGGAACTGCGCCACGGAATCGAGTTGCGGATGAGCCGCTCGGTGGAGGAATTGCTGGAGCGGACGTTGGGACCCGGACATGTGCGCGCCGAAGTGTGAACGAGGCGGTGCTCGCCAATTACTTTAAGAATGAATACCCGCAGACCGTGGCAGTGGTTTTGTCCAAGATCCGGCCGGACCACGCCGCAAGGGTGTTGGCGATGCTGCCCGACGGGTTCGCGATGGAGGTGGTGATGCGCATGCTGCGCATGGAAAGTGTGCAGAAAGACGTGTTGGACGGCGTGGAGAAGACGCTGCGGGCGGAGTTCATGTCCAACCTGGCCCGCGGCACGCGGCACGCGGCACGCGGCGCGATGCGCATGAAATGATGGCGGAGATCTTCAATAATCTGGATCGGCAGGCCGAGACCCCCCTTCCTGGCGGCGCTGGAGGAGCGCAACCGGGAGGCGGCGGAAAAGATCAAGTCGCTGATGTTCACCTTCGACGATCAGCAAAGACTGACGCCAATGGCTGTGCATGCCCTGCTGCGTGCGGTGGAAAAGGAGAAGCTTCCGCTGGCGCTGAAGGGCGCTTCAGAAAAGTTGCGCGAGCTGTTCTTCAGCAACCTCTCCGAGCGCGCGGGAAAGATGCTGCGCGACGATATCGAGTCGCTGGGACCGGTGAAACTGCGCGATGTCGATGATGAGCACCAGAACTGGTGCCGTGACCCCCGAATTCCTGGCAGCGCGCCTCAATCGTTATGGCTCCTTCCTGGAACAAGCCGCATGAACGAAGACAGTCCTGGCCCTCGTATTCTTGCCGTCGCATCCGGCAAAGGCGGGGTGGGCAAGACCTGGTTGTCCATTACGCTGGCCCATGCCTTGGTGCGGTCGGCGCGGCGCGTGCTGCTGTTCGCCGGCGATTTGGGCCTCGCCAATGTCGATGTGCAGCTTGGGCTGATGCCGTCATGCGATCTGGGCGCGGTGGCGACGGGGCGGGTGACGCTGGCCGAGGCGGTGTTTCGCCATGAGGGCGGTTTTGACATTCTGCCCGGCCAGTCAGGGTCCGGAAGCCTGGCGCTGCTGAAGCCGCGCATCCTGGACCAGATGCTCGCGGCTCTGCGCGCGGCGGCCTCCGGCTACGATGTGGTGGTGCTCGATCTGGGGGCCGGGATCGATCGCGGCGTGCGACGCATGTCGGTATTCGCGGACACGCTGCTCGTGGTGGCGACAGACGAGCCGACCAGCCTGACCGATGCCGATGCCTACGCCGTGCTTAAGCTTTATGCAGGCGATGCGGGCGGTGGGCGTTCGGATGCGCGGATCGTGGTGAACCAGGCGGCCAGCCGCCCGGCGGGGCAGCGAACCTTCGATGCGCTGGCCCATGCGAGCCGCAAATTCCTTGGTCACACCCCGAAACTGGCTGGGATCATCCGGCGTGATGAGCGCGTGCGAGAGGCGATACGACGGCAGACGCTGCTGCTGGTGCGCCATCCCTCCGCCCCGGCCGCCGTCGATGTGGAGGCGCTCGCGGCGGGGCTGGCCTCATGAGGGCCAGTTCTATCCCGTGGCGCCGATCAGGAATTCCCGGTTGCCTTCCGGGCCGGTGATCGGGCTTTCCGTCACCCCGATAACCGTCCAGCCCGGCAGGCCACGCCACCACGCTTCTATTCTGTCGCAAACTTCGGCGTGCACGGCGGGATCCCGCACGACGCCCTTGCTGCCCACAGCGTGCGGTCCGGCTTCGAATTGCGGCTTGATCAACGCGATTACCCATGCGCCGGGCGCGCAAAGGCGCAGCGGCGCTGGAAGCAGGGTGGCCAGGCCAATGAAACTGGCATCGCAGACCAGGGCATCGATGGCATCCGGGATAATTGTCTCGTCGATGTACCGGGCATTGGTCTTCTCGTGCACGACCACGCGCGGATCGGTACGGAGTTTCCAGGCAAGCTGACCATGGCCGACATCGACGGCATGCACCCGGGCGGCGCCATTGGCGAGCAGCACGTCGGTGAACCCGCCGGTGGAGGCGCCAACGTCCAGGCACGTCTTTCCCTGCGCGGAAAAGCCGAAATGGGCCAGTCCGTGGGTCAGCTTCAATCCGCCGCGCGATACCCAGGGATGATCCTGGCCGCGCAGTTGCAGCGGCATGTCGTCCGCGACCGGCTGGCCAGCCTTGTCGATGCGGCGTTCGCCCGAGAAAACCTTGCCGGCCAGGATGAGCGCCTGGGCCCGACTGCGGGTCTCGACAAGGCCGCGATCGACGAGAAGCTGATCTGCGCGGAGTCTGGCCATCAGGCCGTGGCGGAACTCAGGCCGCCCATTCCGAGTGCGCCGAGCGCTGTTTCCACGATATCACTGCCGGCAATATGGGCCTGCTTGATTTGCTTTGCAGGGCTGTCATGGTCGAGGAAGCTGTCGGGCAGCACCATGGGTCGCAGCTTGACGGCGCCGTCGAGCAGGCCGTGCCAGGCCAGATGTTGCATGACCGCGGCGCCGAACCCACCCATGCTGCCCTCCTCGATCGTCACCAGCACATCATGGTGACGCGCCAGCCGCTCGACCAGATCCAGATCCAGCGGCTTGGCGAAGCGCGCATCGGCCACCGTCGCTGGCAGGCCGCGTGTCGCCAGTTCGTCCGCCGCCGCCAGCGCGTCGGCCAGCCTTGTGCCCAGGGATAATATGGCGATCCGGCCGCCTTCGCGCAGGATGCGGCCGCGACCGATCGGCAGGATCTCGCCCCGCTCGGGCAGCGCCACCCCGGCGCCCTCGCCGCGCGGGTAGCGCACGGCGCTCGGCCGGTCGTCGATCGTCGCCGCCGTGGCCACCATGTGCACCAGCTCCGCCTCGTCGGCCGGGGCCATGATCACGAAGCCGGGCAGGCAGCCCAGATAGGCCAGGTCGAAGCTGCCCGCATGCGTCGCCCCGTCCGCCCCTACCAGGCCGGCCCGGTCGATGGCGAAGCGCACCGGCAGCGACTGGATCGCCACGTCGTGCACCACCTGGTCGTAGGCGCGTTGCAGGAAGGTGCTGTAGATCGCGCAGAACGGCTTCATCGCCTCCGTCGCCATGCCCGCCGCGAAGGTCACCGCGTGCTGCTCGGCGATGCCCACGTCGAAGCACCGCTCGGGGAATTGCTTGGCGAAGCGGTCGAGCCCGGTGCCGCCCGGCATCGCCGCCGTCACCGCCACCACCGCCGGATCGCGCGTCGCCTCGGCGATCAGCGCGTCGGCGAACACGCGGGTGTAGGTCGGCGGCCCCGGCGGCGGCTTCACCTGCTCGCCGGTGATCACGTTGAACCGGCTGACCGCGTGCAGCTTGTCCGCACTCGCCTCCGCCGGGGCGTAGCCGCGCCCCTTCTGGGTGATCACGTGCAGCAGGATCGGCCCCGCCTCCTCCGCCTCGCGCACATTGCGCAGCACCGGCAGCAAATGGTCCAGATTATGCCCGTCGATCGGGCCCACGTAATAAAACCCCAGCTCCTCGAACAGCGTGCCCCCGGTCAGCATGCCGCGGGCATATTCCTCCGCGCGCCGCGCCGTCCGCTCGATCCCGCGCGGGAAGCGCTTGGCCATGCGCACCGCCAGCTCGCGCAGCGACAGGAAGCTCTGCGAGGACAGCAGCCGCGACAGATAGGCGCTCATCGCTCCCACCGGCGGGGCGATCGACATGTCGTTGTCGTTCAGGATCACCAGCAGGCGCGAATGCAAGGCGCCGGCGTTGTTCATCGCCTCATAGGCCATCCCCGCGCTCATCGCGCCGTCGCCGATCACGGCCACCACATGGCGATCGTCCTTGGCGCCGCCCGCCTTGAGGGCATGTGCGTTCTTCAGGTCGCGCGCCACCGCCATGCCCAGCCCGGCCGAGATCGAGGTGGAGGAATGCGCCGCCCCGAACGGGTCGTACTCGCTCTCCGCGCGGCGGGTGAAGCCGGACAGCCCGCCGCCCATGCGCAGCGTGCGGATGCGGTCGCGCCGCCCGGTCAGGATCTTGTGCGGGTAGCATTGATGGCCGACATCCCAGATCAGCCGGTCGGACGGCGTGTCGAAGATGGCGTGGATCGCCACCGTCAGCTCCACCACGCCCAGGGCGGCGCCCAGATGGCCGCCGGTGGTCGAGACCGCGTCGATCGTCTCGGCGCGCAGCTCGTCGGCCAGCTGCTTCAACTGCTCGGCGGAAAAATTGCGCATGTCGGCGGGCACCCGCACCCGGTCGAGCAGCGGCGTGGCCGGGCGGGTGGGCAGGATGGGGGCGTTCATCGCGTTCAACTCCGCCGTGAGACGACATAGGCCGCGAGCGCGCGCAGCAGGTCGGCGCGCTCGTCGAAGCAATCCAGATGGCGCGCGGCCTGGGCGGCCAGCGCCTCGGCCTGGGCGCGGGCCGGCTCCAGCCCCAGCACGCCGACCAGCGTGGCCTTGCCGGCCGCCTCGTCCTTGCCGGCGGTCTTGCCGATCTCGCCGGTGGTGCCGGCGGCATCCAGCAGATCGTCGGCAATCTGGAAGGCCGCGCCGAGATCGCGCCCATAGGCGGCCAGCAACTGGCGCTGCTGCGGCGCCGCCCGGCCCAGAATGGCCCCGGCCTCGGCGCTGTACTGGATCAGCCGGCCGGTCTTCAGCGCCTGCAGCCGGATGATCTCCGCCGCACTCAGCGCCCGCCCCTCGGCCAGCATGTCGATCATCTGCCCGCCCGCCATCCCGGCCAGGCCCGAGGCATGCGACAGCGCGGCCACCAGCTCGCAGCGCGCCTCCGGGTTGGCATGGGTGTCCGGATCGGCCAGCACCTCGAAGGCGCGGGTCTGCAGCGCGTCGCCGGCCAGGATCGCGGTCGCCTCGTCAAACGCCTTGTGCGTGCTTGGCTTGCCGCGGCGCAGATCGTCATTGTCCATCGCCGGCAGGTCGTCATGGACCAGCGAATAGGCGTGCAGCATCTCCACCGACGCGCCAACCCGCGCAGCACTGGTCCGGTCAACCCCGAACAGACCCGCGCTCTCCATCACCAGAACCGCCCGCAGCCGCTTGCCACCCCCCAGCGTCGCATACCGCATCGCCTCGCATAAACGAGCCTCCGGACCCTCCGGAAGCGCTAGCAATACTTCCAGCGCGGCCTCAACCTCGCTGCCCAAACGAGCCAGCGAAGACGATACCGATTCGCGGTCCACCAGTATCGACTGGTACATCGCTCAATCCGTCGTCCGTAAGCTCACGGCGCCATCGGCGGCCGCGACGATCACCTGGACGCGCTGTTCGGCCTCGGCCAGCTTCGCCTCGCAATGCTGGCGCAGTTTCGCGCCCCGCTCATAGGCAGAAATGGCATCCTCCAGCTTTTGCTGGCCGCCCTCGAGGCCTCGGACGATCTTATCCAGCTCCGCCAGCGCATCCTCGAAGGACAGGCTGGCAATATCTGCCGCGGCAGCGGAATCCATTGGTGAACTGCCACTGGGCATGCGATTCATAGACCTCCCCGTCCCTCAATTGTAACCTGATCGGCGGGTCGATAGCTGTTGCCGCTCGACCCGCCAACCCCTAAACCACAGGCCTGTGTCAGTCCTGCAACAGTGCACGCACGTGCTCTGCCGCCGATGCGGCGGTTGCCGCCAAGTTGTAGCCGCCTTCCAGAACCGATACGATACGATCGTTGCAATACAGCCCAGCGATGCGTACTAACTCGGCGGTGAGCCAGCCGAAATCAACCGTCTCCAGGCGCAATTGCGCCAGCGGGTCGGCTTTGTGGGCATCGAAGCCGGCCGAAATGACCAGCAATTCGGGTGCAAACGCGCCCAGAGCCGGAAGGATGCGCCGCATCCAGGCGGCCCGGAATTCCGTGCTGCCGGATCCGGGGGGCAGCGGCGCGTTCACCACATTGCCGGCGATACCCGTCTCCGACGCCGCGCCAGTGCCGGGATAGCAGGGATATTGGTGGCTGGAGCCGTAGAACAGGCTGGCATCGGCGGCGAAAATGTCCTGGGTGCCGTTGCCGTGATGCACGTCGAAATCCACCACGGCCACGCGCTTCAGCCCCCAGCGCACCTGGGCATGGCGGGCGGCGATGGCGGCGTTGGCGAACAGGCAGAACCCCATGGCGGTGGCTCGCTCGGCATGGTGGCCCGGCGGCCGGGTGGCCACGAAGGCGGCGCGCGTACGCCCTTCCATCACCAGGTCCACCCCCAGCACGGCACCGCCGGCCGCGCGCAGCGCCGCCTCCCGCGAGCCTGAGCTCATGATCGTGTCGGGATCGAGCATGACGGTCCGGCCCGGCTCGGGACGGATCGCCTGGATGGTGGAAACATAGTCCGCGGGATGGACGCGCAGCAGCGCCGCCTCGCTCGCTTCCGGGGCGGATTCGCGGATCAGGGCTGCGAATTCGGCTCCGTCCAGCGCCCGCAGCACGGCGCGCAAGCGGTCCGGCGATTCCGGATGGTTGGCGCCCGGCTCATGCCCCAGGCAGGCGGGATGGGTAATCAGCGCGACGGCCATGCCGCAATTCCTCAGCCTTCGGCCGGCCGCTTGCGGATGACGAAGCTGAACACGCCGCCTTCCTCGCTGAAGGCCAGCAGCGGGTTGCCCGTCTCCCGGCAGAAGGACTGGAAATCGGCCACCGCGGCCCGGTCCGTCGCCAGCACGCGCAGCCGGTCTCCGGGCTGCAGGCTTCGCAGCGCCCGATTGGCGCGCAACACGGGCAGCGGGCAGTTCATGCCTTTGACATCTAGCAGGATTTCGCTCATGGCGCGCATCCTGCGGCGGCCACCCGGCTTGAGCAAGCGCGCCAGCGGTTGCACAGTCCTGCCATGAACACATCCCATGACTTCCGAATCGGTGTTGATCTCGGCGGCACCAAGATCGAGGTGGCGGCGCTCGCCCACGACGGCACGTTGCAGTTGCGCCGGCGCATCTCCACCCCGAAAGGCTACGACGCCACCGTGGCCGGCCTCGCGGATCTGGTGCGCGGCATCGAGCAGACCCTAGGCGGCGCCGGCAGCGTGGGCATCGGCATCCCCGGGGTGATCAGCCCCGCAACGGGGCTGGTGAAGAACGCCAACTCCATCGCCCTGAACGGCCACCCGTTCGACCGTGACATATCGGCGGCACTGTCGCGCGAGGTGCGGGTGGAGAACGACGCGAACTGCTTCGCCCTCTCGGAAGCCGCCGACGGCGCCGGGGCCGGCCAATCCGTCGTGTTCGGCGTGATCATCGGCACGGGCTGCGGCGGGGGCATCGTTGTCGACGGCAAGATGCTGGGCGGCCGGCACCGGATCGCCGGAGAATGGGGCCACACCCCCCTGCCCTGGCCGAGCCTGAACGAATATCCGGGCAGGCTATGCTGGTGCGGCCATCGCAACTGCCTGGAGACGCTGATCTCCGGCACGGGGCTGGCAATGGATTGCGACGGGCCGGAGGCGCTGGACGCAAGCGGCATACCGGCGCGGGCCGCTGCCGGAGAGGTCCAGGCCCAGCAGGCGCTGACGCGGCATGCCGACCGGCTGGCGCGCGGACTCGCCGTCATCATCAACCTGATCGATCCCGATGTGATCGTGCTGGGCGGCGGCCTGTCCAACATGGCGCACCTGTACGATCAGGTACCCGACCTGATGCGGCCCTATGTATTCTCGGATTTCGTCAACACACCGGTGGTGCGCAACGTCCATGGCGATTCCTCGGGCGTGCGCGGCGCCGCCTGGCTGTGGCCGCGGCCTGGATGAGCACGAGCCGGATCGCTCGGGGGCTGTGCCGCGACTGTCAGGCCGATCCTGGAGACAGCCAGGTCTGCCCGGCCTGCGGTGGCCACCGGATCCTGCGTCATGCCGAGTTGTTCAGCCTGCACGTCGCCCATGTCGATTGCGACGCCTTCTACGCCAGCGTGGAAAAGCGCGACCGGCCCGAACTCGCGGCCCAGCCGGTGATCGTCGGAGGCGGGGTGCGCGGCGTGGTGACGGCGGCCTGCTACGTGGCGCGGATGTATGGTGTGCACAGCGCCATGCCGATGTTCAAGGCGATGAAGGCCTGCCCGGATGCGGTGGTGATCCGGCCGGATTTTTCGAAATACGTCGCCGCCGCCCGACAGATCCGCGCGCTGATGGCCGAATTGACGCCGTTGGTGCAGCCATTGTCGATCGACGAGGCGGCGCTGGATCTGGCCGGCACCGAATCGCTGCACGGCGCCCCACCCGCCGCCGTACTGGCGCGGCTGGCCAACCGGATTGAGGCGGATGTCGGCGTGACCGTCTCGATCGGGCTCGCGCCCAACCGCCTGCTGGCCAAGATCGCCGCCGGCCGCGACAAGCCGCGCGGCTTCTGCGTGATCGGCGCCGAAGCCGCCAGCTTGCTCGCGCCCGAACCTGTGCGCCTGCTGCCCGGTGTCGGTCCGGCCTTGGCCAAGCGGCTGGAAGCGCTGGGCATCACCCGGCTGGGCCATTTGCAGGGGCTGGACGACCGCGACGCGCTGCGCCGGTTGGGCGATGACGGGCCAGCGCTGGTCAGGCGGGCGCGGGGCGAGGATGCGCGCCGCGTCGATCCGGCGCGCGAGACCAAATCGATCAGCGCCGAGACCACCTTCGATGCGGATCTCTCCCGGGCGGAGGATCTGGAGCGGCCGCTCTGGCGGCTGGCGGAAAAACTGGCGGGGCGCTTAGTTGAACAGGGTTTCGCCGCGGGCGGGGTGGTGCTGAAGCTGAAAACCGCCGGTTTCGCGACGCGCACCAGAGCTGTGCGCCTGCCCGGCCCAACACGGCTGCCGGACGCGCTGTTCGCGTCCGCCCGCGCGCTGCTGGCACGCGAGGCCGATGGCACGCCATTCCGGCTGATCGGCATCGGGGCAGCGCCGCTAATGCCCGGCAACAGCGCCGACCAGCCTGACCTGGCCGACCCCAACGCGCCACGCCGCGTCGCGACACAGACCGCGATCGACGCGCTCCGCAGCCGCTTCGGCAAGGCGGTTATCGGGCGTGGGCGAGGGTTGGTGAAGTAACGCGGATCAGGGGGCGGCGTGCGCCCCGCTCTCAGCGTTCCTCCTCGCCATTCTCTGTCTCGACCTCGACGATCGCATCGGCGCCGTCTTCCAAGTCGGAGGTATCCTCCAGCACGTCCTCCTCCGCCTCTTCCTCGACGACCTCGACTTCCGGATCCGCCTCATCGAGTCCCGGGACCACGGCGGTCTTTGGGCGGCGCTTTTCTTCGGCCACATTGCCGGTGCCGCGCCGCATGCGCGGTTGTTCGGCCGGCTGCTCCGTCCCGCATTTCGGGCAGATTGCCGGCTGTTTCGTCAGGTCGTAGAAGCGCGCGCCGCAGGAAACGCAGACGCGCTTGGTGCCGAGCTCGGGTTTCGCCATCGATGCCTCGCGAGGAGTGGGCCGTCCTGCGCCGCAGGTTTCAGCATGAGGGCGCGCCCCATGCCATCGACAAGCGCGCCTGTCAAACATTCGAATGGCATGCTAAGCGCCCGGCATGAACGCGCATAGACAGAACCCCCTCGCCGCTGCCCGCCCCAACGCCCCGCTGACCGGCACGATCCATGTGCCAGGGGACAAATCGATCAGCCATCGCGCCCTGATGTTCGGCGCGCTCGCCGTTGGCGAGACAGGGATTTCCGGCCTGCTGGAGGGCGAGGACGTGCTGCGCACCGCCGCCGCCATGCGCGCCTTGGGGGCCGAGGTGGTGCAGGACGGCCCCGGCACCTGGCGCGTGGCCGGGCGTGGCGTGGGCGGGCTGACCGAGCCCGCTGATGTGTTGGACATGGGCAATTCCGGCACGGCGGCGCGGTTGCTCTCCGGCATTCTGGCGAGCCACCCGTTCTTCTCGGTGATGACCGGCGACTCCAGCCTGCGCAAGCGGCCGATGCGCCGCGTCACCGACCCGCTGGCGCAATCGGGCGCGCGGTTCCAGACGCGCGAGGGCGGCCGGCTGCCGCTGGCCATCCAGGGCGCGGCGGATGCGCTGCCGATCGAATACCGGGTGCCGGTGCCGTCCGCCCAGGTGAAATCCGCCCTGCTGCTGTGCGGCCTGAACGCGCCCGGCATTACCCGCATCGAGGAGCCGGAGGCCACGCGCGACCACAGCGAGAACATGCTGCGCCATTTCGGCGCCGAGCTATCCGTGGAAGTGGCCGGCACCGGGCGCATCATCCATCTGACCGGTCAGCCCGAGCTGCGCGCCGCCAATGTAGTGGTGCCGGGCGACCCCTCCTCGGCCGCCTTCCCGGTCGCGGCCGCCCTTTTGGTGCCGGGCTCGGTCCTGCGGATCGCGGGCGTCGGGCTCAATCCGCTGCGCGCCGGGGTGTTCGCGACGCTGCGGGAAATGGGCGCGGACCTGGAAGTGGAGAACGAGCGCATCGAGGGCGGCGAGCCGGTCGGCGATCTGGTGGCCCGACATGGCACGCTGCACGGGATCGACGTGCCGGCGGAGCGGGCACCCAGCATGATCGACGAATACCCGGTGCTGGCGGTGATCGCCGCCTGCGCCAAGGGCACAACGCGCATGCGCGGGCTGAAGGAGCTGCGGGTGAAGGAGAGCGACCGTTTGGCCGCCACCGCCGCCCTGCTGGCCGGCAACGGCGTGCGGGTGGACGTCGAGGGCGACGACCTGATTGTGCACGGCACTGGCCGTCCGCCCGCGGGTGGCGGCCTGGTGGAGACCCATATGGACCACCGCCTGGCGATGAGCGCGCTGGTGCTGGGCCTCGCCTCGGCCGAACCGGTGCGGGTGGACGATGCGACCTTTATCGACACCAGCTTCCCGGGCTTCGTCGCCCTGATGAACTGCGCCATCGGCCAGGGCGGCTCTCCGGCGCTGACCGCCGCATGACCAGCCGGCCGATCACTGCCCCCATCGTTGCCCCCATCATTGCCATCGATGGGCCTGCGGCTGCCGGCAAGGGGACGCTGGCCCGTCGTCTGGCCGCGCATTTTGGCCTGTCCTATCTGGACACGGGGCTGCTGTATCGCGCCGTGGGCCGGCTTGTGCTGGACCAGGGCGCAGATCCCGCCGACGCCACGGTGGCCGCCGCCGTGGCAAGGGCGCTGCGGCCGTGCGACCTGGAGCGCAAGGATTTGCGCGGCCCCGAAGCCGACGAGGCCGCCAGCCGTGTGGCCGCGGTGCCGGCGGTGCGCGCCGCCCTGCTGGATTTCCAACGCAGCTTCGGGACCGACCACGGCGCCGTGCTGGATGGCCGCGACATCGGCACCGTGATCTTCCCGGATGCGGCGGCCAAGCTGTTCGTGACCGCCAGTGTGGAGGAACGCGGCCGGCGCCGCTGGCGCGAATTGCTCGCCAAGGGCCAACAGGCCCAACTGGCCGTGGTGACCGAAGAACTCCGCGCCCGCGACGCACTGGACCAGGCCCGCGCGGCAGCGCCGTTGCGGCCGGCCGCGGATGCCTTGACGCTCGATACGACCGAACTGGATGCGGAGGCGGCGTTCGCGAAAGCGTTGGCGTTACTGGTGCCGCGATTGCGGTGAAGGGTGGCGCTGGCAGCCGGGCCGGCATGCATTGACGGGCGTCGACAGCCGAAAGAGTAATGGATTCTCAAGGCCCTGGCTTGTGCAGGTTCAGGGCGGAGCCCCGGCCTGCCTGCTATTCGCCATAATTTTACGGACCCGAAACGGCAGTTTCCCTTGACTCCCGCGCCACGGCGCGTATGTGTCCCGCGCATGAATGGCTGAGACGGCTAGACAGGCGGGTGGCGCGGAATGGTCTGGCCCCCGGATATCGGAAAATCGTGGCCCGCGAGCCTCTCGCGGGCAAGTCGTGTTTCCTGTGGGGAATGCGCATTTCCGCGGCGACAGAGGCCAGACGGTCCTGCGCCGCCCAAGGACAGAACCACCCCTATGGCATCCAGCGCCACGGCTCTCGACTATAATCGCGAAGAAGATTTTGCCTCCCTGCTCGACGAGACTCTCGGCCGCGACAGCGGCTTTGACGGGTCGGTCGTCACTGGCCGCGTGCTGCGGCTGACCGACGAGTTCGCCATCGTCGATGTGGGCCTGAAGAGCGAGGGCCGCGTCGCCCTCAAGGAATTCGGCGCTCCCGGGGCGAACCCCGAGGTGAAGCCCGGCGACATGATTGAGCTTTATGTCGAGCGCTATGAGGACCGTGACGGCACCATCGTGCTGTCGCGCGAGAAGGCTCGCCGCGAGGAGAGCTGGACCAATCTGGAGAAGGCCTTTGAGGCCAATCAGCGCGTGACCGGCACGATCTATGGCCGGGTGAAGGGTGGCTTCACCGTTGATCTCGGCGGCGCCGTGGCCTTCCTGCCCGGCAGCCAGGTCGATATCCGCCCGGTGCGCGATGTGGGGCCGCTGATGGGCCAGCCGCAGCCCTTCCAGATCCTGAAGATGGACCGCGCCCGCGGCAACATCGTCGTCTCCCGCCGCGCCGTGCTGGAAGAGACCCGCGCGGAGCAGCGCAGCGAGCTGATCCAGGGCCTGAAGGAAGGCATGATCCTGGACGGCGTGGTGAAGAACATCACCGATTACGGCGCCTTCGTGGATTTGGGCGGCGTCGATGGCCTGCTGCACGTGACCGATATCGCCTGGCGCCGCATCAACCACCCCAGCGAGGCCCTGCAGATCGGCCAGCAGGTGAAGGTGCAGGTGATCCGCTTCAACAGCGACACGCAGCGCATCAGCCTGGGCATGAAGCAGCTCGAGGCCGATCCCTGGGAGGGTGTGGCCGCGAAGTATCCGCCGGGAGCGAAGTATTCCGGCCGCGTGACCAACATCACCGATTACGGCGCCTTCGTGGAGCTGGAGCCGGGCGTGGAGGGTCTGGTGCACGTCTCCGAGATGTCGTGGACCAAGAAGAACGTGCACCCCGGCAAGATCGTGGCGACCAGCCAGGAAGTGGAGGTCATGGTGCTGGACGTGGACAGCGCCAAGCGCCGGATTTCGCTGGGGCTGAAGCAGGTGCAGCGCAACCCCTGGGAGCAGTTCGTCGACGAGCATCCCGTGGGCACCGAGGTCGAGGGCGAAATCCGCAACATGACGGAATTCGGCCTGTTCATCGGCCTGACCGCGGATATCGACGGCATGGTGCATATGTCCGACCTGTCCTGGGAGGAGGCCGGCGAGCTGACCATGGCCAAGTATGAGAAGGGCCAGATCGTCAAGGCGAAGGTGCTCGACGTCGATGTCGAGAAAGAGCGCATCAGCCTGGGCATCAAGCAGCTGGCCGACGATCCCGCCGCCTCCGTGCTCGACCGCGTCAACAAGGGCGACATCGTCACCTGCGTGGTGACGGCGGTGCAGTCCAACGGCATCGAGGTGAAGGTGGATGACGTGCTGACCGGCTTCATCCGCCGTGCCGAGCTGGCCCGCGACAAGGCCGAGCAGCGGCCGGATCGGTTCGCCGTGGGCGAGAAGGTGGACGCGAAAATCATCGCCGTCGACCGCGCCTCGCGGAAGCTGTCTCTGACCGTGAAGGGCAAGGAGGTCGAGGAGGACAAGCAGGCGATCGCCGAGTTCGGCAATTCGGACAGCGGCGCCTCGCTGGGCGACATTCTGGGTGCGGCCATTCGCCGTCGCAACCAGCAAGCCACCCCCGAGTAACGGTCCCGTCCCGGCATGAGCCTGGAGACTGATCTGCTGATCGACAGGCGGCGCCTCAAGCGCCGCCTGTTGTTTTGGCGGGTGGCCGCGGTGCTGGCGGTGCTCGCCTGCGCGTTGGCGTTGGTGGGCCGCGCCGGCGGCCTGACCGTGGGCGGCGCGCATGTCGCCCGGCTGAACGTGAGTGGCATCATCACCGACCAGCGCAAGCTGAACGAGGCGGTTGCCGGCCTTGCGGACGATGCCTCGGTGAAAGCGCTGATGGTCGAGATCAACAGCCCTGGCGGCTCGGTGGCCGGAGGGGAGGCGTTGCATGACGCGATTGCCCATGTCGCCGCGAAGAAGCCGGTGGTCGCCGTGATGGGCGGCACTGCCGCCTCGGCCGGCTTCATGATCGCCATGCCGGCCGCGCGGATCTTCGCCCGCGACTCCACGCTGACCGGCTCGATCGGCGTTATTCTGGAGACCGGCGAGGCGTCTGGCCTGTTGGGCAAGCTGGGCATCACGGCTGAGGCGATCACCTCCGGCCCGCTGAAGGACCAGCCGAGCTTCACCCGGCCGCTGACCGACCAGGGGCGGGAGGTGCTGCACGGCCTGGTGATGGATATGTATGACCAGTTTGTCGGCATGGTCGCCGATGGCCGTCATATGGACCCGGCGCGCGTGCGCGAACTGGGCGATGGGCGGGCCTATACCGGGCGACAGGCGCTGCAACTGGGCCTGATCGACGCGATCGGCGGCGAGACCGAGGCACGCGCATGGCTGGCCAGCGAACGCCACGTTCCGGCGTCGCTGCCCGTACGCGATGTGACCACGGGAGGGCTGACTGCGCGGGCTTTTGGCGGTAGCGCCGATGGTCTTCTTGGTACGATGCTGAAAACTGTTCTGTCTCAAGGACTTAGTATTGACGGCGCCTGGGCGGTCTGGCAGCCTTCCTCGCAGGGCGACTGACGCGCGCGAGGGATATCCAGATATGACCAAGTCGGAGCTGATAGCGGAGCTTTCCGAGGCGAACCCACATTTGCTAAGCCGGGACGTGGAACTGATCGTGGCGACGATTTTCAACGAGATCACCGTGGCGCTGGCGCGCGGGGAACGCGTGGAGTTGCGCGGTTTCGGGGCTTTCACGGTGAAGAAGCGAGACGCGCGCACCGGGCGCAATCCACGTACCGGCGAGGCCGTACCGGTGGACGAAAAGGCCGTGCCGTTCTTCAAGGCCGGCAAGGAACTGCGCGAGCGCGTGAACCGTGGCAAGCCATCCTGAAGCTATGTTGATCTAGCACCGCACATGCGCGTTCTCATCGCCCTACCCTTTCTGCTGCTGCTGGTGCTGTTCGCCCTGTCGAACACCCAGAGCGTACATCTCGGCCTATGGCCCACGGATCTGGTGCTGGACGCGCCGCTCTCCATCGTGGTGCTGTCCGGCATGGCGATCGCCTTCGCATTGGGGGCGCTGGAGCTTTGGTTCAGTGCGATGGCCGCGCGGCGCAAGGCACGGCGGGCGGAATACCGGGTCCGGCTGCTGGAGGCGCAGGTGCAGGAGTTGAAGGCGCGCAATGCGACGCCAGCCGCAGCCGCGCCGCCACGCGACCTCGTTTCGGCATTGCTGCCCGCGGATCGCCGCGGCTAACGGCATGACCGGCCTGGTCGTCGCCCTGGACACGACGGAGCCGGCAATCGCGCGGGGCTGGGCCACGGCGGTGGCGCCGCATTGCGGCATGCTGAAGCTGGGGCTGGAATTCTTCCTCGCGAATGGCACGGCCGGCGTGCGGTCGATCGACGGCCGGCCGATCTTCCTGGATTTGAAGATTCACGACATCCCCAACACCGTGGCGGGCGCCGTCCGCGCCGTGCTGCCGGCCGCCCCGGCTTTGCTGACGCTGCACGCCGCTGGTGGCGCCGCGATGATCCAAGCCGCCCGCGACGCGGTGGAGGCAGGCGGCGCGACCCGTCCGAAACTGCTGGCGGTGACGGTGCTGACCAGTCTGAACGCGGAGGCGCTGCACGATATCGGTGTGGCCGGCGGCCCGCGTCAGCAGGTGCTACGCTTGGCAAAGCTGGCTTTGGCGGCCGGCGCGGACGGGCTGGTGTGCAGCCCGCAAGAGGTGGCGATGCTAAGGGACGCGCTTGGGGCGGGACCGCTGCTGGTGGTGCCCGGCATCAGGCCGGCCGGCGTGGCGGCCGGCGATCAGGCCCGCACGATGACGCCCGCCGAGGCGGCGCGCGCGGGGGCGGACTGGCTCGTGGTCGGCCGCCCGATCACCCAGGCGCCCGACCCGGGCGCGGCGGCGGCGGCGATCGCCGCCGAACTGCGCGGATGACCCGCGTCAAGATCTGCGGTGTGAACGACCCCGTGGCGTTCGACACGGTGGTGGCCGAGGGGGCGGACTGGCTGGGTTTCGTGTTCTTCCCACCCTCGCCGCGCGCGATCACGCCCGCCCAGGCCGCCGCCTTGTCGGCTCGGGCCGAGGGCGGCCCTGCCCGCGTTGGCCTGTTCGTCGATCCCAGCGATGGCGACGTGGCCGCGGTACTGGCGGTGGTGAAGCTGGACGTATTGCAGGTTCATGCGCCGCCCCACCGGGTGGCGGAATTGCGGGTGTGCTTCGGTCTGCCGGTCTGGCGCGCCGTGGGTGTGGCTACGGCGGCCGATCTGCCGGATGTGAGCGGGCACGCCGATGCGTTGCTGATCGAGGCCAAGCCGCCCAAGAACGCCACGCGGCCGGGCGGCAATGCCGTGCAGTTCGACTGGTCGCTGCTGGTGGGGTGGCAGGCACCCTGCCCATGGTTGCTGGCTGGTGGCCTGACAGCCGATAATGTTGCCGAGGCGATCCGGGTAAGCGGCGCGCCGGCGGTGGACGTGTCCTCCGGTGTGGAGAGCGCGCCCGGGGTGAAAGACCCCGACCGCATCCGCGCCTTTATCCGCGCCGGCCGCGCCGCCTGAATGTTCGATCGCGCCACGGTGGACGACGCCGAGGCGCTGGGTGTCATGCATGTCCAGGCGTGGCGTGAGACTTATGCCGGGCTGATGCCCGACAGCGTGCTGGCTGGGCTCGATCCCGTCCGGCGCGGCCAACGCTGGCGGGACATCATCGGCGCGGGTTCCTTCGTGCTGCTATTGCGCCAGGGTAGCGATATCGTCGGGTTCGGGTCGGCGGGACCGCAGCGCGACGCTCGGCTCGTTCAAACCGGCGAGATCGGGGCGTTGTATCTGCTGCGGCAGATCCAGCGCCGGGGCGTCGGACGGCAAATGATGGCCGCACTGGGGCGGTCGCTGGCCGAGCGGGGCCTGATGTCCGCCTCGTTGTGGGTGCTGGATAGGAACCTGCCGGCGCGGCGCTTCTACGAGGCGCTGGGTGCATGCCAGCTAATGTGCGAGACGGTCGAGCAGGATGGCCAGGCGGTGAGCCACATAGCCTATGCCTGGGACGAGGTGACCCGGCTATACGAGGGACGCTAGTGGATCGCACCTGACGGAAGAGTCCTTTTTGGGATTCCGGGACGCGCTGCGCCGTGCGATTCTGGGGGATGCGCACCGGCATCACTTTGAACGTCAGTCCCGCCGACCGTGTTCGTCTCGACGCGGTCGTGGCGGA
>DASXIW010000122.1:0-3430 GCA_036497785.1 Acetobacteraceae bacterium | reverse complement strand
GCTTCGCAGGAGAAACTGCCCCTTGCCGTCATAGCCGAGCCGGGTTGTCTTCAGGATGGCGGGAAGACCCAGTTCGGCCACCGCCGCTTCCAGATCGGCGAGGTTGTGCACCGCGCGCCAGGGCGCCGTGCCGGCCCCGGCCGCGTTCAGGAAGCTTTTCTCCGCGATGCGGTCCTGGCTGATGCGCAGCACCGCCGGCGACGGGCGCACCGGCTTCATCGAGGCCAGCAGATCGAGACCCTCGGCGCTCACATTCTCGAACTCGAAGGTGATCACATCCACGCTGGCGGCGAAATCGCGCAGGGCGACCGGGTCCTCGTAATCCCCCAGCGTCGTCCCGGAGCTGACCTGTCCGGCCGGGCTGTCCAACTCGGGCGAGAGGACATGGCAGCGATAGCCGAGCCTCGCCGCCGCCAGCGCCGTCATCCGGCCAAGCTGGCCGCCGCCGACGATTCCGATGGTGGCATTCGGCGGGAGCGGCCCGCTCATGTCGGCTCGTCGACCGGGCGCTCGGCCACGCCGGCGGTCTGGGCGGCGCGATGCGCATCCAGCCTGCCGGCCAGGGTGCTGTCCGTGCCGGCGAGGATGGCGGTGGCGAACAGGGCCGCGTTGACCGCGCCGGCCCGGCCGATGGCGAATGTGGCCGTGGGCACGCCGGCCGGCATCTGCACGATGGACAGCAGCGAATCCATGCCTTTCAGCGCGTGGCTCTCCATCGGCACGCCCAGCACCGGCAGCGCTGTCCAGGCGGCGCACATGCCGGGCAGATGCGCGGCCCCGCCGGCGCCGGCGATGATGACGCGCAGCCCCCGCGCGGCGGCGCCCTTGGCGTATTCCGCCAGCCGGTCCGGGGTGCGATGGGCGGAGACGATCCGCGTCTCGTAGGCCACGCCAAGCTGGTCGAGCATTTCGGCGGCATGGCGGAGGGTGGGCCAGTCCGATTGGCTGCCCATGATGATGCCGACAACACTTGCTGTCGGCGACGCGGTTGTGGTCACGAAATGGGCCTCAGGCGATGCTGTCGGGGATAAGGCGGGATTCCAGCCAGGCGAGTTCGTCTTTCAGCAGCAGCTTGCGCTTCTTCAGACGCTGGAGATGCAGCTGGTCGGTCGGGCCGGATTCGGGCAGCCGGGCAATGACGGTGTCCAGATCGCGATGCTCGCTGCGCAGTTCGTGCAATTTGCGCAGCAGCGAATCCCGGTCGGTCAGCATGCCGCCATCCCTGCGGCCGGGCCCTTCGCTCTTGCCGCTCATGGGTTGGCGTTCCAAATAGTACCGTGCCGAATGACTTGGCAATCGGCGGCACAATGGCAGTAGGCTTGGCTTGCGTGGGGCCGCAACCCTGTGCCCGCGCGCGACTTGCCAATGATCGGACAACGACCTGTCACAGGAGGTTTCATGAGCCTGCAGTCCCGGATTGAGAGCCTGAAAACCCGTCATGCCAGTTTGGAGACGCGTATATTCGAGGAAGACCACCGTCCTCGACCCGATCTGGACGCGTTGACGCGCTTGAAGCTTGAAAAACTGCGGCTGAAGGAAGAGATGGACCGCCTGCGCGCCGAACCAAGGGCGCAATGAACACGGCGTGAGTCGGCGTGGCCGCGCCATGCGCGGCCATCGTCCGGCTCACGGCCATTCCCCCACCCCCCGCCATAACCAGCGGCCTCCCCGATCAAGCGGCTTCGTCGGCCTCGGGCATTGGCGGCGGCGGCACTGCATGGCCCTCGCGCGCCAGTCTCTCATTGGCCTGGGTCACCATCGCATTCAAATCGGTCTGGCTGCACAAGCCCAGAATAACGGGATCGCGCGGCTTTATGTTGGCCGAATTCCAATGCGTACGGTCGCGCACCTTCTGGATGGTGTCCTTGGTGGTGCCCATCAGCTTGCCCACCTGCGCCTCGCTCAGCTGCGGATAGTTGCGCAGCAGATAGGCGATGCCGTCCGGCCGGTCGTTGCGCTTGGCCACCGGCGTGTAGCGCGCGCCTTTGGACCGCTTCGGTTGCGGCATGTTGGATGGCAGCAACTTCAGCCGGGCGTTCGGATCGGCCTCGCAGCGCTGGATTTCGGCCAGGGTGAGCTGGCTGTTGGCGAGGGGGTCGTAGCCGACGATACCCTGGGCCACCTCGCCATCGGCGATCGCCTGCACCTCAAGCGGGTGCATGCCGCAGAAATCGGCGATCTGGGTGAAGGTCAAGGCGGTTTTTTCGATCAGCCACACGGCGGTGGCCTTTGGCATGAGCGGCAGTGTCATGTTCAATGTGCCTTCAGTTCTTGCAGCGTCGCCCCGATATATAGACATCGCTGCCGAGACCGCGGGAAAGCCGCGCATATGGACCCCCGGCTGTTGGTGGGTCAAGCCGATCAACACTGCCATGCGGGATCGGAACGGACAATTTTTGTTAAGCTGAAATGTGACTTGCCTGTAATGGCGCGCGAGGCCGGTGCGTGGCGCGGATTCCGGCGGGGCGGCGTGGTTCAGGGCGGCGGCAGAATGCTGGCCAGCGTGGCCGCCGGTACGGCCAGGCCCTCGGCCTCACCCGTCACGGCCGCCACTTCCAGGCCGGCGATCCGCCACCGCCCATCCGCGCCCTGGGCCAGGACAGGTGCCCCGCTGGTGCCGCGCGTGCCGGCGCAATCATGCCGGAGCATGATCGCGCCGCCGGGCAGCATGACGAGGCCCGCGGCATGGCAGAGTGTGTCGGCGGTCAGGATTTCGGCCCGATCTTGGCTGTAGCCGCCCAGCATCAGTCTTTCGCCCGTGGTGACGGGCTGGCGATCCAGGCCCAGGGCGCCATCCGGGGCAATCAGCTTCTCGGCCAGCGTCACCAGCGCGAAATCGGCGGCACGCGTCGCGGCCGGACGAATCGGGTTATACCCGGGCGCGATTCGCAGCGCGGTCGCGATGCTGTGCCGGGCATAGTCGCCGCCCACATAGCCGGAGAGCACGTGCACCGCTTCCGGCGGGACGAAATGGCCGAGGCGTGGGCCATACAGGCAATGCGCGGCGGTCAGTGCCAGCCTTGGCGCGACCAGGGAAGCGGTGCAGCGGGAAATGCCGGGGATCTGCAACAGCACGACGCCGCCCCAAGGCTGCGCCTTGGTATCCATGACACGGCGCGGATCGTGCGGGCCGAGGCCCGGCAGCACGATTGCGGGGAAGGCGTTGGGGGCGGGGACGGGGTTTTGGCCGGGACCGGCGGCGGCGGTGACAAAGGCCATCGCCAGCAGGGCCGCGCACGGGCCCAGGAACCTGCAGCGCGACATGGTCCGTATCCTCAACGTTTCTGTCGTGCTACAGACCGGCGCGGCAGGTGCATTACAAATCTGAACGAACGCCATGGGGAATGCCTTGAGCCTCGTCTGGATACTGTTTTTGCTGCTGGTGATCGTGACCGTGTTCGCCGGCGCCAAGACGGTGCCGCAGGGTCAG
>DASXIW010000121.1:0-3144 GCA_036497785.1 Acetobacteraceae bacterium | reverse complement strand
CGCCCGGGCCGCCCGGGCGCGGGCCGAACGGTCCGCCCGGCCCGCCGCCGCCCCCCCAGGGGCCGCCGCCGCCCGGTGGCGGCCGTCCCCTGCCGCTTCCGTCGCCTCCGGAGCCGCCGCCCGGCGATCCCCACGGATTTGGACCGCCATTGTTAGAAGACATGAGAATGTTTCCTGTGTGGTCTGGCCGGACGCGATGCGGCACACCGGGGCATTGGAGGATCGGGCGCCACAGGCCATATCCACGCGACGGGCGGCATCTCGGCGGCCCTGCTTATCGACCGGCGGCAGAAGGTTTGCAAGCACATGACGAGCGCATCTCCCGGCGGACCGACGGCCGACGCACTGCGCGAGGCGTTGCGCGCGATCACCGATCCCGCGTCCGGGAAGGACATCGTCAGTGCCGGCCTGGTCGAGGGCATCGAGTTGCGCGGCAGCCTGGTGCAGGTGGCGCTGCTGACCGACCGGGCGCATGCCGAGGCGATGGAGCCGGTGCGCCGCGCGGCCGAGGCGCTGCTGGCGCGCCAGCCCGGCATCACCAATGCCGCGGCGGTGCTGACCGGGCGGAAGGCGCCGGGGCCGGCGGCGGCGCAGGGTGGGCAGGGGCCTGCACACGGCCACGGGCCGAAGCCGCCGCTGCTGCTGCCCGAGGTGAAGGCGATCGTGGCCGTCGCCTCCGGCAAGGGCGGCGTCGGCAAGTCGACCGTCGCGGTGAACCTGGCTGTTTCGCTGGCCCGTCAGGGACATCGCACCGGGCTGCTGGACGCCGACATCTACGGCCCGAGCCTGCCGCGCATGCTGGGGCTGTCGCGCAAGCCCGAGGTGCGCGGCGACAAAATGATCCCGCTGGAGGCCTGGGGGCTCGCCTGCATGTCGATCGGCTTCCTGGTCGATGAGGAGACGCCGATGATCTGGCGCGGCCCGATGGTGATGGGCGCGCTCGAGCAGATGATGGGGCAGGTCACGTGGGGCGCGCTCGACGTGCTGGTGGTGGACATGCCGCCCGGCACCGGCGACGCGCAGCTCACCATGGCGCAGCGCGTGGCGCTGACCGGCGCGGTGATCGTCTCCACGCCGCAGGACATCGCGCTGATCGACGCGCGCCGCGGAGTGCGGATGTTCGAGAAGACGCGCGTGCCGGTGCTGGGGCTGGTCGAGAACATGAGCTTCTTCTGCTGCCCCGCGTGCGGGCATCGTGCGGAGATTTTCGGCCACGGTGGGGCGCGGGTCGAGGCGGAGCGGCTGGGGACCGAGTTCCTGGGCGAGGTGCCGCTGCTGGTGGATATCCGCACTGCCTCCGATGCAGGGACGCCGATCGCCGCGGCTGCGCCGGAGAGCGATGGGGCGAAGGCGTTTGCGGCGGTGGCCACACGGGTGTGGGAGAAGGTGTCGGGCGCGACGGGCGCGCGCAGCAGCGGGCCGCGTATCGTCATAAGCTGACGTCGCGTGTGACCGGTATTACGGCGACCTGGTACTGCTGTATCTTAAGCCCCTGACCCCGCGTAGTTGTAGGATCCGCTTGGTCATTCAGGCTGGCGGTGTTTCAACTAGGGCAATACCGTACTGAGCAAGACAGTCGCGATTCTGAGTTCCACCGCTCTCATCTGCCACAGCCGGACATCCGAGCAGGGTAGGGTATGCCTGATAGGCGAACCGATAATCGTAACGTATAGCAAACCGCCGGGCCAGCGCACCGATCCGTGCCCGCTCACTGGCATCGGCGAGCAGCCTGACGATCCACTCCGGGTAGCGAGTCAGATCATCCTCAACGACCGCTTCGTTCCCGGATGTCACGTCGAATCCTCGGAATGCCGCTGCCGTGCCGATAACCACCTTTCCTGCTGCCATCGCTTCAATAGTCTTGAGTGACGTACCTGTTCCG
Source organism: Acetobacteraceae bacterium (assembly GCA_036497785.1). Classification (GTDB taxonomy): domain Bacteria; phylum Pseudomonadota; class Alphaproteobacteria; order Acetobacterales; family Acetobacteraceae; genus DASXIW01. The sequence continues at coordinate 1,262 of DASXIW010000121.1, read as the reverse complement.
TGAGGCAGAGGAATGAGTACCAGATCGACCAGCGGATACAGCGCAAGCAGAAGCGCGTCGCTGATACGCCCGAGCGCCACAAAGTTTCCGGCGCGCTCCACTGGCGCGCAATCGCCTGCAACGACGAAACCGATATCGTCTGCCGCCGATCTGCCCAACTGCCGTGCGAGGTTCCGGATGCGATCGACCGCGATCAGATTTGGCTCATGCAGACTTCCAATGAAAAAACAGATGCGGCCGGGCGGTAGCTCCAGCCCGAACCGCTCCGCGACCGTCCAACGCTGTTGCGGCAGGCGATCCAAATCAAACATTCGCCCATCGGCCGGGTTGGGCGCAAGTTCCGCCTGAAGCCCCGCCTCGCACAACTTAGCCTGATCGCCCGATGAGACGGCAACCAGCCGGTCCGCCATGCCGAGTGCCCTGCGCTCGAAGTGCCATACCAGTTTCTGCAGAAACGGCGCGTCAGTGATCTGGGACGCCATGATGTCATGCACCGTCAGCACGACGAGCTTGCCCTGCTGCCGCGCGATCGGTGCCACCACACTCGCCCAAAACGGGTATTCCAGAAGTACGACATCGGCCCATTGCACCAATCGTCGAATTCGACGGCGGAAGCGAGCAATGAACCACAGTCGGATGAACTGCCAGATGATCCAGTCGTACTTTGCCGCCTTACCGGGCGCGGCAGTCAGCGTGGCGCCGCGAAGAATCATCCTGACCAGAACCGCAGAATAAGGCACCCGACCCAGTGCGCTCGCCTGACAGCCAGGCGTGACCGTCGGTGGGTGCCGGCCACTTTGCAAAACGCGGATATCCGTAGACCTCGCTGCGAGGAAGTCCACCAGCAGGTTGCAACGCCGGCTGGCGCCACCCTGTTTTTCAACAAAGTCCTCCCAGGGGTAGAGCAACGCGATCCGCCGCGGCGCGACATCGGCTGAGAGCGGTCTCGACGCAGCGATCGCCTGAACCAGCGCCCGCGGATTGTGCTTTGCCAACCATGACCCGCGACTGCCGCGCGCCTTTGCTGTAAGCTGGACGAGTTCCAAAGCGGCCTGGCGAATCGCGCGCGCAAGGTCCGCCGCGTTGCAATCATCGCACAACACGCCGGCGCCCTGGGTGGCGAGTTGGTCGCTCATCCAACTGTCACGGGTGGCGATAACCGGCTTGCCGGCGGCAAGAGCCTCCATGAACACGCCAGATGTGCGCGCCGTGTAGATTGATCGCCAATAGGGCAGCAGCACCAGATCGGCTTCGTGCAGTTG
>DASXIW010000120.1:0-8553 GCA_036497785.1 Acetobacteraceae bacterium | reverse complement strand
GCAAGCTCGCGATGGGCTTCTTCGTCCACCTGATCGGCTGGATCGGCACCGGCGTCGCCGGCTGGATCACCTACCGCGCGCTCGGCGTGCCGATCGACTTCGACGACGCGCTGGCGATCGAGGCGCTGCTGAGCGCCGCCGCCGCCATCGCCTTCCTGGTTCCGATCAACGCCGGCGTGCACGAGGCAGGATACGCCAGTCTCGGCGCCATCTTCGGCATCCCCCCCGAATTGTCCCTCGGTGTCTCCCTGGTCCGCCGCGGCCGCGACATCGTCGTGGGCGTGCCGATCCTGCTGGTGTGGCAGTTCGTCGAAATGCGCCGGCTACGGGTCAAAACCCGTACCGAGATCGGATAAAGTTTCGCACGGAGACGTCAAAATTTATGTTTACAACCGCCGAATCTTTCCTTAAAGTAACCTACATCTGATTATATAGACAAAAATACGATTTGATTTCGTCTGCTAATTGCACCGTTAGACGAATTTAAGCGTTCTGCCCGGCGCGCCCTCCGCGCCGGGAAGGCAGCTTGACCAGTCCGCGGCAGGCGAGGCCGCCGTTCGATGTTGCGCCTGAGCGCACGCCAAGCTGGGCCTCCCGCCGGTCCCGGCGGGCAACCCCGCCACCAAAGCCGGATTTTCCACCGTCGCCTGACCGCCGTCATTGACGGAATGGTCCGTCGGCGGCATCTGTCCGCCGCATGCGCATCGCCGCCATCCTCGTCGCCGCCGGCTCCGGCACCCGCTTCGCCGCCACCCAGCCGAAGCAGTTCCTGATGCTCGCCGGCAAGCCGGTCATCCGCCGTGCCGCCGACGCACTGGCCGCCCACGTCACCCTGCTGCAACCGGTCGGCGAAGCCCACCCCATCGCAGCCGCGTTGCTCGGTCTCAAAGGCGTCCTGCCCACCGTCCCAGGTGGCGAAACGCGCCAGGACAGCGTTCGCGCCGGACTCGAGGCACTCGTCCCCCACGCCCCCGACATCGTCCTGGTCCATGACGCCGCGCGCCCCTTCATCCCACCGGACACCATTCCGTCCCTGTTGGCCGCCCTGCGCGAGTCGGCCGGGGCCATACCCGCCGCCGCCGTCGCCGACACCCTCAAGCGCGTGGTCCGCGGCGTTATCATCGAAACCATCCCGCGCGACGGCCTGTTCCGCGCCCAGACTCCCCAGGCCTTTCGCTTCCCCACCTTGCTCGCCGCCCACCGCGCCGGCCTCACCGGCGCCACCGACGACGCCGCCCTGCTCGAAGCCACGGGCGAGACGGTCGAAACCGTCCCCGGCTCCGACGACAACATCAAGCTGACCTACCCGGAAGACCTCGTCCGGCTGGAGCGCATCATGACTGCCAACCTCACCCCGCGCGTCGGCACCGGCTTCGACGTCCACGTCCTGCAAGCCGGCCGGCCGTTGTTCCTGTGCGGCGTCAACGTGCCGCACGACCAGGGTCTCGCCGGCCATTCCGACGCCGATGTCGGCATCCACGCACTGTGCGACGCGATCTACGGCGCGCTGGCCGAGGGCGACATCGGCCGCCACTTCCCCCCCTCCGACGCCAAATGGAAGGACGCCGACAGCGCCCGCTTTCTGCGCCACGCCGCCCAACGCATCGCCGCCCGCGGCGCCCGCCTGGTCAACGCCGACGTCACCCTGATCTGCGAGCGCCCGAAGATCACCCCCCACGCCCAAGCCATGATCGCCCGTCTCGCCGCTCTGCTCGACACTGACCCAGCCCGCATTTCGGTCAAGGCCACGACCACCGAACGCCTCGGTTTCACCGGCCGCGGCGAGGGGATCGCCGCCCAGGCCGTGGTATCCATCCTCGTCCCAGAATGATTGCCTCGGAGACCACAACACCATGAGGAAATCCGCCGCGTCCGCCGCCCTGCTGGTGCTCCTCCTGATCGCGGGCTGCTCCTCGCAGCAGGGCGCCGACGCCAACCCTTACCCGCCGGTCCCGCCGCTTATCCCCGAGAGCAAGCCCAATCCGCCGGTGATTGCGGAGCCGCTGATGTGGCAACCGGGCCACTGGGATTGGAACGGCAGCGGCTATGTCTGGGCCAAGGGCCAGTACGTCCCTGCCGCCGGCCACGGCAACCTATGGATGCCCGGCTGGTGGTCGCGCACTCAATCAGGCTGGACCTGGCAGCCCCCCCATTGGATGTCCTGACCGCCCCCCAAGCTGTCATTACGAGGAGCACAGCTTTATCCGTGTCATTGCGAGTAGCAGAGCGACGAAGCAACGCCCGCCCCACGATGTCATTGCGAGGAGCAGAGCGACGAAGCAACCCCCCGCTTCACCAGCGCCAACCCCGCAGCCCACCACCTTACCCCTTGAACCGATAAACCTCCGCCTCGCCCGGAAACGTCACCGCCCGCACATCCGCCGCATACGCCGCCGCCGCCTTGTCGATCACCGAACGCAGATCGGCATAGCGGCGGACGAATTTGGGCACCCGCTCGAACACGCCCAGCATGTCGTCCGTCACCAGAATCTGCCCATCGCATTCCGGCGACGCCCCAATCCCGATCGTCGGCACCCGAACCGCCCGGGTAACCTCATCGGCCAGACCTTGCGCCACACCCTCCAGCACGATCGAGAAGCACCCAGCCGCCTCGACCGCGCGGGCCTCGGCGACCACCCGCGCCCACTCCGCCTCGCTGCGCCCCTTGGCCTTGAACCCGCCATCGACATGCACCGCCTGCGGCCGCAGCCCAACATGGCCCATCACCGGCACCCCGCGCTCCACCAGGAACCGGATCGTCCCCGCCAGCGCCTCGCCCGCCTCGATCTTCACCGCCTGGCAGCCGGTCTGCTTCATCACACGCACCGCCGCGGCATAGGCCTGCTCGGGCGAACCCTCGAACGTCCCGAACGGCAAATCGACCACGATCAGAGCGTGGGAGGTCGCCCGCACCACCGCCTGCCCATGCAGGATCATCATCTCCAGCGTCACCCCGATCGGAGTCGGCAGCCCATGCACCACCATCCCCACGCTGTCGCCCACCAGCAGTAGATCGACATGGGGATCGAGCAGCGCCGCCACCGGCGCCGTATAGGCCGTCAGGCACACGATCTTCGCCCGCCCCTTCAGCGCGGCGATATCCGTCACCGTCACCCGCCGCGACTCCGCCACCTTGGACATCGCCTCAGTCCAGCAGCCAGGGCGCGGCGGCGGCCTGGGCGATCTGGCGCACCTGGCGCATCAGCCCTGCCCCCACCGGAATGCCGTCGCGCATCCGGGTCTCGGCGTATTTCCACTGCGGATCGCCCGCCACCATCACCGGGCGCGCCGGATCGACCGGCGTGCTCGCCCGCAACGCCCCCATGAACGTCGCCACATCGGTCTGGAAGTCCTCCGATTCGCGGAAGATCGACGGATCGATCGCCATGAAGAAGTGCCCGATATCCATCCCGATCGGCTTCTTGGTATGCATAGGGTCGGTGATCAGCGTCGACCCGGACAGACACGACGCCAGAATATTGACCATCACCGCCAGCCCGTACCCCTTATAGCTGGAATTCTCCGGCGATCCGCCGAGCGAGGTCAGGAACCCGCCTTTTTCCTTCGCCACCAGCGGATCATTCGACGGCCCGCCCTCGGCATCCAGCACCCACCCGTCCGGCGTCGGCAGCCCCTCATTGGCCTTGTTACGAATCCGCCCAGCCGCAACCGTCGTCGTCGCCATATCCAGCAGGAACGGCACCCCATCGGCACTCGGCGCCGCGAACGACCACGGATCGGTCCCCAGCCTGGCCTGTTTGGCAAATGTCGGCGCCACCTGAATCCCCGAGGCCGACGTGCAGGCCATCCCCACCAGCCCCTGCTTGGCCGCCATCAGCGCGTAAAACCCGGTCGCCCCGAAATGCGCCGAATGATGCGCCACGACCGCCGCCATCCCCACCTTCTTGGCCTTGCCGATCGCCGTCTCCATGGCGAAATGCGCCGGCACGTGCCCCAGCCCGCCGCCGCCATCCACCACCGCCGAGACTGGCGTCTCGCGCACGATCTTCGGCCGCGCATCCATCTTCGCCCGCCCCGACCGGCGCAACCCGTCGTAACCGGGAATCATCGAGATCCCATGGCTGTCCACGCCATGCAGATCGGCCCACGATAGAATCTCCGCCGTCGTCTCCGCATTGTCTTGCGGCATCCCCCATCCCAGCAGGATCGCCTTCAACTGGGCACGATGATTTTCATAGGACGCAGGCATGCGACGATCTCCTCCAAGCGATAAGCGCTGACGCGAGCCTTGCGCGTCCGGGGGGTTCCGGCAAGGGTAGCGCAATAACACCCGGCCTCACATCGCCGAGCGATCTCGGGTGATGGGATTGCGCCTGAACTGACGGACGACGACCACAATGCGGAGGAAATCAACATGGCCGACAGCCAGGCACTGCTCAACGCCCGCTTCGGCATCGACCTGCCCGGAACCGAGGTTCCGGATGCCGTCGCCCCGTTGATCGATCGGCGCGTCACCCGCCGCTATACCGACCAGGATGTCCCTGACTCATTGCTGGACGCCTTGCTCGCCGCCGCCCAGTCCGCCCCCGCCAAATCGGATCTGCAACAATATTCCGTCGTGGTGATGCGCGACCGCCCCCGCATCAAGCAGATCGCCGACTGGATCGGCACGATGGATTGGATCGCCACCGCACCGGTCTTTCTTGTGTGGTGCGGCGACATGCGCCGCGGCCAGCGCCTGTGCGACCTGCACGACATGCCCCACGCCAACAACAACATGGACACCTTCCTCAACACCGCCGTGGACTGCACCCTTGCCATGGCCCAGTTCATCGCCGCCGCCGAAGCGATCGGCCTGGGCACCTGCCCGATCAGCTACGTCCGCTCCCACATCGAGCGCGTCTCCCCCCTGCTCGGTCTTCCCTCCGGCGTTTATCCGCTCGCCGGACTCTCGGTCGGTTGGCCGGTGTTCCGCCGCCCGGTCTCGATGCGCCTGCCCCCCGCCATCGTCGTCCACCGTGAGCGCTACGACGACAGCAACCTCGAATCCGAAGTCGCCGCCTACGACAAACGCCGCCACGCCAGAGACCCGGTGGCTGCCGCCGGCCTGAAAAACAACGACGTCTACCCACCCCGCGACGGCGTCTGCTGGAGCGAGAATGTCGCCCGCCAGCTATCCGTCCCCGAACGCTTCGGTTTCTCCGCCTGGCTCAAGACGAAAGGGTTCGACCTTGCCTGACGACGCCGCGGGCCTGCTGCCCCAACCCACGGTCCGCGCCAAACATGCCGCCAGCCTGATCGTGTTGCGTTTGCATGACAACGAGCCCCACATGCTGATGGGCATGCGCGGCGCGAAACATCGTTTCATGCCCAATCGCCTGGTGTTCCCAGGCGGGCGGGTCGATCGCGCCGACCTCACCGCCCCTTTCGCCACGCCGCTGCCCCCACACACCGCCCGCGCACTACGAAAAAACGCCAACGCCCGCCTCGCGCACGCCATTGCCGCCGCGGCCGCGCGCGAACTGCACGAGGAAACCGGCCTCTCCCTCGGCACCCCGCCCCGCCTTGATGGACTGCACTACCTGGCCCGCGCCGTTACCCCGCCCGGCCTGCCGATCCGCTTCAACGCCCGCTTCCTCGTCGTCGAGGAACGCCACGTCACCGGCCAACTCGGCGGCGACGGCGAACTCGAGCAATTGCGTTTCTACGCCATGACCGAAGCCATGGCCCTGGAACTCGCCCTACCCACCCGCCGCGTGCTGGAACGGCTGCGGCAATGGCTTGTCATGCCGGAGTCTGAACGAAAGACCGAGATGCACACACCGGTTCTGCGACAGGATCGCGGATGGCGCATGGAGTAGCACCGCCGCTTGGTATCGGTCTTGCTAAGCCTTCAGCAGACGCAAGCTATCCGAAGGCTCGTTTATGACCGATCTGCATTACATAACCATCGCCCAGGCATCCGCCCGGATCAAATCCAGGACACTATCTCCGGTTGAATTGACGGATGCCTATTTCACCCGGGTCAAGCAGCACGATGCCCGCCTCAACAGCCATCTGCTGCTGCTGGAAGAACAGGCACTGGCTGACGCGAAACGGGCAGAATCGGAAATCGCCGGCGGCAACTGGAAGGGTCCGTTGCACGGCATCCCGATCGGGCTGAAGGACATCTACAATACCGCCGGCATTCGCACGACCGGTCATTCCGCCTTGTTCAAGGACCACGTGCCTACCGCGGACGCCTTCACCGTAGCCCTGCTGCGCAACGCCGGTGCCGTCATAACGAGCAAGCTTGCAACTTGGGAATTCGCCATCGGCGGATCATCGTTCGACCTGCCCTGGCCGCCGGCGCGCAACCCGTGGGACGCAGCGCTCGATCCTTCCGGTTCATCGTCCGGTTCCGCCGTCGCGGTTGCCGCCGGATTCTGCGCCGGTGCGATGGGCAGCGACACCGGCGGATCGATCCGCGGCCCCGCCGCCTGGTGCGGCATCGCGGGCCACAAGCCCACCTATGGCCTGCTCAGCCGCCGAGGTATCCTGCCGCTGTCGTTCTCGCTCGATCACGCCGGCCCGATGTGCTGGACCAGCGAGGACTGCGCGCTGATGCTGCAAGTTCTGGCCTGCCACGATCCGAAGGACGCCGGCAGCGCTACGGTCCCCGCCGCCGACTACACCGCGCGCCTCGGCACTTCGCTGGCCGGCCTGCGCATCGGCGTCGTGCGTCACTTTTTCGAGAAGGACCTTCTCACCGATCCCGAAACGATCGCCGCACTCGAGACCAGCGTCACCGCGCTGCGCGATATGGGCGCGATCGTCGGCGACATCGAGCTGTCACCCTTCGCCACCTACGCCGATTGCGGCAGCCTGATTTCGCGCAGCGAGGCCTATGCGATCCACCAGCACTGGCTGCGCACCTCCCCCGAACTGTACGGCGCGTTCGGCCGCCACCGCCTGATGGCCGGCGCCTTCATCCTGGCCGCCGACTATATCAATGCGCAACGCGAACGAACCCGTCTGGTCGCCGAACTCGCTGAAACCATGCGCACCATCGACGCCGTTATCTTCCCCACCGCCCGCTGCCCGGCCCGCCCGATCGGCGAGGACTCCATGGCCTCGGGTTTCCAGCCGTTCTTCAACCGCGCCTTCAACGTCACCGGCGGCCCGGCCTTGTCGATCTGCAACGGCTTCAGCCAGACCGGCCTTCCCCTGGCCCTGCAGATCGGCGGCCGCCCTTTCGAGGACGCCCTGGTGCTGCAGATCGGCGACGCGCTGGAGCGCACGCTGAGCACGCGGTCTCGCCGGCCTGCGGTGGGTTAAGGCGAGGGCTTCGCACCTCGACCCCACCAAGGGCCGACGGCCCTTGGAACCCCGGTATAGGGTTTGTGGGGGGAGAGGGGCTGTCGAGACGCTACCAACGTCTGAGCAGCCCCTCTCCCCCCACAAACCCTAAATTATCGGGATCAAAGGGGCCGCTGCCCCTTTGCGGGTCCAGGGCAGAGCCCTGGCCTTTACCCCACCGAGATCTGGGTGAAGTCGACAAACCAGCTTTGCACCGGCACGAACCCCGTGACCTTCTTCGACATCGCCCGCGGGTTAAGATCATGCACAATGAACAGCCAGGGCGCCTCATCCACGATCTTGCTGTGCGCGTCCGCCAGTAGCCTGGTCTGCTCCGCCGGATCGAAACTCGCTTGTGCCTGCTTCAACTGCGCGGTGACTTCCGCATTGTCCCAGTGCCCCCAGTTATAGTTGGTCGGCGAGAAACTATCCTTCGCATAGTACCGAAACATGGTGGACGGATCGACCGAACTCAGGCTGATGTTGATGCCCTGATCGCCGTGCGACTGCGCCGCCTTGGGGTCGCTGCGGATCGCCACCAGCATGGTCCCCCACTCCACCACGTCGAACTCGATCTGCATCCCGACCGCGGCAAAATTCTGCTGCATGAACTCGTTCATCGGAATCGGCAGCATCTGTCCCGACCCCGACGTGGAAATCATGATCTTCGCTTTCATCGGGTTGTTCGGGCCGTAGCCTGCCTCCGCCAGCAGCGCCTTCGCCTTCGCCGGATCATGCGTATAATGTTCGCTCGGATTGCCAAAGAACGGCGTCCCCGGCGGATACAGCCCCACCGCCGGCTTGGCGATGCCGTTCAGCAGACTGCAAAGCCCCTCCCGGTCGATCGCATAGTTCATCGCCTGGCGCACCCGCACGTCCTTGAATGGCGAATCATCCAAAGTATTCAAACAGTACGGATACGTATGTGGATACGGCCACAGCGTCACCGCATACCCAGCCGCTTTCAGTGACGGGATGGAATCCGGCGCCGGCACCTCGATCCAGTCCACCTGCCCCGACCGCAGCGCGGCAATCCGAGTCGTCGCCTCCGCCATCGGCATCACCACCAGCTTTTCCAGTTTTGGGACGCGCTCCACATCCCAGTACGCTTCATTGCGCACCATCTCGATATACTGTCCCGGCACCACCCGAGTGATCTTGAACGGCCCCGTCCCCGACGGCCTCTTGCCAAACTCCGCCCAGTTCCGACCCACCGCCTCATACTGCGCCGGACTGACCATCAGCACCCGAGTC
>DASXIW010000119.1:0-8096 GCA_036497785.1 Acetobacteraceae bacterium | reverse complement strand
GCTGGATGGCCCGGATTCCTCGCTGCTCGCCGTCGTGCTCATCGTGCTGTGCCTGGCCTGTCTGGTAGCCGAACACCGGGTGCGCGGGCGCGGCCGTTATGCGCGCATCGGCGGCGGCACACGCCGGCGGGGCACGCCGGCGCGGCTCGGGCCGGCCCGCTATCTCGTGGTCGCGGGCTTCGCCGGGCTGGCCGTCGCCACGCTTGGCGTGCCGATCGGCATGATCGGCTTCTGGCTGCTGCAGCACGCCCAGGTCGCCAGCTCGCCCGTCATCCCCTCGCTGCCGCTTCTGGCGCGCGCCACGACGGCCACGATCGGTTTCGGCGCCGCCGGTGCCGCGGCGTCGCTATTGCTGGCGCTGCCGCTCGGCTACCTCGCCACGCGCTATCACGGGCCCTGGGTCACACTGCTGGAACGCACCGCCTATCTGGCGCAGGGCGTGCCCGGAATCGTCGTGGCGCTGGCTTTGATTTCGCTGACCGTGCAAGCATTCCGTCCGCTCTATCAAAGCGCCGCCTTGCTCGTCATCACCTACGCCATCCTGTTCCTCCCGCTGGCCCTGGTCAGCGTGCGCGCGGCCATGGCGCAGGTGCAGCGCGGCCTGGAAGAAGCGGCAAGATCGCTCGGCCTGGGCTGGTTCGCCGTCGCGCGCCGGGTGCTGCTGCCGATGGCCGGCCCCGGGCTTGGCGCTGCGGCGGCGATGGTCTTCGTGTCGGTGGCGACAGAGCTGACCGGCACGCTGCTGCTCTCGCCGATCGGCACGCGCACGCTGGCCACCCAGGTCTGGGCCAACACCACCTCGCTGGCTTTCGCCGCGGCCGCCCCCTTCGCGGCGCTGATGCTGGCGATCTCCCTGCTCTCTACCTGGCTGCTGGCACGGCGCTTCGGCGTCGCCACCCTGGCCGGTGGCGGCTGATCATGGCGCAGATACGCATCGCCGGCCTCACCAAGGCGTTCCGAGGCCACATTGTCCTGCGCGGCGTGGACCTGATCGTCCCCTCCGGCCAACTGGTCGCCATCCTCGGCGCGTCCGGCAGCGGCAAGACCACGCTGCTGCGGCTGCTCGGCGGATTCGAGCGTGCCGATGCCGGCAACATCGATATCGACGGCCAGCGCGTCTGCGGCGACGGCGTACATGTGCCGCCGGAACGCCGGCATATCGGCTATGTCGCCCAGGAAGGCGCCTTGTTCCCGCATCTGTCGGTCGCCGCCAACGTGCTGTTCGGCCTGCCCTGGTCGGCACGCCGCCAACGCGGCCGTGCCGAGGATTTGCTCGAGCGGGTCGGCCTGCCTGCCGCCTACGCCACCCGCCATCCCCAGGAACTCTCCGGCGGCGAACAGCAGCGCGTGGCCCTGGCGCGTGCCCTCGCCCCGACGCCCAATCTGGTGCTGCTGGACGAGCCGTTCTCGGCACTGGACGCGGCCCTGCGCGTGGAAACCCGCCTCGCCGTCACCCAGGCGCTGGAAGCGGCCGGCACCACCGCCCTGCTGGTTACCCACGACCAGTCCGAAGCTTTATCCATGGGCCATCAGGTCGCCGTGCTCCGGGCCGGTTCGCTGGTTCAGGTAACCGATCCGGCCACCCTCTACCAACGCCCCGTCGATGCCGAACTGGCCCGCTTCGTCGGTGAGGCGGTCATTCTCTCCGGCATGGTGTCCGGCGATCACGTGACCTGCGCGCTCGGGCAGTTGCCGCTTGCCGTCGCCATTCGCGACGGGATGGCCGAGGTACTGGTGCGCCCGGAACAGATCAGGCTGACCCATGAAGGCGCCATCCGTGCCCTGGTCCGCCAGGTCATCTTTTACGGCCACGACGCCAGCGTCACCCTTGCTCTGGACGGGCTGGAGCCGGAGGTCACCGCACGCCTGTCGGGCCACATGGTGCCGCAGCCAGGGGATCGCGTCGCCTTGGCCGTCGAAGGCGCGGTGATGGCGTATGCGGCAGCGTGCGAAGGGCATTGAGCGCGGAAGAGCAACAATTACCACTTGCGAATGCGAGTGAGTCTCAATATCAAGTTCGAACGCAGTGTTCAGAGGTTGAAACGATGGCCCTTCGCCGAGTCGGCTACACCATCTTGCCGATCCTTCTCGCCTGTGCCGGGACCCGGCCGGCCCTCGCGCAGCGCGTGCCATCTGAAACCGGGGTAACGGGGCCCGGGACGCCGGAGCCCGCCGTCTATCCTGACGGTACCGATTTGTTCACGGGATTCTGGCGCCGGCCGAACCTGTTGGGCGACATGGGCGGCCTGCGCAACGTGCTCGGCAATTACGGCATCACGCTCACCCTGCAGGAAACCAGCGAGGTGCTCGGCAACGCCACTGGCGGCCTCAAGCAAAGTGCCACCTATGATGGCCTGACCCTGCTGCAATTCGGCCTCGATACGCAGAAGGCATTCGGCTGGGAGGGCGGCAGCTTCAATCTCAGCGCCCTGCAGATCAATGGCCGCAATTTCAGCCAGTTCTATCTCGATAATCGGCAAACCGCGAGCGGCATCGAAGCGCAGCCGACCACCCGGTTCTGGGAGATCTGGTTCCAGCAGGCCTTCTTCGACGGCCGTTTCGACGTGAGGCTCGGCCAGCAGAGCCTGGATCAGGAATTCATGGTCAGCCAGGGCTCCTCCCTGTTCCTCAACACCATGATGGGCTGGCCGATGCTCCCCTCGGCCGATCTCTATGCCGGCGGACCGGGCTACCCGCTCTCCTCTCTCTGGGCGTTCGCTTCCGCGGCCAGCCCATCCCCGGCGTCACCGCGCTGGCGGGTGTGTTCCGGGACAACCCGCCCGGTGGCCCGTTCGACAACGATTCCCAACTCCTCGGCTCCTCGCGATACGGCGCCAACTTCAACCTGCGCACTGCCGCGCTGTTCATCGCCGAGGTGCAATACGCGCTGAACCAGCCTACCGCGGGCGAAATGGACATTCCCGGCACCCAGACCGGCCTGCCCGGCACCTACAAGCTGGGCGCGTGGTACGACACCGCGAAGTTCCCCGATCAGCGTTACGACACCAGCGGCATCCCGCTCGCCTCGCCGGACAGCAACGGCGACCCGCGCATGGACTGGGGCAATTACAGCTTCTACGCCCTCGCCGATCAGATGGTCTGGCGTCCGGATCCGTAATCCCCGCAGGCCGTCGGCGTGTTCGCCCGCGTCATGGGCGCGCCCGGCGACCGCAACCTGATCGATTTTAGCCTGAATGCCGGCGTCACGCTGAAGGCCCCACTCCCCGGGCGCGACGACGACACGTTCGGCATCGGCTACGGCCTGGCCAAGATCAGCGGCGGCGCCAGCGGTGCCGACAGAGACATCGGGCAGTTCACCGGCGCCTACACCCCGATCCGCAACAGCGAGAGCTTCATCGAAGTCACCTACCAGGCCCAGATGACGCCCTGGCTCCAGCTCCAGCCAGATTTCCAATACATCTTCATGCCCGGCGCCGGCCTCAACCCGAACCAGCCCGGCAAACGGCTGGGCAACGAGGCGGTCTTCGGCATACGGGCGAACGTGACCTCCTGACCTTGCAAAGAGACTTGAGACGCGGCCCGAAAAGACTTATTGCAACTAACTCGCAGTTGCGTTGTGATCGGTGACCGATCCGGCGTATGCGCGGCAAAGGAGTGGCTCCATGGCGACAGGATACGGGCTCGGCGGGCAGGCCCGCCTCGCTTGCCTCGGTGCGGTGATGATGGCGGCAACGATCGCCCCCGCGCTGGCGGCCGACCCGAAAGGCTTTCTCGAAGGCATTCGCCGGCACGTCACCGTCACCTCGACCGTGCCGGATAATGGCGACCAAAACCCCTATGCCGTCGTGGTGGCGCCGGTCTCGGCCGGCACCATCCAGAAAGACGACGTGCTGGTCACCAATTTCAACAACTCCACCAATCTTCAGGGCCTCGGAACCACCATCGTCGACTACAACCCGTCGACGAAGAAGCTGTCGGTCTTCGCCAGTCTGCCGCGCAACCTCGCCTCCTGCCCCGGCGGCATCGGCCTGAGCACGGCGATGACCGTACTGAAATCCGGCTGGGTGATCGTCGGCAGCGCGCCCAGCACGGACGGCACCACAAGAACCAGGGGCCAGGGCTGCCTGCTCGTGCTCGACGCCCACGGCAAGCTCGCCGGCACCATCGCCGGGCCCAATATCAACATGCCCTGGGGCAACATGGCGGTGATCGATAAGGGCAGCACCGCCACCCTGTTCGTCAGCAATGCCGGCTTCGGCGTCGGCTCGCCCGACGGCGATCCGCCGGTCGTCAAGGAGGCGACAGTGCTGCGCCTGCAGCTTTCCATCCCCGAGGGCAAGCCGCCCGTCGTCGTCAACCAGACCGTGGTGGGCAGCGGCTTCGGCGCCCAGGCGGACAAGGGTGTGTTCCTGATCGGCCCGACCGGCCTCGCCCTCGGCCCGAACGATACACTCTATGTCTCCGACGCCACGGGCAACCGCGTCAACGCCATCTGGGACGCGACCACACGCGACCATACCGCCGGCATCGGCCGGGTGGTGACCCAGGATGGGTTGTTCCAGCGGCCGCTGGCCATGACGATGGCGCCGAACGGACATTTGCTGGTGATCAACGGCACCAACGGCCAGGTGGTGGAAGTGGACCCGGCCAGTGGGAAGCAGATCTATGCGCGCTGGATCGACCCGAACAAGGCGCAGACCCCGCCGGGCAGCGGCGATCTGTTCGGCATCGCCATGACCTCCGCAGGCGACGGCTTCTATTACGTTGAGGACGAGGTAAACACGCTGGTGCTTGCCCGGTGAGCTGCCCGTTCCACAGCAACGGCCCGCGCCCCTCCCGGCGCGGGCTGCTCGCCGCCGCCGGGGGCCTCGCCGCCGCCGGCATCAGCCGGGCCGCCCGCGCCGACAGACCCGCGCCAATGGCGGGCGCCGAGCCGTTCTACGGCCCGCACCAAGCCGGCATCGCCACGCCGCAGCCACCGCACAGCTATTTCGCGGCCTTCGATCTCGTCACCGCCAAGCGAGACGATGTGGTGGCCATGCTGCGCGCCTGGACCGACGCCGCCGCCCGGTTGACCGCCGGCCAGACCGCCAAGCCGATGGGCCAGGATCTGACGGTGGCCGCCCCCGATGGCGGCACTGCGCTGGACCTGGCGCCGGGGCACCTCACCCTGACCTTCGGCTTCGGCCCTGGCCTGTTCGTGAAAGACGGCAAGGACCGCTACGGCCTCGCCGCGCAACGGCCGCAAGCCCTGGTGGACATGCCGCGTTTCAACGGCGACGAGCTTCAGCCCGAACGCACCGGCGGCGATATTTCCGTGCATGCCTGCGCGGACGATCCGCAAATCGCCTTCCACGCCGTGCGCGAGCTGACCCGGCTCGCCTATGACGCGGCCCAGTTGCGCTGGGCGCAGTCAGGCTTCCTGCCCGACGTCCCGAACAACCAAACCCCGCGCAACCTGATGGGGTTCAAGGACGGCACCAACAACGCAATGCCGGGCGCCGTTCCCACCGCCGAGGTGCCGAAGACCTTCGACGAGGTGGTCTGGGTCGGCGACGAGGGCCCGGCCTGGATGCGCGGCGGCAGCTATCAGGTGGTGCGGCGCATCCGCATCTCGTTGGAGCACTGGGACCGCACCGGGGTGGATTTGCAGGAGGAGGTCATCGGGCGCCACAAATATTCCGGCGCCCCGATCGGCAAGACCCACGAGACTGACCTGCTGGAGCTGGATCGCGCCGACAAGGACGGCAACCCCGTCATCGCCGACAGCGCGCATGTGCGGCTGGGCGCCCCGGCGATGAACGACGGCGCGCAGATCATGCGCCGGGGCTATTCCTACAATGACGGCGTCAGCTTCACCGCCGAACGCTGGCCGCCCTGGCGCCAGGGCATGCTGTATGATTCCGGCCTGTTCTTCATCGCCTACCAGCGCGATCCGCGAACCGGCTTCATCAAGATCTACCAGAACATGTCGAAGCTGGACGCGATGAACCAATACACCACCCATACCGGCGGCGGCCTGTTCGCCTGCCTGCCCGGCGTGCGGGAGGGCGAATATATCGGCCAGAAATTTTTCGACAGCGCTCCGGTTTAGCGCGAGGGCAACGTCCAGGCGGCATCCAGTACCCGGATCGCGTTTCTTCCCATGACCTTGCGGATATCGTCCGGCTTGTAGCCGCGCCGATCCAGCGCTTCCGGCACGCAGATGAACTTCGCATGGCTGTCGAAGCCGTCTGCGTAGGCGGTTTCCCATACGTAATCGCCGACCATTTCGGGATAGTCGCGCTTGGTGCCGTTTTCCCATTTCAGCTTGGTATACGGGGACAGATCGGTGCCGATGCCGACATGATCGATGCCCACCAGCGACGCGATATAATCGATATGAGCCACATAATCCTCGATCGTCGGCCGCCGGTGGTCCTGGTTGCGGCAGAACGCCGAAAACGGGGAAACGCCGACCATGCCGCCCGTCTCGGCTGCGGCGCGGATCTGATCGTCGTTGATGTTGTGCGGGTTGGGCGTGACCGCGAAGGCGTTTGAATGGGTGAACAGCACCGGGCCGTCATATAGGTCGATCGCGTCCATTCCTGTGCGATAGCCAACCTGGGTCAGATCCAGTGCTATGCCGTTGGCCCGCAATTCCCGCACCGCACGCCGGCCAAGCAATGTCAGCCCGCGATCCGCCGGTTCCAGGCAGCCGGAGCCGAGCAGGTTCTCCTCGTTGTCGCTGATGGCTGCGATGCGCAGCCCCAGCCGCGCCAGGATCATCAGCAGCCGCGTGTTACTGCCGATATAATTCAGCCCCTGCGACCCCAGGATCACACCCACCCGGCCGCTCGCCTTCGCCTCGTGGAGATCGGCCACGCTGCGCACATGCAGAATGCGATGCGACATCTGCTCGAAAAGGCACAAACCATCGTACAGCTCGGTCAGCACCGGCTCCAGCGCGTCTATATGCTTGCCGACGCTGATATGCAGCGCGGTCAGGCCCCCACGCATCTGCGTCTCGCCGTACAGCGCCTGCTGGTCCCCAGGTGCATCCAGGCTGCTCAGGGAGCCGCCCATCAGATCCAGGCTGAGTTCGTCGCGCATGAAATCGGCGCCATTCAGTCCGGCCATTTCCGGCCCTCCCCTGTTCGATGTCCGTTTGTCACTTAGCACGCAATCCGGCGCCTGAACGGTGCGGAAGTTGCAATTTGCCTGGGCGGATCGCGCATCGAAAGTGCCGATATCGCGGTTTCAGGCGGGGGATTCGGCACTTGCAAATTGCAACGAGGGGGCGGTGCGCATCTGCGGCAGGCGTGGAATGATTTTTGCTTGGAATCGGTTGCAATGCCTCGTAACGGGCGTAAGCTGAATCCAACGCGTCAAATCATACTGACGCCCTGCGTCCTGGGAGGATTGCGATGTTCCGACGCCTGCTGCTGACCTTCGCCGTCGCCGCCATGCTCGGGGGACCGATCGTTGACGCACGCGCGGCCGGCCCGACGCTGCATTTCCGCCTCGGCGAGGACCCGGAGACGCTCTACAACGTCAAAAGCTTCTCGCTGACCGTCTCGTCCGTCCTTGGTCCCTATCTGCTCGACCGGCTGGTGTATTTCGATGCCTCCGGCCAGCCCAAGCCGTGGCTTGCGGAGTCCTGGACGGTCAGCGAGGACCAGACGGAGATCACCTTCAAGCTGCGGACCGGCATCAAATTCACCGACGGTACGGATTTCAACGCCGCCGCCGCCAAGGCGCAGTTCGACGCGGTGATGGACAAGAAGAACGCCTCGCCGCTGCTGCCGCTTTTAGGCAGCTTGCAGACCGTTGAGGCGCCGGATGCGACGACGTTGCGCTTTACTTTTGCCAAGCCGTTCGCGCCGTTCCTCAGCAACATCGCCCAGGCCAGCTTCGGCTTCAACTCGCCCACCGCAGTAGCCAAATATGGCGACCAGTATGGCCGCCACGTGGTTGGGACTGGGCCGTACATGCTGAAATCCTGGGATCCCGGCTCGGAAATCGTGTTGGTGCGCAACCCAAACTATCACCAGTACCGCGGTGACGCGGTGAACAAGGGCGCGCCGATCGCCGACCGGATCGTGCTGACAGTGATTTCCGAGGAAGGCGTCGCCCAGGCCGCGCTGGAGGACCAT
>DASXIW010000118.1:0-2277 GCA_036497785.1 Acetobacteraceae bacterium | reverse complement strand
CTACACGAAACGCTGGAGGCGCGGGTCACCGAGCGCACCGGCCAACTCGCCGCCAGCGAAACCCGCTTCCGTGCACTGATCGAACACGCGCCGGACATGATCGCCCTGGTGCGCGTGGACGAAGATGGCGACATCGTCTACGAAATCGCCAATCCCGCCATTGCTGAAATAGCCGGTCTGACGCCGGCCGTAATGGTGGGGCGTTCCGTGGCATCGGCCCTGCCACCGGAACAGCGGGCGATCCTGAAGGCGCGCTTCACGGATTGCATTACGACAGGGCGCATCCAGCGTTATGAAATGGCCAGCGACTTCGGCTCCGGCTCGCGCATCCTCGATAGCATCCTGGTGCCGATGCCCGCGGCTGCGCCCGATGCCGGTCGCAGACTGGTGCTGCTCAGCGCCAGGGACATCACCGCCCAGCGTCACACCGAGGATGCGCTGCGCCAGTCCCAGAAGATGGAAGCCGTGGGCCAATTGACCGGCGGCCTCGCTCATGATTTCAACAACTTGCTCGCCGGCATCACCGGCAGCCTGGACCTGATCAGCAAACGGCTTGGCCAGGGCCGCACCGCCGAAATCGGGCGCTTCGTCGAGGCCGCTATGGGCTCGGCCAAGCGCGCCGCGGCCCTCACCCACCGCCTGCTCGCCTTCTCCCGCCGGCAGACGCTGGACCCTCGCCCCACCGACGTCGCCCGGCTAACCACCGCCATGGAGGAACTGATCGGCCGCAGCATGGGCCCCGGCATCACCGTGGAAACGCAGATGACGGAGGGGTTGTGGACGCTGTGCGACCCCAACCAGTTGGAGAGCGCGCTGCTGAACCTGGCGATCAACGCCCGCGATGCCATGCCCGATGGCGGCCGCCTGACCATTTCGGCGGCGAACGCCACTCTGGACGACATCGCCGCCGCCGGGGTGGAGCCGGGCGCCTACGTCGCCATCTCCGTTGCCGACACGGGCGCCGGCATGTCCCCCGAGGTGATGGCCCGGGTGTTCGAACCCTTCTTCACCACCAAGCCGCTGGGCCAGGGTACCGGCCTTGGCCTGTCCATGGTGTATGGGTTCGCGCGTCAGTCCGGCGGCCATGTCCGCATCGAAAGCCGGGAGGGCGTCGGCACGGTGGTGCGGCTGTACCTGCCCCGCCACAGAGGCGGCGACAGCACTGATGCCGCCCCCCCAACCCAAGCCGAAGACCAGATCCCCGCCGGCGCCGCCACCGTGCTGGTGGTGGACGACGAGCCGGTGGTGCGCATGCTGGTATGCGAAGTGCTTTTCGAACTCGGCTATGTCGCCCTGGAAGCCCATGACGGCCCGGAAGGCCTGCGCATCCTGGGCACCGATGCCCGCATCGACCTGCTGGTGACCGATGTCGGCCTGCCCGGCGGGGTCAATGGCCGGCAACTTGCCGACGCCGCGCAGGTGCTGCGTCCGGAGTTGAAAGTGCTGTTCATCACCGGATTCGCCGAAACCGCCGCGATCGGAGACAGTCAGTTGGCGCCCGGCATGGAAGTGGTGACCAAGCCGTTCGAACTTGCGGCCCTGGCCGGTCGGATTCGGGGAATGATGGAGGCATAGGCGTCCGGGACGCCCTGTCGATCAGTGGCGCGAGGGGCACACGTGGGCTGCCCGGGGCTGCCCGGAATGAGTGTGGGCGACGTTTCATTCCAAACCCAGCCGTGCGTTCAGCGCCCTTGCGACGGAGCGATTGAGGGGCGAAACGGCATGCGTATTGGAAAGACACATCGCGTGCTGCGCCGCACAAGGCGGCGCGTATCCGAGCTTTTTCCGGCCGGCTCATCGCCGCCAGTCCACAACGTGCATGGTCAATGAAGAGGTATTCAGCATGGTCCTTCGCCGTCTGCAGGTGATTGCCGTATCCGCGGTCGTGATGGCGACAGGCGCGCCGTGGATGTTCGGCACCGGTGACGGCTTTGCCCAAGCCCAGCAGGCCGCCTTTGCCCCACAATCCACGCAGGCGATGCAACACGCTGCCGCATTGTTCCGGCAGAATTGCGCGGCTTGCCATGGCGCGCCCGGCATAGCGCCGGTGGTGCAGGGGTTGACGCCGGCGCCGCCGAATCTGTTCCTGGCGAATCGGCGCAACAACCCGGCCGAGACGGTCGCGAAGGTGACGAATGGCATCCCCGGTAGCGCCATGCCGTCATTCCGCGGCCAGCTCTCGGATCAGGACATCCAGCAGATCGCGGTGTTTCTGAATCAAGCCCGCGGAATCACGACGGATCACTTCGCGGCACTGCTCGCCACAGCGCAAAAGTA
>DASXIW010000117.1:0-3393 GCA_036497785.1 Acetobacteraceae bacterium | reverse complement strand
CAGCCAGTAATGCGCGCGGCCCTGGGTGATGGCGGCGTGCGAGGCATCGGCAAGGGTCTGGAAATGCCGGGCGGCGTTCTTCGGGTCGTTCAGCTTGCGCAGGGCCACGAAGCCGGCGAGGAATTCCGCGTCCACCAGCGCC
Source organism: Acetobacteraceae bacterium (assembly GCA_036497785.1). GTDB lineage: Bacteria > Pseudomonadota > Alphaproteobacteria > Acetobacterales > Acetobacteraceae > DASXIW01. Next base: position 3,251 of record DASXIW010000117.1, on the reverse strand, counting down.
TCCCCGATGGTCTGGACGTGGCCGTCGGCGAGCTGATAGGCACCTTCCGCGTCACCGTCGCGCAGGCGGTGGCGGATCAGGATGTTGCGCTCTTCCCAAAAGGCGCCGCGATGTTCCGGGGGGGCGGCGCGTTCGGCGGCGGTGCCGGCGGAGATCCACAGCATCAGCGCCGCGTCGTCCTGGTTGGCGCGGCGCAGATAGCGGGCCTGTTCCAGCATCATCGCCGGGTCCGTCCGCTGCGCGGCGGGCAGGGCCGCGACCAGCGCGGGGGCGGTGGCGTCGTCGCGGCGCAGGGCCAGGCGGGCCTCGGCGCGCGCATGGTCGGCCGGGGCCAGCCGCAGCTCCTGCCGGGCGGCGGCCTGGGTATCGGTCCAGGCCAGCCGGTCGAAGCGGCGCCATTCGTCGGCCAGCGTGATCATAGGCGCGAAACGCTGCATGAAGCCGGCTTCCGCCTGCGGATCGGCGGGGAACACCGCCCAGGCCCGGCGGGCCATGGCGGTGGCGTTCGTGGTGCGGCCCAGGCGGCCATAGGCGTCCGCGCAATGGGCCAGCGCCGGGCCCGTTTGCGGCGGGGTGGCGTCGCATTGCGCGACCACGGTGCCGTCATCAGGTTCGTTGGCCAGCGCCTCGTCCCGCCGCCGGGCCAGGCTGGCCTGGAAGGGCCAGTCCGGGCTGGCCGCGATGAAGGCGGCGATCTCCGTGGTGCTGGCCGCGCCCGGCGCCAGCAGGCGGTAATACGTCACCAGCTTGCGCGCCACCGGATCGACATATTGGGCGGCTTCGGCATCCGCCTCGGTCCAGCGATCGGCGCGCACCAGCGCCATGACATCCTGCGCCGCCGCCTGCCGTCCCGGCGCGAGCAGGGCGGCGGCGATGAGGAGAATCGGAAGGCGGCGCAGGGACCCAGCGTGCATGAATATCTTCTATCCTGCCGCAGCCTTGCAGCGCACCCCCCGCGCGCCTAGTTTCGCGGCCCGGGCCGCTGAATTCGTGGCCATACGTTCCAGCCGGAGGAAATGCCGATGTTCAAGGGGTCTCTCGTCGCCCTGCTCACGCCCATGCATGCCGATGGCGCCGTGGACGAGAAAGCGCTGGAGCGCTTCGTGGACTGGCAGATCGCCGAGGGTACCCATGGTGTGGTCCCGGTCGGCACGACGGGCGAGTCGCCGACGCTGAGCCATGACGAGCATAAGCGCGTGGTGGAAATCACGGTTTCCGTTGCCAAGGGGCGGGTGCCGGTCATCGCCGGCGCCGGGTCGAACAGCACCAGCGAGGCGATCGATCTCGCCGGCCATGCCAAGGCGGCGGGTGCGGACGCGATCCTGGTGGTGACGCCGTACTACAACAAGCCGACGCAGGAAGGGATGTTCCTGCATTTCACCGCCATCGCCGATGCGGTGGACATTCCGCTGATCATCTACAACATTCCGCCGCGCAGCGTGATCGACATGAGCGTGGAGACGATGGCGCGGCTGGCAAAGCACCCCAACATCGTGGGCGTGAAGGATGCCACCGCCAATCTGGTGCGCCCGCTGCATACGCGCCGTGCCTGCGGGCCGGAATTCTGCCAGCTCTCGGGCGAGGACCACACGGCGCTGGCATTCAATGCCGCCGGCGGCGCTGGCTGCATCAGCGTCACCGGCAACATCGCGCCCCGCCTGTGCAGCGAGATGCAGACCGCGTGGCAGGAGGGCCGGGTGACCGACGCCATGGCCGTCCAGAACCGTCTGGTGCCGCTGCATGACGCGCTGTTCTGCGAGACCAGCCCCGGCCCGGCGAAGTTCGCCGCCAGCCTGCTCGGCCTGACCGCCGATTTCTGTCGCCTGCCGCTCGCCCCCATCGCCGAGACCACGCGCGGCCGCGTGCGGTCGGCGATGACCGATGTCGGGCTGCTGAACTGATCGCCAATGGCCGATAGCAAAACCGTCAAGCATTCCGGCCTGATCAGTCACGGCGTCGCGGCCCAGAATCGCAAGGCACGGTTCAACTACACCATCAAGGAGACGGTAGAGGCGGGCGTGGTGCTGAAGGGGCCGGAGGTGAAAAGCCTGCGCCTGGGCCGCGCGACGCTGACCGAGGCCTGGGCGGGTGAGCGGGACGGCGAGCTGTACCTGTTCAACGCCTATATCCCGGAATATCAGGGCGGCATCCTGTCGCGCTTCGAGCCGCGCGCGCCACGCAAGCTGCTGGTCAAGCGCAAGCAGATGAACCAGTTGCTGGGCGCTGTCGCGCGCGATGGCGTGACGCTGGTGCCGCTGGACATCCATTTCAACGATCGCGGCATGGCCAAGGTGCAGCTTGGCCTGGGCGAAGGCCGCAACAAGGCCGATAAGCGCCACGCCATCGCGGAGCGCGACTGGCAGCGCGACAAGGCCCGGCTGATGCGCGATCGCGGCTGATCTCCGAGGGAGGCTCCGATGTCCGCCGACGACGAAAGCAAACGCAACGAAAAGCTGATCGCCCGCAAGCAGGACTGGGCACGGGACGGGCGGCTGCTGACCGGCATCACGGCGGACCACGCGGCGGTGCGGCTGCCGCCGGGGCAGACGCTGGTGAAGGACTGGCCCGTGCTGGATCTGGGCAGCCAGCCGGACATCACGCCGCAGCGCTTTCGGCTGGATATCGGCGGCGCGGCGCGCCGGCCGATCAGCGTGTCGCTCGATGAATTCATGGCGCTGCCGCAACAGGACAGCGTGTCGGACATGCATTGCGTCACGCAATGGTCGCGCTACGACAATGCGTGGCGCGGCGTCGCAGCACGGACGCTGCTGGAGATGGTGGAGCCGCTGAGCAGCGCGCGGCATGTAATTTTCCACGCCCATGACGGCTACACCACCAATGTCCGGCTGGACCAGTTCGACCAGCCCGATGTGTTCCTGGTGCATCAATGGGAAGGCAAGCCGATCGACCGCCGCCATGGCGGGCCGGTGCGCGTACTGATTCCGCGGCTATATCTGTGGAAGTCGCCGAAATGGGTGCGCCGAATCGAGTTGTCGGCGACGGACAAGCCCGGCTTCTGGGAACAACGCGGCTACCATAACAACGCCGATCCGTGGCTCGAGGAGCGCTACAGCTAAGGCTGAATGACTTCTCGCAGGGAAAGTCATCATTCTTAGGTCCTGAGCCGGAACAACCGAATCATTGGGTAGGAATCGGTCTGCGGTTCGTACTAGCCTTGTTGGGTGATTGACACGGCCAGCATCAAAGCCCGTTTTGCAGCGCTCACGCCGTTCTTGAATGAGCGTGACCGG
>DASXIW010000116.1:0-11036 GCA_036497785.1 Acetobacteraceae bacterium | reverse complement strand
CGGGCACGAAGGCGGGCTGGGGCTTGGTTTTGCGCGCCGCCGCCTGGGCATCCAGCTTGGCCTGCAACGCCGGCAGCGCCAGCACGTCGTGGTCCGGCGAGGTCATGCGCGGCCAGACCGGGGTGTTGCGTTCGGCGATTTCCTGCCAGGTGACGCGATCCTGCGTGAGATCGACCGCCGGCGGCACGGAGGTGAGCGAGGCGGCGGCGAAGAACACGCTGAAGCCGATGCCTATCTCTATCTCGGCAAAGCGCTTCATGCGATTGAGCGAGGTGCCCGGATCGGTCCGCAGATTGGCCACGGTACGGTAATTGCCGTAGCCCAGCCCCAGCAGCATGAGGAACATGACGATCTTTGCGCCGACCATCACCCCGTAGGCGGTGCCGTAGAATGCCTCCCACGAGCCGATGTACAGCAGGCTCATCACCGCGCCGGAGACGATGATGCAGGCCACGCCGATCATGGACATGCGCGAGAACCGCGCGCCGATCGTGCGCCAGGCCGCGGCCTCATGCACGCGCGCCAGGGCGGAGACGAAGCAGGGTATGCCGCCGATCCAGATCGCCGCGCCAAGCTGGTGCAGCGCGCTGACCGCCAGCAGCGGCAGCCGGTCGTCCAGCCGGGCGGCGGCATGGGTGGTCATGGTCGCGGCAGCCAGCTCCACTAGGCCTGTCGCCAACAGCAATGGTGCCGGGGCACGGGGGCCGGTCAGGAACAGCAGCAGGGCCAGAACGATGGCGGCGGCGACCTTCACTCCGCCGGCAATGGCGAAATTGGCGGTCAGCACGTCGGACAAGGACAGATCGATCGTGCCCACGAGCACGGCAGATTCCAGCGCCACCGTCGCCGCTTCGCACAAGATCAACCCCAGCGCGGCATAGGCGGCGATGCGGGCGGTATCGCACAATATCGCGTCGCCCACCGGCCCCAGCTTCCCGCCTTGCGACCGCGCCAGGAACAGCAGGAAAAACACCCCGCCCAGCGTCATGGACTGAGCGACGATGGTGAGGCCATGAATAATGATGCTCAGATAGCCAAACAGATCGACCAGCAGGGACACAGGCTACGGCCCCACAGTGAACGGCACGTCGCCCCGGGTGATGTGTCCATCCACTGCCAGCACCTGCCAACGCAGCACGTAGGCGCCGGGCGACAGATCGGCCTTCGTGATCAGCACGTCCTCATGCGCGCCAGGGCTGATCGGCATTACCGTCTGACTGTGATCCGGCCGCGTCAGCGTGAGACGGGAGCGCCTGGCATCGATCCGGCTGTTATAGCGCAATGTCACATCGACCGGGCCTGCCTTGACCGTGCCGGCGATGGCGGGCTGGCTGTCGATCAGGATGGCGTGGGCTTCGGCCGTCACGGACGCGAGGAAGGCGGTCACGCCGCAGGCGGTTACCAACACGAGCAGACCGTTCGGCAACTTGCGTGGGATCAAGGGAATGCCTCGGATGCCTTGTCGAAGGTCCAGGCGGTTTAGCCGCCGCCACCGCGCCTGTCCAATGGCGGGGGGGAGCGCTTGTGGACGCCGGGGCCGAAACGCTGTACTCCGGCCGAACTCTCCCGGATAGCGCCATGACAGACCAGCCGCCGCCAGACCGCTCGCCACATATTCGCCAACCGCAAATCCGTCCTGGCCCGCCCACCCGAGCCGATTTCCGTCATTTCACAACGATAACGACGCGCTGGAATGACAACGACGTGTATGGTCACGTCAACAATACGCTCTATTATGCATGGTTCGACACGGCGGTGAGCCGCTTCACCATGGATCTCGGCCTGCTCGATCCCAAAACGAGCCCGGTCATCGGCATCGTCGTCGAGAATGGGTGCCGTTTCTTCTCCGAGATCACCTACCCGGACGAGGTAACGCTAGGGCTGCGCGTCGCCACGCTCGGCCGAAGTTCGGTGCGGTATGCGCTGGGAGTGTTCCGGGGCGACCGGCAGGAAGCCTCGGCGGATGGGCATTTCGTGCATGTCTATGTCGATCGCGCCACAATGCGGCCGGTGCCGATACCGGCGCGCATCCGCGCAGAGATGGAAAAAATTCACGTGCCGGCAGCGCCGGCGAATGACGGAGCCTGAACATGGATATGGGTCTTGCGGGTAAACGCGCGCTGGTCTGTGCCGCGAGCAAGGGGCTGGGGCGCGCCAGCGCCATGGCACTGGCGCGCGAGGGAGTGGCCGTGACAATCACCGCGCGCACCGCCGCGACACTGGAGCAGACCGCAGCCGAGATCCGCGCCGCGACCGGCGCCAGCGTGACGGCGGTTGCCGGGGACATCACCACCGAGGCCGGCCGGGCCGCCGCCCTGGCCGCCTGCCCGGACCCAGATATTCTGGTGAACAATGCCGGCGGGCCGCCAGCCGGCGATTTCCGGGACTGGGACCGCGATGCCTGGATCCGCGCGCTGGACGCCAACATGCTGACCCCGATCTTCCTGATCAAGGCGGTGGTGGACGGCATGATCGCCCGCAAATTCGGCCGCATCGTCAACATCACCTCGGGTTCGGTGAAGTCGCCGATCCCCACTTTGGGCATGAGCAACGGCGCCCGCGCCGGCCTCACCGGCTTCGTCGGCGGCCTGGCCCGGCAGGTTGCGCGCCACAACGTCACCATCAACAATCTGCTCCCTGGCCCGTTCCTCACCGACCGGCTACGCGCCAACGCCAAGGTCGAGGCGGACAAGGCCGGTCGCAGCGCCGACGAGGTCATCGCCGAACGGGCCCGCATTTCCCCGGCCGGCCGGGTCGGCGATCCAGCCGAGTTCGGCGATGCCTGCGTGTTTCTGTGCGCAGCCTCCTCGGGCTTCATCGTCGGCCAGAACCTGCTGCTGGATGGCGGCGGATTCAATGCGACCATGGGATGAACTTATACCAACGGCCCCAGGGCGTTGACCTGCAAGCACAGGTCAACGGCCGTCGGTATAAGTCTTTGTTAGGCGCGCGGCCGCCCCACCATCCCCGCGCGTAATACCACCCGCCTGAAATGATGGAAGGGTCATCATTTCAGGCGGGTGGTATTACTTGCCCCGACCAGTCCCCGCTTTTAGGATTCGCCTCCGGAAGCGGGGATCGGGGCGATGCGAACCGGGGCGTGGCTGGGCGGGTTGTTGGTAGCCTGCGGGGCGGCGATCTGCCCTGCCGAGGCACAGAAATCGGCCGATACGCTGCGCATCGTGTGGTTCGACCAGATCCCCGATGTGGATCCTTATTACAACCAGCTCCGCACCGGTCTGGTCGTCGCGCACCAGGCCTGGGACACGCTGGTCTATCGCGACCCCGACAGCTTCATCATCAAGCCGCTGCTCGCCACCTCGTGGAAATACACCGACGACACCACGCTTGAAATGCAGCTGCGTCATGGCGTCACCTTCCAGGACGGCAGCCCGTTCAGCGCGGACGACGTGGTCTATACCGTCAACACCATCCTCGCCGACAAGAAGGTCTCCGTGCCTAGCAATTTTTCGTGGCTCGCGGGCGCCGAGAAGATCGACGACTACACCGTCAGGCTCAAGCTGAAGCGGGTGTTTCCGGCGGCGCTGGAATACCTCTCCATGGTGCTGCCGATCTGGCCGAAAGCCTATCGCGAGCGTGTGGGCGAGGATGCCTATGCCCAGGCGCCCATCGGCACCGGCCCGTATCGCATCACCAAGGTCGTTGGCGCCAGCGAGATCGATATGGAGCGCTACGAGGGCTATTTCGCCGGCAGCCCCAAGGGCAAGCCCGCCATAGGCCGCCTGGCAATCCATGAAGTCGCCGATTCCACCACGGCGGTGAACGAACTGCTCGGCGGGGAGGCCGACTGGACCTGGAATTTCCTCGCCGATAACTTCGACAATATCGCGCGCGTGCCGAACCTGCAGGCCACGCGGGCCGAGACGATGCGCATCCAGTACCTGCAACTTGACGCCGCCGGCCGAACCGGGCCGGACAATCCGCTCACCAAGCAGAAGGTGCGCCAGGCCATCTTCTACGCCATCGACCGGCAGAGCATCGCCAAGCAACTGGTGCAAGGCGGGTCGCGGGTGCCGGACGGGCCTTGCTTCTTCACGCAGTTCGGTTGCGATACGTCCACGGCGATGCGTTACAACTACGACCCCGCGCGCGCGAAGCAGCTATTGGCGGAAGCCGGCTATCCCAACGGATTCGACACGGAAATCGTCAGCGCCGCCCTGCCCGAGATCGGCGGCGCGCTGCAGAACTATCTGCGGGCGGTCGGCATCAATGCACGGATCAGCCAGATTCAGACCGCCGCGGCGGTGAAGCGCAACCTGGACGGCACCAGCCCGATGAACATCTTGAGTTGGGGCAGCTACTCCGTGAACGACGTCTCGGCCATCCTGCCATTCTTCTTCACCGGCGGCGGCAACGACTACGCACGCGACCCCACGCTAGCAAAGCTGGTAGAGGCCGGGGACACCAACACCAACCCGAATGAGCGACGCAAATCCTACATGGCAGCCATCAAGCTGGTGATGGATCAGGCCTATTTCCTGCCGCTGAACACCGGTGTGACCACGTACGCCTTCTCCCGCCAGCTCAACTTCAAGCCCTACCCGGACGAACTGCCGCGGTTTTATCTATATAGCTGGAAATAGCCGGTCCGGACCGGCGATCAGCTGGCGATGGTCGGGATCGGGATTTGGTTGCGCAGCGCGACCGTCGCGGAGAGCGGCCACAGCGTGAACCCCTTGGCGGCCAGTCCGGGCAGCCACGCTTCCAGCGCGGTCAGCGTCAAGCTACGCGGATGGCCGATAGCGATGGCGTTGCCCTGGTGGCGCGCAATACGCTCGGTCAGTTCCAGTTGCGATTCGATCATGCCTGGCGCGTTCATGTCGTCGATGAACACGTCGCGCATGGCGGCCGGCACACCAACCAGGGCGGCCTGCTGGTAGGCGACGCTGTGGCCGATGGTCAGGCTGTCCAGGAACAGCATGTCCCGCCGCAGAACCTCCTGCGCCACCATGCCCATCAGCGCCCCATCGCGTGTGGCGACCGAGCCCATATGGTTGTTCAGCCCCACCGTATCCGGCACGGAATCGATGGCGGTGACCAGCCGGCGCAGATTCTCCGAGAGCGGAATATCTACCCGCAGCGGGTCGGGCCCGGTCCAGGCGATGGAATTGCCGAAAGATTGCATCGGCATATGCAGCAACGTCTCGTGGCCCCGCTCCGTCGCCGCCCCCACCTGCTCCGGCAGGTTATGGGCGAACGGGAACCAGGACAGCGTCAGCGGCGCCGGCAGCGCCGCGGCGCGCTGCGTGTTCGCATGCATCACGCCCATATCGTCCACGATGACCGTGATGATTGGCCGGCCATCATGGCGCGGCGCCGGCACAGCGAAACGCTGCCAGCGCGGAACGGGCGCCGAGGCAATAATGGCCGGCGCGCGTTGGGCGGTGGACATGACAGGCGTGACTGCTGGTGCCACCGCCGCAGTTGCGGATGCCGTGGATGCGGACCTTACCGAAACCCCGCCATCCGCCGCGCGCACAAAAGCCGGAGCAGCCAACAACCCGCCGAGTAGTGCGCGACGTTCAATCTTCATGATTGGCTTTTCGATCCGATGCACAGCAGGGCCAATATGCCATTGGGACCCGATCTTGCATATCGCCAGATAAGCACACCAGGACAGATATTACTTCAGCGTTGCGAGATAGCCGACGACATCGGCGCGCTGCGAATCGTTGCGCAACCCGGCATACGGCATCGCGGGTTCCCGGAATAACGGCGCGCGGGATTGCCAGATACCGGTCCAGCGTCGCCGCGTCGGTATCAGGCCAGCAGACACTCCACCTGCCGCTCCCCCACCAGCCGCGGCAGGGGCGTTTCGGTCCGGCAGGCCGGAACCGCGATCGGGCAGCGCGGATGGAAGCGGCAGCCCGGCGGAATATTGGTGGGATCGGGATACAGATCCCCAAGCCCGGTATCGGGAATACCCAGACCGGGCTCGGGCGTCAGCACGGAGGCAAGCAAGGCGCGCGTATAGGGGTGCGCCGGCGCGCGGAACAGTACCTCCGTCGCCGCCCGCTCCACCATGCGGCCGAGATACATCACCGCCACCTCGTCGCAGATATGCTCCACCACGGCGAGGTTATGGCTGATGAACAGCAGCGTCAGCCCAAGTTCGCGCCGCAGCTCGGCCAGCAGGTTCAGGATCTGCGCCTGGACCGACACATCGAGCGCGGAAGTCGGCTCGTCGCACACCACGATGCGCGGGCCGACCACCAGCGCCCGGGCGATGGCCACACGCTGGCGCTGCCCGCCCGAAAGCTGCGAGGGCATCCGGTCCGCCATGCCGGCGGACAGACCCACGCGCTCCAGCATCGCCTCCACAAGCCGCGTCCGCTCCGCCCGGCCAATGCCCTGGGCTGCCAGCGGCATGCCGACAATGTCGCGAATGCGCCGGCGTGGATTGAGCGAGGAGAACGGGTCCTGGAACACTGGCTGGATCAGCCGCGCCCGTGCGCGCCGGTCCATCTCCGCCAGGCGTTGCCCGTCCACCAGCACCTCGCCTGCGCTGGCAGGGTGCAGCCCCAGTATCACGCGCGCCAAAGTGGATTTGCCGCAGCCGGACTCGCCCACGATGCCGAAGCATCTCCCCGCGGGCACGGCGAAGGAGACGCCATCCACCGCCCGCAACATACGGGGCGCGGAGGCGAGGCCGGTGCTCAGCCGATAGATCTTGGCAACATCGCGCACATCGATCGCGAGGGTGGCGGCCGTCATGCCGCCTGCCTCGCGATCCAGTCCGGCGGCAGGCGGCACAGATAATGGTGCTCAGGCCCGCGCACCTGGCCGGGCACATCGATGGCGCAGTCCGGCATGGCATGGGCGCAGCGGTCGCGAAAGGCGCAGCCGGTAAAATCGCTGCGCAGCCTGGGCACGCTGCCAGGAATGCTGCCCAGCGGTTCGTCGCGCGGCGTCTTGCCGGGCGCAGGCACGCAGGCCAGAAGCCCGACCGTGTAGGGATGGGTGGGGGCGGCGAATAATTCGGCGACCGGCGCGCTCTCCACCACCTGCCCCGCATACATCACGCTCACCCGGTGGGCCACGCGCGCCACCACACCCAGATCATGGGTGATCAGCAGCATGGCCAGCCCCAGATCGCGTTGTAATTCCAGCAGCAGCCGCAGGATCTGCGCCTGCACGGTCACATCCAGCGCCGTGGTCGGCTCGTCGGCGATCAGCAATTCGGGATTGCACATCAGCGCCATGGCGATCATCACACGCTGGCGCAGACCGCCGGAAAGCTGATGCGGATATTGGCCCAGCCGCATGCCCGGCGCCGTGATGCCGACCCGCCCCAGCAGCTCGGCCGCCCGGTCCGTGGCCTGCGCGCGCGTGCCGCCGCGATGCCGGCGGAACACCTCGCCCATTTGCGAACCGACGGTATAGGCCGGGTTGAGGCTGGTCATCGGCTCCTGGAAAATCATGCCCATGGCATCGCCGCGTAGCCGCGACAGGCCGCGCTCGGACAAGCCCAGCAGATCCTCCCCGCGAAACCGCAGCACATCTGCGTCGCGCCGTGCGCCCGGGGCCAGCAACCCCATGACTGACAGCGCGCTGACCGATTTGCCGCAGCCGGATTCACCCACCAGGCAATGGGTCTGGCCCCGCTCCACCTGCAGCGACACGCCGCGCACTGCCTCGGTGCCGTTGCCGAAACGCACCCGCAGGCCTTGCATGTCCAGCAACGGCTCGTTCATGCGTCCCGCGCCGCGCCCAGCAGGTCGCGCAACCCATCGCCGAGCAGGTTGATGCCCAGCACCAGCACGAACAGCGCAATTCCCGGCACCATGATCACCCAGGGGCTGAAGAACATGTAATCCTTGGCCTCCGCGATCATCAGCCCCCAACTGGGCAAAGGCGGCGGCACGCCCAGGCCGAGAAACGACAGCGCCGCCTCCAGCAGGATCGCCAGCGCCATTTCCAGTGTGGCCACCACCACCAGATGATGGGCGATGTTGGGCAGTACCTCCCGCACCAGTATCGAGAACCGCGAACAGCCTGCCCCCCACGCGGCGGCGACGTAATCCTGCGTGCGCACCTGCATTGTCGTGGCCCGCGCCACCACGGCGAACCGGTCCCACAGCAGCAGCCCGAGCGTCAGCACCACCACGATCAGCGAACTGCCGACCAGCGAGACCACGGACAGCGCAACCAGAATCAGCGGAATCGACAGCCGGCAGGTAATGACGAACATCACGACATCGTCGATACGCCCGCCGAAGAACCCGCCCAGCACCCCCAGCGTGATCCCGATCAACCCTGATGCCACCACGGTCAGAACGCCGATCAGCATGGAGATGCGCGCGCCATAGATCAGCCGCGACAGATAGTCGCGGCCGAGCTGGTCGGTGCCCAACAGATTGGCCGGCCGGCCGCCAACCATCCAGGATGGCGGCACCAGCCGGCTGCCAAGATCCTGCGCGAACGGATCATGCGGCACCAGCAGCGGCGCCAGGACTGCGACCAACGCCGTGCTCAAAACAATGGCGGCGCCGAGGCCCGCCAGGAAGCTGCGCAGGCGCGGTCGATATTTCATCCCGTGCGCAGCCTGGGGTCCAGAACCGCGTTGAGGAGATCGGCGAACAAGGTGAGCACGATGAACAAGGCGGCCAGGAACAGCACCACCGCCTGCACCACCGGAAAATCGTTCTTGCTGATCGACTCCCAGCCGAGATAACCGACGCCGTGCAGTGAGAACACCGCCTCGATGACAATCGAGCCGCCCAGCATGAAGCCGAGTTGCACCGCCGCCACCGCCACCACCGGCATCGCCGCGTTGCGCAGCGCGTGCTTCAGCACGATGGAAACGCGGCTGAGCCCCTTGGCCCGCGCAGTGCGCACGTAGTCCGATGCCAGCGCGTCCACCATGCCGCTGCGCGTCAGCCGCATCAGCGCCGGAATGGCCGAGAACGCCAGCACGATCCCCGGCAGCACATATCCATCCCATTCATCCACGCCGGAAATGGGCAGCCATTGCAGCTTCAGCCCAAGCCAGATGATCAGCAGCAGGCCCAGCCAGAAGCTCGGCATCGCCTGTCCGATCACGGCGATTAACATAATGCCACGATCCACCAGCGAGCCCTCTCGCATCGCCGCCAAAATGCCCAGCGGAATGGCGGTCGCCAATGCGATGCACAGCCCCACCAGCCCAAGGGTGAGCGTGACCGGTAGCCGGTTGGCGATCAGATCCGCCACCGGCGTGTGATACAGGTAGGAGCGCCCGAGATCGCCCGAGGCGACTGATCTCGCCCAATCGAAAAACTGCACGATCTCCGGCCGGTCCAGCCCATAAGCCTTGCGGATGATGGCGACGTCCTCGGCCGTGGCCTGCGGACCGGCGATGGAGACGGCAAGATCGCCGGACAGCCGCGTGAGCGCGAAACTGATGGTCAGCACCGTCAACATGACCAGCATCGCGAGCAGCAGGCGGCGGATGATGAAATTCACCATTGCCCAACAGTATGAACAAGGCTGCATTGCGGCAAGCGCAACTGTCGGCCTCGCCGGCGAAATCTTAACCATGGGCCGCGCCGGCGAAATCTCGCCCGGCATGGCCCCGCGAAACTGGAGAGACCGATGGAATTCAGGGACAAGAAGGTCGTCGTCACCGGCGCGGCCGGCATTTATGGCGGCTGGATCGCCACGGCCTTCGCTCGCGGGGGGGCCCGCCTCTGCCTGTCGGATATGCGCCAGGACAAGCTCGCCCGGTTCGCCGGCGGTCTCGAAGCAGCCGAAGCCCTGCTGCATACGACCGATCTTACCGATTCCGCCTCGATCGCCGATCTCGCGGCCCTGATCGACCGGAAATGGGGCGCACCCGACATCGTGGTGAACAATGCCGGCGTCTATCCCCGCACCGGCCCGCTGATCGATCTGGACGAGAGTGAGTTCGACCGCATCATGTCGGTGAACGTTCGCGCGCCCTTTCTGGTGACGCGCGATCTCGCCCGGCTGATGATCGCGCGCGAGCAGTGTGGGGCGGTGGTGAATATCGGCTCCGGCGCGGCGCGGCAGATGCCAACGGGATCGGTCACCTACTGCATGTCCAAGACCGCGTTGGAACGCCTATCGAAGGGCCAGGCGCTGGAACTGGCGCCGCATCGCATCCGGGTCAATGTCGTCGAGCCCGGCTTCGCGCCGGGCAGCGACTTCTCCCATCTGCCGGCTGATTATGTGGAGCGGATGACCGCGCGCATCCCCCTCGCCCGCACCAGCAGCCCGCAGGATGCGCCGGCCGCCGTGCTGTTCCTGTGCTCGGAGGCGGCGTCCTACATAACCGGCGCGGTGCTCAGCGTGGATGGGGGCAATTCAATCGGCACCTATCAGTCGAAATAGAAGGCGCGGGTCGATGCGCGGTCTGCCTCTCGCGACCCTGATCCTTGCGGGCCAGATGCTGGCACCCGCCAGCCTGCGCGCGGCGGCCCCGGCGGCCCCGCCATTGCTCGCCCCGGTGGCGAATGCCTGCATCTCCTCGCCATTCGGTCCGCGCCGCCGGATCGGGCCGCAGGCGCCGGCGGCGTTCCATCGCGGCGTGGATCTGGCGGCCCCGGCCGGCGGCGCGGTCACGGCCGTCGCCGCCGGACAGGTTTTGGGCATCCACCGGCGCGGTCTTGGCGGGCTGGAAGTGGCGGTGCGGCATGACGGATATACCGCGCTCTACGCCCATCTCGGCAGCGTCGCCCCCGCCTTGGCCGAAGGTGCGACGCGCCTTAGCGCGGGACAGCGCATCGGCGTGGTTGGCCGCACTGGCGTGACCTACGGAACGCATCTGTACTTGGAGATTCTGGTGAATGGCAGCCCGGTGGACCCAGAGACGCTGCTGGGCGTGCCGCGCTGCCATCGCTGAACGAGCCATCAGCCAGCCAGTCCCTGCACCAGGCTGTCGACGATATCGGAGAATGGCACCTGCAGCCCGCCAAGGCTGACATCCAGCGAGCCGCCCGAATTCGCCACCCCCGTCGCGGTGCCCACCACCGTGAACGGCACCGCCGTAGAGGTGCCGCCGGCGCTGGTGTTGA
>DASXIW010000115.1:0-2361 GCA_036497785.1 Acetobacteraceae bacterium | reverse complement strand
GCTACGCCCCGCCTCCGGTCAGCCCCGGCAATCACCATCCTGATTGACGCTCAAAACCATCCTGATTGTCGCTGAACAGCTATACTCAAAGGCGCCGAATGCGGCTGGATCAGCACGTCCGGTGGGGGTTGCCAGGTCCGGCCGCTCGCCGGCATGCCAGGGATCCTGGTGATTTCCGATATAGAACCAGGGCCACCCGTAAAAGCCGCCCTGGCGCACCCGTGTCACGTAGTCCGGCGGTAGATTATCGCCCAGGCCGTCGCGCTCGTTGATTGCGCACCACATCCCCTGTCTGGGGCTGCACCGCGGCACCGACGCAGTTGCGCAGACCGGTCGCGAAAATGTGCCGGTTGCCGCCCTCAGGATCGAAGACCAGCACATCGGCACGCTGGGCCTCGTTGCCCCAAGCCGTGCCGGTGCCATATTGGGCCTCGTTCGCCTTGATCGCCGCCGGCGCCAGTCGTCCCATGTCTTCCGCATCGTTCGATCCAGCCCCGACGGAGGCATACATCAGCGTCCCATCCTGGCTGAATGCCACGTCGCGTGTCCAATGGTAGCCGGAGGCGTCGGAAATCCGCGACACCACGGCTTGCGCATTGCCTCGAGCGGCCAGGTCGCCGTTCCGATACGGAAACCGTTCGACGAAATTGTTGTTGGCAACATACAGCCATTGGGGGTCCGGCCCCGGCGGATAGAACGCCATGCCAAACGGGCGGTCGAGGCCGCGTGCGAAAATCTCAGTCCGCTGCGGTTGCACGGCACCGTCCGCCGTCCGCATGGCCCGGATCCGGCCGGCACCACTTTCAGCGACAAAAATGTCGCCGTTCGGCGCGACACGCACGATCCGCGGATTTGTCAGCCTGGTCGCGAACCGGGCAACCGTAAATCCCGGCGGAACCCGGGGTATGGCTGATGCAGCCCAATTTACGATCTCAGGCGCGTTGATCGCCGACCCGGCGGTTGAGGGTGCCGGAAGATCCGCCGGCATGATCCTGCGCAACACGCCAGGCGCGTCAGTACGCCAGTCACCGTACGCCGCAGTACCGACCTGCACGCTACTGGCCTCGCTCTCCTGGGCCGCAAGCGGGGTGGTTCCCAACAGGACCGCGGTGAGCACCGCAATGGCCCGGACGAAGATGGAATATACCAATGCAGCCTCCTTCGATTGAACGAGCGCTCGGCTATTCGGGTCAATGTCCGTATCGCGCGCCCCGACCGGCGCTGGACCTCACCAAATCTCAACGGATAAAAGTTTTCGGTTCTTTTCTTCAAAAAAGAACAGGAAAACAAAGCATCTTCTTTTTTGCAAAAAAGAAGCAAAAAACTCTTGTCCGTTTAGGTCAGTTCCGCGTCGGAATCGGCTTTCAATACTTCGCCGGCCAGATAAAGGCTGCCGCAGATCAGCACCCTGGCGGGGCGGCCATCGCGCGGCAAGGCGGCGAGGGCGTCGGCCACCGTGGGGCCGGGGCGGGCGATGCCGCCGGATGCGGCGACGATGGCTTCCACCGGCAGGGCCTGATGCTGGCCGGGTTCGCTGACCGCCCACAGGCTCGCCGCATGGGGAATGAGGGGACGCAGGAATTCAGTCGAATCCTTGGCCTGTTTCATGCCGACGATCAGATGCGCCGGCCGGTCCGCCCAGTCCGCCAGATGCTCGGCCAGCACCACACCGCCGCCCGGATTATGGCCGCCATCCAACCATAGCTCCCACTCCGCCGGCAGCCGGGCGGCGAGGCGCCCCTTCAGGCGCTGCATCCGGGCGGGCCAGACCGCTGTGGCGATGCCGGCCCTTATGGCGGCGTCCGGCACCTGCAGGCCGGAGGCACGCATTGTGGCGATGGCAATGCCGGCATTGTCGTATTGATGCGGGCCGCGCAGCGAGGGGGGCGGCAGATCCAGCGTCCCGGCGGCATCGGCATAACGAAACCCGTCCGGCGTGCGGGTCACTGTCCAGTCGCGATCCCGCTCCAGAAGCGGCGCGCCAACCTCGCCGGCATGTTCGGCGAATGCGGCGAGGACCGAGGGCGGCTGCGCGCCGGTCACCACGGGCACGCCGGGCTTCATGATTCCCGCCTTCTCCAGCGCGATCAGCTCCAGCGTGTCGCCCAGCATCTCCCGGTGATCCAGCGAAATCGATGTAATCGCGCAGGCGGCGGGGCGCGCGATGACATTTGTGGCATCGGCGCGCCCGCCTAAGCCAACTTCCACCACGCAGAGATCCGCGGGCACCCGCGCGAACAGCAGCAGTGCTGCGGCCACCAGCACCTCGAACACCGTGATCGGCCCGCCTGCATTTACCTGCTCGATCTCGGCGAGGATGTCGGCCAAAGCCTGGTCCGTCACAAGCTCCCCGGCGAGGCG
>DASXIW010000114.1:0-23761 GCA_036497785.1 Acetobacteraceae bacterium | reverse complement strand
GATGCAGAGAAACCGGTCGTGTAGATCGAGACGCAGACGGCGAATACCACGAGTGACAGTGTGTCGGACATCACCGTGGCGCCCACCGCCACCGTCACGGGCTCCAGCCCTTTAAGACCAAGCCTGTCGAGCGCGGGCAGGCCAAGCAGCATGTGCGATGCAAGCAGCGAGCCGATGACGATCGCAGGAATTGCGGTATAGCCGAAAGCAAGCCCGACGATGGTGCCCAGCACCAGCGGAAGCACGGTGGTGGTGACACCGAAAGCGATCGATCGCGTGCGGGCGCGGCGGAACAGCGCGGGGTCGATCTCAAGTGGCAAAGAACATCAGCAGCAACTTGCCGAGTTCCGCCATGAAGTCGGCGATCGGGCGATCCGTGCTGAAGAAGCCGAGGACTTAGGGGCCAATGACGACACCGCAGATCAGCAGACCCACGGCTGCGGGAACGCGCAGGCGCCGACAAAGGCGAGGGACGATGACGAGCAACACCATCCCGAGCGCGAATTTCGCGAGCGCCGAAAGCGTGAACAGATGGACTCGGATGAAGTCTAGGGTCCCTGAATGCACGGCCCGCTCCTATCACCGTTCAGAAATTCAACCCCTCGCACATCGGCGGCCACACGGAAGATCCGTCAATCCAACGCCAATTCAGCCAATCGTCATCAAACTCGCATTCCCCCCAGCTGCCGCCGTATTCGTGCTCACACTGCGTTCCCGCAATAACCAGACCAACGGAAATTCCTCTGCCCCCGCCGCCAGCGCCTCGCACCCAACCCCAAACACCGGCGCAATCGCCACCTCCATCGCGGCCATCTCCCGGTTCAGCGCACGCAGCCCATCACCGTCCCCCTCGAACAGCACAGCCGCCCACGGCATCGTCCCCCGATCCGCCACAAGCGTCACCCTATCGCACAACCCCTCCGGCAACCCCGCCACCACCGCACCAAGATCGCCCGGTGCAAACACCGCCGCCCGATTCCCCGTCGCCAGTGCCGCCCCGATTTGCGCCAGCAGCCCGAATTCGGTCTGCGGCACGCACAGCACCACCCCGCGCGCCTCCAGCGCATAGATATTCCGCTCGCCCACCGGCCCCGGCAGGCTCACCACCGCCCCCAACCGGCTCCCTGCCAAATAAGCCGCACACCGCGCCGCCGCCGCCGTTCGCCCACTCGCCCGCAGCCATCCCACAAAATCCCCAGCCGCGGAATCCGCCTCGCCCCCTACCGCAATTCCCGGCAAATCGCGCGGCCGCTCCGCCAACAACCGCAGCAAATAAAGCGGCCCGCCCGCCTTCGGCCCGGTGCCGGAAAGCCCATGCCCGCCGAAAGGCTGCACCCCCACCACGGCGCCCACGATGTTGCGGTTCACATAGATATTCCCGGCCTCGATCCGCCGCGTCACCCGCGCCACCGTTTCGTCGATGCGCGTATGCACACCAAACGTCAGCCCATACCCGCTCTCATTTATCTCCCGCACCAGCCCATCCAACCCATCCCGCCTGTACCGCACCACATGCAGCACCGGCCCGAAAACCTCCCTGTCCAACTCGGCAAGACTCGCAATCTCGATCAGCGTCGGCGCCACGAAGCTCCCGTCCCGGCACGCATCCGGCAACGTCATCGCATGCACCGCGCGCCCCTTCGCGCGCATCTCCGCCACATGGCGCAATATTCCGTCTTGCGCCTCATCGCTGATCACCGGCCCCACATCCGTCGCCAGCCGGTCCGGATTGCCGATCACCAGCTCCGCCATCGCCCCCTTCAGCATGTCCAGTACCCGGCCGGCGATCTCCTCCTGCACGCACAGCACCCGCAGCGCCGAACAGCGCTGCCCCGCGGAATCGAAGGCGGAGACAAGCACATCCGCAACAAGCTGTTCCGGCAGCGCGGAGGAATCCGCAATCAGCGCGTTCTGCCCGCCGGTCTCGGCAATCAGCGGTATCGTCCGCCCGTCCGCGCCCAGCCGCTCCGCCAGTCCGCGCTGGATCAGCCGCGCCACCTCGGTCGAGCCGGTGAACACCACGCCGGCAATCCGCGCATCCGCCACCAGCGCCGCCCCAACCCGCCCATCGCCCGGCAGCAACTGCACCGCCCCGGCCGGCACGCCGGCCTCGCGCAACAACCCTATCGCCACCGCCGCGATCAGCGGCGTTTCCTCGGCCGGCTTGGCCAGCACCGTATTGCCCGCCGCCAATGCGGCCGAAACCTGCCCCATGAAGATCGACAGCGGAAAATTCCACGGGCTGATGCACGCCACCGGCCCCAGCGCCCGATGCGTCTCGCCGGAAACGCCACGCGCCTCCGCCGCATAATACCGCAGAAAATCCACGGCCTCGCGAACCTCGCCGATCGCATTGGGCAAGGATTTCCCGGCCTCCCGCACGATCAGCCCCAGCAGGTCAGGCATGCGCGCTTCCAGCAGATCCGCCGTCCGCTCCAAACACGCCGCCCGCGCCTCGGGCGACGTCCCTTGCCAGCCCGGCCCCGCCGCCATTGCATGTCCCACGGCCGCCGCAACCTCCGCCGGCCCGGCCTCGATGACATGCCCCACAATGTCACGCCGGTCCGCCGGGTTCGTCACCGCCCGCGCAGGGCCGGCCACCTCGCCATCCCCCAGCATCGGCCGCGCCTGCGCCACACGCTCCGCCCCGTCCAGAAAAATGCCAGACAACGACGCCAGAATCTGCTCGCTGGAAAGATCCATACCCGCCGAATTCGCCCGCTCCCCCGCGAAGATCTCGCGCGGCAGCGCAATCTTCGGATGCGGCGAGCCCAGCGGCACAATCCCCCGCGCAATCTCGGCGGGCTCCGCGATCAACGCACCGACATCCACCGCCGCATCGGCGATGCGATTCACGAACGAGGTATTCGCCCCGTTCTCCAGCAGCCGCCGCACCAGATAGGCCAGCAGCGTCCGATGCGTCCCCACCGGCGCATAAATCCGGCACGGCCGATCCAGCTTGTCCGCGCCTACAACTTCCTCGTAAAGCGGCTCCCCCATCCCGTGCAGGCACTGAAATTCGTACTGCCCGCGATGGAAGTTCGGCCCCGCCATGGTATGGATCGCCGCCAGCGTCTGCGCGTTATGCGTGGCGAATTGCGGAAACACCGCATCCGGCGCCCCCAGCATCCGCCGCGCACATGCCAGATAGGAAAGGTCCGTGTGCACCTTGCGCGTGTACACCGGAAACCCCTCCAGCCCGTCCAGCTGCGCGCGCTTGATTTCGCTGTCCCAGTAAGCACCTTTCACCAGCCGCACCATCAGCCGCCGGTCGCTGCGCCGCGCCAGGTCGGTCAGATAATCGATCATGAAGGGCGCGCGCTTCTGATAGGCCTGCACCACGAAGCCGATGCCGTTCCAGCCCGCCAGTTCCGCGTCGAAGCACAAGGCCTCCAATAAATCCAGCGACAGCTCCAGCCGGTCAGCCTCTTCCGCATCGATGTTCAGCCCGATATCGTACCGCCGCGCCAGCACCGCCAGCGCGTGCAGGTGCGGCAGCAACTCCCCCATCGCCCGCTCGCGCTGCGCGCGGCAATAGCGCGGATGCAGCGCGGACAGCTTGATGGAAATCCCCGGCCCCTCATAAATGCCACGCCCACCAGCGGCCTTGCCAATCGCATGGATCGCCCGCTCGTACTCGTGGAAATACTGCGCGGCATCGGCCGCCGTCATCGCCGCCTCGCCCAGCATGTCGTAGGAATAGCGGAACCCGCGCGCCTCCATCTTCCGGCTATTGGCCAGCGCCTCGGCAATACTCTCCCCGGTCACGAACTGCTCGCCCATCATGCGCATGGCGATGTCCACGCCCTTGCGTACCAATGGCTCGCCACCACGCCCGATCAGCCGCGTCAGCGCGGCGGAAAGCCCCGCCTCGCTATTCGTCGCCGCCAGCCTGCCAGTGATCAGCAACCCCCAGGTCGCGGCATTCACGAACAGCGACGTGCTGTGCCCCAGATGCGCCCGCCAATCCCCGGCCCCGATCTTGTCGCGGATCAGCGCGTCGCGCGTCGCCCGGTCCGGAATGCGCAGCAGCGCCTCCGCCAGGCACATCAGCGCCACCCCCTCCTGGCTGGACAGCGCATATTCATGGATCAACCCGTCCACCGCCCCACGCTGCCCCTTGCGCCGCAGCGCCGTCACCAGAAACTGCGCCAAGGCCGCCGTCGCCGCCGTGTCCCCAGGCGGCTGCGTCGCCTGGCCCAGCAGCATTTTCACGCAATCCGGTTCCGGCCGCCGACAGGCGGCGGTCACGGCCGCCCGCAAGGCGGTCTGCGGCTGCACGCCTTGGGCGAATTCCAGGAAAGGCCGCGGCCCCGCCGTCTCGGCGGCGTCCGTCACGCTGGTCGTCGTCATGGTCATGGCGCGCAACACCTCTGGGACCCACGAAGCCTATCACCCGCGCCCCGTAAGGGCGCAACCATTCCCCAATTACGTACAGTCAGGCGTGGAAATTTTACATCACGATCCAGGCATGTGATATTCCGCCGCCAATTGCGCGACGGAGCTGCCATGGACGAGAGAGCTGTCATGGACGAGATAGATCGCAAATTGCTCGCCATACTGCAGGAGGACGTTACCCTCTCGGTCGCGCAAATCTCCGACCGCGTCGGCCTCTCCGCCACACCCTGCTGGAAACGCATCCAGAAGCTGGAGGCCGCCGGCGTCATCACCCGCCGCGTTGCCCTGCTGGACCCCGAGCGCATTGGCATGGGCCTCACTGTCTTCGTCGCGGTGGAAGCCGGCGACCACACGCCAGACTGGCTCGCCCGTTTCGCCAAAGCCGTCTCGGACATGCCGGCAGTGATGGAAGTCTACCGCATGGCCGGCGAGGTCGATTACATGCTGCGCGTGGTGGTCGCCGACATGGCAGAATTCGACCGCTTCTATAAAACGCTGATCGGCATTGTCCCGATGAAGAACGTCACCTCCCGCTTCGCCATGGAACGCATAAAATCCACCACCGTCTATCCGCTCCACGGCAATGTCTTCCGCGACCGCAACCCCCCCGATCAGTAGCGGAGAATGGAATTCTACCTGCCGCGCCGGCGCAGAATGAATGGCCTGTCCCCAAGCAAAATATCAGTATAAACAACTATTTGACAAAGTAACGCCGCCTTCCCATTCTCGTTGACAGCAAATTTCCCGGATCGGCGAAGTACAGGCTTGTCATGCTGGACGTGAGACATATTCATCGCAGGCGCTGTTGGCCCATCCCGGCCTGATCCTTCTCCGCGTTTTTTTCTTCCGCTCCAGTCCGCGTCACGCCCTTCACGGCGGGAAAGGTTGTCCATGTCCACAATGCCCAGCACCGCCGCGCTTCGCCAAGGCGCGGTACCGGCCCCACGCCAGCCCCGCCGCATCCCACGCCCGGCATTGGGCAATTTCCGCCGCTTCCTCTCGCCGCTGGCGCTCGTCGCTTTGTGGCAGGCCGGCTCCATGCTGGGCCTCATCCCCGCCCGCACACTCGCCGCCCCCGCGGCTATCCTCGCGTCAGCCTGGGATCTCACGGCCTCCGGCGCGCTGCCGTATAATCTTCTGGTCTCGCTGCAACGCGTCCTGCTCGGCCTCGGCCTCGGCATATCCGTGGGCGGCGGGCTTGCCATCATCGCCGGCCTGTCCAAACGCGGCGAGGACCTGGTGGACGCGCCCATGCAAATGCTGCGCACCTTGCCATTCCTCGCTTTGGTGCCACTCTTCATCCTGTGGTTCGGCATCGGCGAATTGCCCAAAATCGGCCTCGTCGCCTTCGGCTCGGCCTTTCCGATCTATATCACCCTGTTCGCCGGCATTCGCGGCGCCGATCCCAAACTTGTCGAAGCCGGCCGCATCTCCGGCCTTGACCGGCGCGGCACCATCCGCCACGTCATCCTCCCCGCCGCCCTCCCATCCGCTTTGGTCGGCCTGCGCTACGCCCTGGGCACGGCATGGCTCAGCCTTGTCGTTGCCGAACAGATCAACGCCACCGCCGGCATCGGCTATCTGATCAACGACGCCCGGGACTTCCTGCGCACCGACATCATCATCGTCGGCCTTCTCGTCTATGCCCTGCTGGGCCTGGTGGCAGACGCCCTGGTCCGCTGGATAGAACGCCGCGCTTTGGCCTGGCGCCCCGCTTTGGTGCGATCATGAACGCCGTCAAAATCCGCAAACTCACCCGCCGCTTCGGCGAAACCACCGTCCTGAACAACCTCGATCTCGACCTGCGCCCCGGCGAATTCGTGGCTCTGCTCGGCCGCAGCGGCTCCGGCAAAACCACCTTCCTGCGCACCCTGGCGGGCCTCGACCCAGCGCCGGACGACGCCATCGTGCGAGTGCCGGCGCCCACGGCGGTGGTGTTCCAGGAACCCCGGCTGATGCCGTGGAAGCGCGTCTGGCGCAACGTGATCCTGGGCCTGAACGCCCCGCGCGACCGCGCCGAGGCGGCCTTGCGCGAAGTAGGTCTGGCCCATCGCATCGATGTCTGGCCCGCAACACTCTCCGGCGGCGAAGCCCAGCGCGTCGCTTTGGCCCGCGCTTTGGTCCGCGCCCCGAAATTGCTGTTGCTGGACGAACCTTTCGCCGCATTGGACGCGCTCACCCGCATCCGCATGCATGCGCTGATCACCGATCTCTGGACCGCCCATGCGCCCACCACATTGCTGGTGACGCATGACGTGGACGAGGCGGTGCTGCTGGCCGATCGCGCCGTGGTTCTGGATGGCGGTCGCATCGCCGCCGACATCCAAATCGACCTACCCCGACCGCGCCGCCACGCCCAGTCGCAATTTGCGACTTTGCGGGCGCGCCTGTTGGCCGAATTGGGTGTCAACGAGTCGCATTTTGCGGGAGCGGCGTGATGGACGGGCTTCTGAGCATCGGGTCTGAAACGCTGAATCTGGCATCTGAATTCGCCAAAACCGCCGCTGAAAATGACCGCGAGGCCCGCTTCCCGACCGCCAATTTCGACCGCCTGCGCGAGGCCGGCCTGCTGAGCCTGACCGCTGCGCGCGCCGATGGCGGCGAGGATGCCGGCCTCACGCGCGCGGTAAAACTGGTCGGCGACATCGCCCAGGGCTGCCCCTCCACGGCCCTCGTGCTGGCTATGCAGTTGATTCAATTGAAAATCGGCGCCGCCAACCCCAACTGGCCCACCCATCTCCGCGCCCGCATCGCCCGTAGTGGCGGCCTGATCAACGCGCTGCGCGTCGAACCGGCCCTCGGCACCCCCGCCCGTGGCGGTTTGCCCGAAACCACCGCTCGCCGCACCGAACACGGCTGGTCCATCACCGGCAGGAAGATCTATTCCACCGGCGCGCCGGGGCTGACATGGATGCTGGTCTGGGCGCGGACCGAGGAAGAAACAGTACGTACCGGCATGTTTCTCGTGCCGGCCAGCAGCAGAGGCGTGCAGATCGTTGAAACCTGGGACCAGCTTGGCCTGCGCGCCTCCGGCAGCCATGACGTGCTGTTCACCGATGTGGCGGTGCCGGCCGATCACGCGCTGGATATCCGGCCACATGCCGAATGGGGTGCCCGCGATCCGCTGCAAGTGGCATGGAATACGCTAACGATTGCAGCGCTTTACACCGGCGTCGCCACCGCCGCGCGGAACTGGCTGGTGCAGTTCCTGCGCGATCGCACCCCCACCAATCTCGGCGCGCCGCTCGCCGCATTGCCGCGCATGCAGGAGGCGGTGGGCGAGATCGAGGCGTTGCTGACCACTAATCGCCGGCTGATCGCCAGTGCGACGGCCGACCATGATGCCGGGCAGGCGTTGAGCACCGATGAATGCAATCTTATCAAAACGGTAGCTGCCGAGAATGCCATCGACGTGGTGCAGCGCGCGGTGGAGCGGACCGGCAATCACGGCTTGGCACGTTCCAATCCGCTGGAGCGGCATCTGCGCGATGTGCTGTGCGCCCGCGTGCACACGCCGCAGCCCGATGCCGCCCATCTCGCCGCGGGTCGCGCGGCACTTGGACAATAGGGGAGATTCCCAATGAGCGTTGAATTTATCGGCATGATTCAGCCGCGCGCCCAGTCCGAAACCCAGCCCGCGCAGGGACCGGCAATCGATCCCGGCTATCTGGTCACTTCCGCCCAGGCGCATGACGAGGGTGGGTTCGATCGCATTCTGGTAGGCTGGTACAGCAACGGACCGGACGGGCTGCTGCTGGCCACGCATGCCGCCGCGCACACGAAGAAGGTCGGTTTCCTGGTGGCGCACCGGCCGGGCTTCCAGTCGCCCACCAACGCGGCGCGCAGCTTCGCCACGCTGGACCAGCTGAGTGGCGGGCGAGCGGCCATTCACGTCATCTCCGGCGGAGACGATGTAGATCAGGCGCGTGACGGCGACCATCTCGGCAAGGATGAGCGCTACGCCCGCACGGATGAATATGTCAGCATTCTGAAGCGGATCTGGACGGAGCGCGATCCGGTGGATCACGCCGGTAAATATTACCGCTTCATCGGCGGCTCGACCGAGGTGAAGACGGTGCAGAAGCCGCGTATCCCGATCTATTTCGGCGGCGCGTCCGACGCGGCGATCGATGTCGCCGGGCGGCATGCCGACGTGTATGCGTTGTGGGGCGAGACCCAGGCGCAGGTGCGCGAGATCACCGGACGTGTGCGCGCCAGCGCCGCGCGCCATCGCCGCCGCGTCGGATTCAGCCTGTCTTTCCGCCCGATCCTGGCGGAGACCGAGGAGGCGGCTTGGGAAAAGGCCGAGCACATCCTGGCCACCATCACCCGCGTGCGCGGCCAGGCGGCGCTGGGGCCGGTGACGCGGACGCCGCAGAATGCCGGCTCGCAAC
Source organism: Acetobacteraceae bacterium (assembly GCA_036497785.1). GTDB lineage: Bacteria > Pseudomonadota > Alphaproteobacteria > Acetobacterales > Acetobacteraceae > DASXIW01. The sequence goes on along the minus strand of DASXIW010000114.1, from coordinate 14,969 downwards.
GCCTGCTGGCCGCGGCGGCGCTGGGCGACCGGCCGGAAGGGCGGCTGTACACCGCCATCGCGCGGGCGACCGGCGCGCGCGGCAACACCACCGCCCTGGTTGGCACGCCGCAGCAAGTGGCCGAGGCGTTCCTGCAATATCATCGCCTTGGCGTGACCACCTTCCTGATCCGTGGGTTCGATCCGCTGGAGGATGCCATCGAGTACGGTCGCGAGTTGTTGCCGATCACCCGCAGGCTGGTGGCCGAAAGCCTGCCTGCCGCAGCGGCGGAGTAACGGAGAATGTCTCGTTGGGTCCTGTCGCGCCGCCATGCGGTCGGCGCCGCGTTGCTGCTGCCGGCTGTGGGAATTTCGCGCGCTACGCGGGCTGCCGTTCCGCTGCGGATTGGCTACCAGAAAGACGGCACATTGGTGATATTGCGCCAGCAGAACCGGCTGGCTGCGTTGCCGGCCGATGTGCAATGGGTGGAATTCTCCTCCGGGCCGCCGATCCTGGAGGCATTGAATGCGGGGGCGATTGATTTCTGCTCCACCGGAGACACGCCGCCGATCTTTGCCCAGGCCGCCGGTGCCGCGCTGGTTTATGTCGGCGGTCAGCCGGCACCGGGGACCAACGCCGCGATATTGGTGAAGCGGGACTCGCCCATCCACGACATCGCCGATCTGCGCGGCAAGCGCGTGGCCTGTACCAAGGGATCCAGTGCACATAATTTCGTGGTCCGGGCGCTGGCCTCCGCCGGGATGACGCCCGCGGATATCCAATCCGTCTGGTTGCAGCCGCCGGAAGCCGGGGCGGCGTTTCGCAGCGGTGCGCTGGATGCCTGGGCGATCTGGGATCCGTTTTATGCCATCGCCGCTGCCGAGCCGGGCACGCGGGTGCTGACCACGGCGGTTGGCGTGGCGCCGAGCAACAGCTTTTTCCTGGCGCGGCGCGCTTTCGCCGACCAAAATCCAGCGCTGATTCTGAGCACGCTGGACGCGATCAACGCTGCGGCCGATTGGGCGCATAGCCATCCGGATGCGCTGGCAAGCGTGATGGCGCAGGTGACGGGCGTGCCGTTGGCGGCAGAAAAAGTGGCGGCGCCGCGGGGCGTGTATGCCGTGCAGCCCATGGACGAGAAGATCGTCGCCCAGCAGCAAGCTATCGCCGACAGCTTCGCCAAATTGAAGATCATTCCCGCGCGCATCGACATTCGTAGCGCGGTCTGGAACCCCCCTGCCACGAAAGTGAGTACTCCGGGATGAACGAGATCAGCGAAACGCAGCGCAAGTTGGATTTCCTGTGGTTTTTGCCCACCGGGGGCGACGGTACCTATCTGGGGTCGAACAAGGGACACCGGCAGACCGATAACCGCTATCTGCGCCAGTTGGCCGAGGCCACGGACCGGCTGGGCTATTCCGGCATTCTGCTGCCCACCGGCAATGGCTGCGAGGACGCGTTGGTGACGGCCAGTTCCATCGCCACCCATACCGAGCGGCTGCGCTTTCTGGTGGCGCTGCGGCCCGGCCTGGTGATGCCCGGCGAGGCGGCGCGGCAATACGCCACGCTGGACCGGCTGACCGGCGGGCGGCTGATGGTGAACGTGGTGTGCGGCGGCAATCCGGGCGATCTGGCCGGGGATGGGCTGACGCTGGGCCACGACGAGCGCTACGCCCAGGCCGGTGATTTCCTGCATATCTGGCGCGGGCTGATGGCAGGCGAGACCGTGCAGTACGAGGGGAAATATTTGTTCTCCAGAGGTGGGCGGCTGATGTTCCCGCCGGTGCAGGCGCCGCATCCGCCGATCTATTTCGGCGGCTCCTCGCCCGCCGCCCATGCGCTGGCCGCCGCCCAGGCCGATATGTATCTGACCTGGGGAGAAACCCCTGCCGCCGTCGCCGAGAAGATCGCCGATATCCGCAAGCGCGCCGCCGCCCATGGCCGCCGGCTGCGCTTTGGTATCCGGTTGCACATCATCGTGCGGGAAACCGAAGGCGAGGCCTGGGACGCCGCGCGGCGGCTGATCAGCCATCTGTCCGACGACACGATTGCCGCGGCGCAGCGCAAGCTGAGCCAGGAAAGCGACAGCGAGGGCCAGAAGCGGATGCTGGCGCTGCATGGCGGATCGCGCGAAAAGCTCGAGGTGGCGCCCAATCTTTGGGCCGGCGTGGGGCTGGTGCGCGGCGGTGCGGGGACCGCGCTGGTGGGCGATCCACAGATCGTGGCGGAACGGATTCGCGAATATCAGGCGCTGGGCATCGATACCGTGATCGGATCTGGTTATCCGCATCTGGAAGAAGCCTACCGGGTGGCGGAATTGCTGTTCCCCTTGCTGGATCTTTCCGATGCGGGCACGCGTACGGCACTGCCCGGTGGGGCAAACATCCTGAACGGCGGCGGGTCGTTCGTGACCACGCCGAGTGGGACGGTGCGGGTGGCGGGGTAGGTTTGGGTGCGGGATTAAGAAAGGATGGCTGGGCTCTGCCCAGACCCGCAAAGGGGCAGAAGCCCCTTTGATCCCGTTACTTTTTCCTTTGGTTGAAATGCCGTGATCTCGATTGTCGGGCGGCCGAAGCCCAGAGTGCTGAGCAACCACATTGGTTTCAGTGTTGTCGCGGGTTTGATGGCCTGCGGCGCAAGGCAAGGACGGCGATGCAGCCGAGAAAGTAATGGGATCAATGTGGCTCATGCCCCTTTGCGGGTCTGGGCGGAGCCCAGCCTTTCTCTCTCAGCCCAACAGGTTTTGTTTAGCTAGGACGGGTGGCCCAGATTGTTTCCTCCGTCCAGCCCAATGCCGCGAATTCCGTTGCGCGTAGTGGGGCGTCGGCGGCCGGGAAGAATTCGTCGAGTTGCGGTGGGGGGATATTGGTGGCGCTGAGCATGGCGTGGGCTTGGCCGCGATGGTGGATTTGGTGCTGGAACAGATGCAACAGCAGCCGGTCCATTCGTTCGTGCTGAATGTGGTCGGCGCGGTGCACGGCGGCGATGCGCATGAGGCCTTCCGTGCCGAGTGACTCGACGAGGGCGATGAGGTGCCGGTCGATATCCGCCTGGGACTGGCGCAGCGCGGCGGCGGTTTTGCAGGGTTCGCGGTCTGCCCAGGCGGCCGGGCCGAGCGTGCCGCCCTGCATGGCGTCCACATAGAAGCGGTCGACGATGAGGATGTGGTTGAGGGTTGCGCGCAGGCTGGGGAAGAAGCCGGTGCGTGGGGCTTCGAACGCGGTTTGCGACAGGGCTTCGCAGGCGGTCAGCAGGCGGTGGTTGGCCCAGGCGTTGTTGTAGGTCATGGAACGGAATGGGAGGAGATCGTCCATTTGCAATTCCTAGGGATTAACGACGCTGATGCTTGTTCGTGGAGCTCTCGATCTTATCAACCCCGTTTGCGGCACAGCAGAATAACCGTGTCCACGACCTTGGTGTCGATCATGCCGGGGTGCATGGTTAGTTGCTTTTCGAAGCGTATGGCGAGCGGCATGAAGACGCGGTTGTACCACCACATGGCGCGGGCGCGGTGATGGGTGAGGTAGTGCACGCCGAAATCGACCAGGCGTGAGGATTTGGGCTGCATGCCGTAGGCGGCGCTGGCCTCGACGGTGAGGCCGTTAGTTGCCAGCATCGCGGCGAGGCGATCCGGGGTGTAGCGGCGGTGGTGGCCCACCACGTCGTCGAACGCCGTCCATAGCTCTGGGTGCATTGGGGTGGAGAGCAGGATGGCCGCGCCAGGGGCGGCGACGCGAGCGAGTTCGGCGAAGGCGGCAGCATCGTCCTCGACATGCTCGATGACGTCGCAGGCGCAGACCAGATCGAAGCATTGGTCTGGGAACGGTGTGGCATTGAGCAGGCCCAGGGCCGGGTGGCCGCCCTGGTGGCGCAGCCGGGTGAGGGCGGGGGCGCTGATGTCCAGAAACGCGGTGCCGGCGATGGGCAGGCGCGGGCGCAGGCCAGGGGCGATTTCCAGACGGCTTGGGGCGGTTGCCGCCAATGCGCTGACAATGGGCCAAGTGTTGAAGCGCTCCGGCCCGATCAGTTGCGCGTCGCGCCAGAGCGCATCGTAGAAACGACGATTGATGTCGAGCAGGGCGTTGCCGTGCGGTGTGTCGGGCATTGTGGATGCGACGGGCATTGTGGATGCGACGCTAACGCAATAGGGCTTGAGGTGGAATCACCGAGTTATGGAATTACGCGATTCGCGGTACATTGTTGCACAGAGCCTTGCCCGCAATCAGTCTCCCGCCAGGCTCATGACGCTAACGCCCGTGATCTTGCCCGCTGCGTCAAAGCCGAACAGCAGGCTGGCCGCATCGCCGCGCGGGAACAGCAGCTTCACCAGAGAGAATGTCTGGTTATCGAGTGCGCGCTTTTGCATGATTTCGGCGCCCAGCGGCGACGCACCGTACTCGTCGAGCTGGTGCGACATCGACCGCACCGCGTCGTTCGTCAATTGGGCGCCGTAGGCGGCGGTGTATTCCGTGCGGTCTATCTTGCCTGCCTGCATCTGCGCAAACCATTGCAGCGCGAACGCCTTCATGCCGTCCTCCGTTGGCACGCCGGCCGGCGGTGCCGGATCGGCGCGCGCAGCAGCGATGCTGGCCATCGACAAGGCGGCGGACAGGATCATGGCCCCGAAGCGCGTCATCCGCGTCGTTCCTCGGCCGGAGTTCGCGCCGCGTGTGTTCATCGTGCCCCTCCATCTGACTGCTGGGGTAATGCGGTACGGGGGATGGCCGAAGCTATCCCCCGTCTCGCGCCCAACCAACACAGCTGGCCGCGTTGTGCGCCGAACGCGATCAGCCGCCGCCGGCTTGTGCCGGATGCGGGGTCTGGCCGTTCAGGATAGGCAGCGGGTTGTCCGGATGCTGCAGGTTCGGAATCAGGTCGGTCGAGGCACCACCGGGAAAGCGCTGGAGGCTCGGGAATTTTATGATCGACTGGTCGAAGTCCACCATGACCTTCTCGATGAGCGCGAGCACCCATCCATTGTCCTCGCCTGCATATTTCCCCGGCGAGGTGCTCAGCACACGTGTCGGGGCAGCGCCGTTGAACGTCATGTCGTATTTCTCGTACGGATCCATGGTCAGGTTATAGGTTGCGCCGATCGCGCCGAGATCCGCGGTCGCACCCAGCCAGGAATCTTTGGCGGTATAGAGATACTTCCAGGCGATATGCACCCACGGCCTTTTGGATCACCGCCAATATCGGCACGCGCACCGTTGAAAGTCTCGCCGTCGATATAGATCCAGGAGTCACGGGCTGAGTGCTGCGCCTTGCCCAGGATGTAGGCGCTATTGTCGATGCTGTCGAAGTAGATCGGCTTGCCGTCATTGCCAACCCATTCGTGCGGCGGCGGGGTCAGGCCGACCATCCCGGCCAATGTCGCCCAGGCGTCGATATGCGACATCATCTCGTTGAACTGCGCGCCTGCCTGGATGTGATCGGGCCACCACATGATGCCCGGCACACGCCAGCCGCCTTCGAAGGGCGAACCCTTTTCGCCACGGAACGGCGTGGTTCCGGCGTCAGGATATGCATCCAGCCAGGCACCGTTATCGGCCGTCACGATGACGATTGTATTGGGTGCGACAGACCGGATCGTGTTCATGATCTGGCCGATATCGGCATCAAGCTCCATCAGCGAGTCCGAGTAGTCTCCGAGGTGCGATTTCCCGGCGAAATCCGGCGCCGCGTTGGTAGGGTTATGCATCTTCAGGAAATTCACGTCCATGAAGAACGGCTTGGCGTCATGCGCGTGCTCATTGATGTATTCGGACGCGTTCGTGGCCTGGCGTTCGTCGAACGTGGCAAACGAGTCGTAGGTAATTCTGCCGACGTCCTTCGCCGGCTGGCCGGCGGCGCCTTCCCATTCGTCCAAATTGACGTTTTCGCTGAACACCTTTTGGAATTGCGGATTATAGGACGGGAACCAGGGATGGAACCATTTGCTTGTATCGTCGTAGGAATATGCGCCGGCATAGTAAGCGGCAAATTGCTTCATCTCGTCGAAGCCATGTTCCGTCGGGTAGGCATCGGGTTTGTCGCCGAGATGCCACTTGCCGGAGAAATAGGTGGAATAGCCGTTCCGCTTGAAGAATTCCGCGATCGTCGGTGTCACCTTGGTAAGTCGGTTCTCATCCCCCGGGGCGACCACGATCGACAGCGCCGAACGTATCGGGATGCGGCCGGTGATGAACGAGGCGCGGCCGGCCGTGCAGCTGGCCTGGCCGTGGGGTTGGGTGCCCATAAGATGGCGGATAGTACAAACCCAACGGCGAGCGCCCCAAGAAGTCGCGGACCGTATGTTCGCAGCATTATGCGGTACTCCTGGTTGAATACTGAAACGCAAGGCCGCCAACGCCGGGAGGCCGCTGGCGCTCCTGAGATCCGCACGCTGTAAGGTGGGTGTCCGTGCTGCCTATGCAGATTCGGTAAAGTGAAACGACCAGCCCTGCAACGATCGCTGTCGTTACGCTTTAGGTGCTGGCGTTCTGGCGAGAAAGGTGGCGACCGGTCCGGTCAGCTTCATGGTGGGCAGCTCGTCCGGTGATATCAGCCTCGCCGCGATGATTTCGCGGTTGTCGAGGCACAGATTGGGCAATTGGTCCAGTCGCAGTTCAAAGAAATGCACACGGTCGCGTCGTCCGTCCCATAGGCCGCAGGCGATTCCGGCGGGGAGGAGAGAGTGGGTGGTGAGGCCGATCTCCTCGGCCAGTTCGCGCCGCGCCGCTGCCTCGGGCAATTCACCGGGCCGGAGACCGCCCCCGGGGAGGCCCCATTCGGGCCGATAGGATGCGCGCACCAACAAAAGCGCGGGACCGACATAGACCGTGACCAGTGCACCTTCATGCCGAGGGCAGCGCAGCCGCCACCAAATGCGGGCAAGCGGGAAGCCGATGCGGAAGGCTGTTCGCCAGGCAAGGTCGAGCAGTGGGGACGAGCGGCGGGAGGCGGATGGCAGGGCGGGGTCGGTTTGGTACATGCGGGCGCCATATTGGCGCGGTTCGGCGCGTGGCGCGAGTGGGTGCGGGCGCGTGACATCAAAACGTCGCCCTCAGGGCGCGCGGAAACCCGTAGCATGTGAGGCCGGCGCCGTTTTCCGCGATGTCCGTGCGCGCCCGCCATGAGAGGACTCGACGATGAGCAAATTGTCCCGCCGCGGCGTGCTTGCCCTGGGCGGCGCTGCCGCCCTGCCGCGCTTCGCCATTGCCCAGGCCGATACGCGCCCGACGATCACCGTCGCGGTGCAGACCATCGCCAATTCCAACACGCTAGACAATCTGCGCGAGCAGTCGAATGTGGGCGAGCGCACCAGCCTGATGTTCAATGAGCGGCTGGTCGATCTGAATTATCGCGGCGATCTGGGGCAGATACCGGGGCTTGCGGAATCCTGGCGTCGTATCGACGATTCGACGCTGGAGCTGAAGCTGCGCCCTGGCGTGAAATTCCATAACGGCGATGATTTCACCGCCGAGGACGTGGCGTTCAGCTTTGGCCCGGAGCGAATGTTCGGCGAGACGAGGCCGGTGGTGAACGGCCAGACGCTGCCAGTGGCCTATAGCGCCATTATCGGCCAGGATTCGAAGAAGGTGCCGGCCGAGATTCCACCGGTGGCGCGCCGCCTGTGGCCCGGGCTGGATCGCGTCGATATCGTCGACAAGCTGACGGTGCGTTTTGTCAATGCGACGCCGGATGTGACGCTGGAGGGGCGGCTCTGCGCCATGGGCAGCGAGATCGTCAATCGTCGCGCCTATGAGGCGGCCTCGACCTGGCTCGACTATGCCCGCAAGCCGGTCGGTACCGGCCCCTATATGGTGCGCGACTTCCAGCCCGATACCTCGCTGACCCTGGACGCGCACGACGCCTATTGGGGCGGGCGGCCGCCGATCAGGACGTTGCGGCTGGTGGAGGTGCCGGAAGTGGCCGCGCGCATCAATGGCCTGCTGGCCGGGGATTACCAATTTGCTTGCGACATCCCGCCTGACCAGATCGTTACCGTGCAGCAGCACGCAGGATTCGAGGTGCAGGGTGGGCCGATTCTGAATCACCGGATCTCCACATTCGATATCCACCATCCGCAGTTGCGCGATCCGCGGGTGCGGCAGGCCATGTCGCATGCCATCGATCGGCAGGCGATCATCGACGGGTTGTGGGCTGGCCGCTCGCGTGTGCCGCCGGGCATGCAGTGGGAATTCTTCGGCGACATGTTCATCGCCGATTTCCTCGCGCCGGAATACGATCTGGCGAAAGCGCAGCAATTGCTGAAGGATGCCGGCTACAAGGGCGATCCGATTCCGTTTCGGATGTTGAACAACTACTACATCAACCAGGTGCCGACCTCGCAGATTCTGGTGGAGATGTGGCGGCAGGTGGGGCTGAACGTCGAGATCACGATGAAGGAGAACTGGACGCAGATCCGCGACAAATCCGACCCGCGCGGCGTGCGCGATTGGTCGGCGGGTGCGACGTTCAACGACCCGGTGGGCTCAATCGTGTCCAATTTCGGACCGAACGGCGCCGCGCAGCAGGCTGGCGAATATGAAAACGCGGAGTTCAGGAAATTATGCACGAGGCTGGAAACCAGTACCGACCGGGCGGCGCGCCGAAGCGCCTTCGCGCGCATGCTGCGGATCGCGGAATACGAGGACCCCGCCTATATTATTCTGCACCAGAACTCGACCTTCACGGCGAAGCGGACGGACATCAAGTGGAAGGCGGCGGCGGCCTTCGCCATGGATTTCCGGCCCGGCAACTTCGCGTAGCGGTGCGGCGAGCGGACCGGGCACGCTCTGCGTTTTTACCGTCCCCCCGCGAAACTCTGCACGAGGCTGCCGGCGACGAGGCGCCAGCCATCGACGAGGACGAAGAAGATGAGTTTGAACGGGAGGGAGACGACGTTTGGCGGGAGGATCATCATGCCGAGGCTCATGAGCACGCTGGCGACCACCATGTCGATGACGAGGAAGGGGAGATAGAGCAGGAATCCCATTTCGAAGGCGCGGCGGAGTTCGCCGACCATGAAGCCGGGGATGAGGGCGCGCCAGGGTGTGACGTCCGGCGAAGCGGGATCGGGGAGTTTGGCGAGGTCGAGGAACAGACGGAGGTCTTCGGGGCGGAGATTGGCGCCCATGAATTTGCGGAAGGGTTCGACGGAGAGGCGCAGGCAGTCGAGTTCGCCGACCTGGCCTTGCGACATTGGCGGGAGGCCGGTGGTGTAGGCCTGGTCGAGCAGCGGCTGCATGACGAAGAAGGTGAGAAACAAAGCGAGGCCGATGAGGACCGTGTTGGGGGTGTGCCTTGGGTGCCGAGGGCGCTGCGCAGCAGGGACAGGACGATGACGATGCGGGTGAAGGCGGTGACCATCACGAGTAGGCTGGGCGCCAGGGACAGGACGGTGATGAGGGCGGTGAGCTGAACCAGCCGGGATGGGGTGCCGGGTGTGCCGGGGCTGCCGAGATCGATGTTCAGGGATTGGGCGTGGGCGGCACCGGCGAGGAGCATCAATGCCGGCAGTGCGGCGGCGAGGATGGTCAGCGTGCGTTTCATGCGCGTGGCGCCGGCGCAGGCGTGTCGAGCCAGCCAATGACGAGATCGGTGTTGCCGCCGGTGAGAAGAAGGATTTCGCGGTTGTCGCAGCGGATGAGGTGACGGCGGCGGCGCGGGTCGAGCGGGAGGGATTGGAGAGGGGCGAGGCGGTTGACGGGGCCGGATGCGCGCGGTGCGAGGCCGCCGGCGCGGGCGAGGCGGCCGGCGAGCAGGATGAGCGCGAGAACCGCGGCGAGGGCCGCGCAGGCGAGCAGGATGGAGCCTATGGGCATGGCGCGGCCTTTTGCCGGCGGTGGCGGGGAACGCTCGGGGTTTCGGGAGCGCGTCGGATAGCTGATCGAGGTCTTCGAGAATGGCGATGAGGCGTGGGCGGAGGCGGCGGCCCTGGTCGGGCGGCAGATCCAGCGCGCGGGCACAGAGCAGGCCGACCATGCGGTCGAGCCCCGTGAGATCGACTTGCCGGTGCTGGTCCATCAGCGCGCGGGTTACGCGCAGCGTGGCGGCGACCCCGTCGGCCAGCGCCTCGCCTTCGTGCAGCGGGGCGAGCGGGTTGGCTGGCGGGGGGAAGATGTCGGGCATGGCGGCGGTATTTGACGCCGAATGTATTGACGGAGTCTTTCTTTTCCCGCGGTGGCGGCGTTAAGGGTTTGTTTGGTCCTGATCGGCAGCATAAGGCGGCGGGCATCGTTGGGGTGCCATAGCGAGGTGGTTTGACGCCATGGATTCGTCGGGGATCCCTATTCGATCTGGCCGAAAAGCGTATGGCCTGGGTGGACCGGCGGGAGGATGTTCTTGCGAAGAACATTGCGAATGCGAATATGCCGGGCTGGATGGCGCGCGATCTGACTCCGTTTGCGGCGCAGTTGGCGGATGCCGGCGTGGCGCCGGTGCAGACAAATCCGATGCATCTGGCGGGGAAGGGGAGCCTGACCGCCCGGGCGCGGATAGTGCCGGGGGAGCATGCGCCGGACGGCAACGGCGTGAAGATGGACGAGGAGCGGACCAAGGTGGCCGATACCGAGTCCATCAGCGACCTGGTTGGCGATCTCTACAAGAAATATATCGGGTTTTTCAAAACCGCGATCGGGAAATAGGGCTGTCGCGATGGAAATGAGCACGGCGCTGACGATTTCCGCCTTCGGCATGGAGCCGCAGACGAAGCGGTTGCAGGTGATCGCGGAGAATCTGGCCAACCAGAACACCACTGGCAATACGCCGGGTGCGGCGCCGTATCGCCGCAAGACGGTGACGTTCGTCAATGAGATGGACCGGTCCGCGGGAACGGAGGTGGTCAAGATCAAGGAGATTGGCGAGGACAAGAGCGATTTTCCGTTGCGCTTTGATCCCGGCCATCCGGCGGCGGATGCGAACGGCTATGTGCGAACGCCCAATGTGAACAGCTTTATGGAAGTGATGGACATGCGCGAGGCTGAGCGCAGCTACAACGCCAATCTGTCGGTGATGCAGGTGACGCGCGGCATGTTGTCCAGCACCATCGCCATGCTGCAATAGGTACGGACGCGCCGTGGCGATTCCTGTTGTTACCGTAACACCATCGGCGGCGGCGCAGGCCTATCGCAGCGTCGATTCCGGGACGCCGCAAGGAAGCGGGTTTGGCGACGTGTTGCAGCGCGCGGTGGAAGGCGTTGTCGATACCAGCAAGGATGCGGCAGCGAAATCCATGCAGGCCATTTCGGGCGGCGGCGACATCACCGATGTGGTGACCGCCGTGTCCCAGGCGGAACTGGCGTTGCAGACGACGACGGCCATTCGCGACCGGCTCGTGGTGGTGGCGGCGTACCAGGACATCATGAAAATGCCGATCTGATCAGCGGTTTCTGATCATCGGTTCATGCCGGGGGGCGCCCGGCGCTTCAGGCAAAAAAGCGGAACGACAGATGCAAGGGGGCGATGTTGGCGCGTTGATGCGCGACGCCATGCTGGTGGTGCTGAAGCTGAGCGAGCCGCCGCTGGGCATTGCGCTGCTGGAGGGTTTGGTGATGTCGCTGGTGCAGGCGGTGACGCAGATCAACGAGCAGACCTTGGCGCTCGTGCCGAAGGTTCTGGCGATCGGTGGGGCGCTGATGGTGCTTGGCTCGTTCATGCTGAGCACGCTGACCGATTTCACATATATGGTGTTCGATCGGCTGATCGCGGTTGGCGGCCAGTGATTTGCGGTCGGCCGCGCCATGTCCGCGGATGATGCGGCGTTTCTGGCGCAATTGCCGCATTGGGGGTTCGCGATCGGGTTGATGATCGCGCGCATCGGCAGTGCTTGCATGCTGTTTCCCGGCATTGGAGAGGCGGCGCTGCCGGCGACGATACGCGCGGGCTTCACCGTGGCGCTGGTGGTGTTGCTGTTGCCGGTGATTGCGCCGCTGATGCCGCCAATGCCGGCCGATGTGTGGCGGCTGATGGGCATGGTGGGGGCGGAGATCGTCACCGGGCTGTGGCTGGGCTGGCTGACGCGGCTGCTGATGCTGGCCTTGCCGGTGGCCGGGCAGATTATTTCCTCGGTGACCGGGTTGACCAATGTGTCGCAGCCGGACCCGGCGCTGGGGCCGCAGACGGCGGCGCTGGCGCATACGCTCGATCTGGCGGCGCCGGTGTTGATCCCGGTCTCCGGGCTGCATGCGCTGCCGCTCTCGGCCTTGGCCGGCAGCTATCGGCTGATCCCGCCCGGGGTGCTGCTGCCTTCGGCGGATACCGTCGAGCAGGTGACCGGGGCGGTGGCCGACGCCTTCGCGCTGGCGCTGCGCCTGGCCTCGCCTTTCGTTCTGGCCGGGATTTTGTGGCAGGTCGCCATGGGGCTGCTCGCGCGGCTGGTGCCGCGGCTGCAATTGCATTTTGCCGCCATGCCGGGACAGATACTGAGAGGCTTGGCCCTGCTGAGCCTGCTGATCACCGCCCTGTTGGCCGCCTGGCAGGGGCCCCGCTGCGCGCCGGGCTGGCCGCCTTGCCGGGGCTTTAGGCTGGGACAGGAAGGCTTGCCAGGGGCGTTGCCCCTGGACCCCACCAGGGCGCCGCCCTGGACCCGCAAGGGGACAGCGGTCCCCTTGACCCCGCTACTTTTGGGGTGGTTTGGAGAGGGGGGGCCGAGGTGCTTGTGGCAGCGATGCGTCAGCCCCCCTCCTCTCCAAACCACCTAAATAATGGGATCAAAGGGGCTTCTGCCCCTTTACGGGTACAGGGCAGAGCCCTGCCGGGTCCAGGGCAGCGCCCTGGCCTTCCTTCCTAACCCCACCCCATGCCCGACCAGGAGGACCGCACGGAGACGGCGTCGGCGCGGAGGCTGCAGCGGGCGCGGGATGAGGGGAATGCGCCAGTTTCGCGCGAGGTGGCGCCCTTATTCGTATTGGCGGCGGCGGCGTTGGTGTTGTCGTTTCTGGCGCCTGGGATTGCGCGGGGATTGGCGGAGCGGCTGGCGGTGTTGCTGGCGCGGGCGGACCGGCTGGACCCGGTGGCGGCAATCTGGTTCGCGTTGGGGGCTGTCGGGCGCGCCGCGGCGGCGTTCGTGTTGGCGGCGATGCTGGCCGGCGTGGCGGCGGCGTTGGGGCAGACCGGGTTTCTGTTCAATCCGGCGGCGCGCTGATGCCGGATCTGGCGCGCCTGTCGCCTGGCCGCGGGCTGAAGCGGGTGCTGAGTGTGTCGGTGCTGCTGGAGGCGGGGAAGTCGCTGCCGAAGATGGGGGTGGTGGCGTGGGCCGGCTGGTATGCGCTGGCCGGGGCGTTGCCGGATTTGCCGCAGGCGATGATCTGGGACCCGGGAACGCTGGCGGACCGGTAGTTGCGGCAAGTGTTTCGCGTGCTGGTGGCGATGTTGGCGGCGCAGGCGGCGATCGCGGCGCCGGATGTGGTGTGGGAGCGGGTGCGGCACGGGCGCGGGTTGCGGACGAGCCGGCAGGAGCTGAAGGATGAGCATCGGGAGACGCACGGCGATCCGCTGGTGAAAGGCGCATCCGGCGGTTGCGGATGCAGCGGGCGAAGCAGCGCATGATGGCGGCGGTGCCGAAGGCGACGGTGGTGCTGACCAATCCCACGCATTATGCGGTGGCGATTGCCTATGATCGGGGCAATGCTGGCGCACCGTGCGTGGTGGCGAAAGGAATCGACGAAATGGCGGCGGGAATCAGGGTCTTGGCCTTGGAGAGCCGGGCGCCCGTCATTGCGAATCCACCATTGGCGCGCGCGTCGTATCGAGTCGAGCTGGACAGCGAGATTCCGGGCAAGCATTACAAGACGGTGGCCGAGATCATTGCATATGTGTGGCGCCTGCGGGCGCGAGCTGCCCGATGAGTTGGCTGAGGCGGCTGTTGCGTCGCCGGCGTGATGCGGCGCCGGTTGGGCTGATCGAGCGGCTGGGCGGGCAGCCTGAGGGCAAGCCGTCGGCGGCGCTGGACGGGATTGTGCCTCTGCTGTTCGACGACGCGCCGTTCGGGCTGATGGTTGTGGACCGGGACGGGCGGATCATTCGGGTGAATGACGCGCGGCGGCGGATGGTGGCGCGCGGGGTTGGATGTGTCGCGGCATGCGCCGGCCGAGCAGGTGTTCGCAACCGATGCGCGGGAGGCGGCGTGGGCGGAGGTGGCGCCGGTGCTGGCTGGGCGGCAGCACGCGCCGCGGGATTTCGCGACGCGGCTGGAGGGCGGAGCGACCGGGGCGGATGGCGACGATCCTTGGAACGCGATGGTGAACGTGTCCGTGGCGGTGCTGCGCGAAGCGGATGGCACGGTGAGCGGGGCGTGCGGGTGCGGGTGTATCTGCCGCGTTGGGACGCGCAGGAGGCGGTGGCGATTCCGCGGATGCCCAAGCCGGCGGCCGAGCTGGCGCCGGCGCCAGCCGTGGCCCCGCGCGTGGTACTGCTGGTGGAGGATGAGGAGCCGGTGCGCCGCCTGGCGGAGCGGACCTTGATCCGGCAGGGCTGGCGGGTGATCGCCGCCGAGAACGTGGAGGCGGCGCTGGCGCGGCTGGAGGCGGAAGGGGGGGCGGGCGTGTCGGTGCTGGCGACCGACATGGTGATGCCCGGGTTGGACGGGGCGGCGCTGGTGTGGGCGGTGCGGGCGAAGCTGGGGGCGCCGCGCCTGCCGGCGGTGCTGGTGTCGGGCTATGCCGAGGAGACGTTGCGGCGGGATCTGGACGCGGCGGCGACGACGTTTCTGCCGAAGCCCTACAGCCTGAAGGAGCTGGCGGCGAAGCTGGAAGCGCAGCCGGTGATGTGACCCGGGCTGCAGGCACGGATGCTATATAATATAGGCATTATGCGGGCGGCGATGGCCATCGCCGTGCGGCGGACTTGTGAGGAAGGCGGGGGTGCGCTAAGTCCGCCCGCTTCCGGCTGCGACAGGCTGGCGACGCGAGGAGACGCTTAGGCGGGCGGGCGTGGTGAAATGGTAGACACGCCAGATTTAGGTTCTGGTGGCGCAAGCCGTGGGGGTTCAAGTCCCTTCGCCCGCA
>DASXIW010000113.1:0-3108 GCA_036497785.1 Acetobacteraceae bacterium | reverse complement strand
CATCCCCAGCCAACCCCTGTAGTGCAGACCTTTCCGGCCAACCCGTTGATCGGCAACGGGCGCAGGATCGAAAACCCCCCCAATCCGCGAAGACGGGATAGCGGACTGCTTGTGCCCGAACTTCGGCCTCCGCTTCCGACTGGCCGGCGGCAAGCGCCGCGGCGTATTCGGCGTCGGTGATCGGGTGCTGAGTCATGGTCGTGAACTCACTTCCGCTGTCGTGCCATCCCGAAAAGTCACCCGAAGCTGCTCCGTCGCAGGGTCGTAGCTGGCATCCGAGATCTGCTTTGCTTCCCGCGTGCGTTCCGAGCGCAGTTCGACCTGTCCGGCCGTCGGCGCTACGGCCCATTGGTTTGCCAAGCAGGTTGTCTGTCTCGTCGCCCACCAGCTCCGCCGGCAATCCGTCAGCCGAGCTTGAATGTTATCCAAGAATTCATCACACGTTGGAGCGGAACGTTCTTCAAAGGCAAGGCGCGATACTGATCAGCTCCACCTCGCTGTTGACGTAGGAAAATCTCACGCGCGCAACCCAGCTCTCGCCGCGGTGTCGGGCATGAACGTGTGGTGGGCAGTGATCGTCGGCGAATACATAGATCACGGCCCCAGTGGCTTCGGAGACGAACACCCGACTCATGATCGGACATAACCCTTCGGGTTGGGTTTATCAAGGCAGTGCTGGGAGTAGGGCCCGGGAGTGCCGCTTATCCCCACATCCTGCGGGCGATGTCCTTTTCCTCGGCACCGGTGGCATCGGCATAGATGGCGGTGGTGGTGAGCTGGGCGTGCCCGAGCCATTTCTGGACGAGGTTGAGAGGGATGCCGGCGGAGACGGCGGCTACGCCGAAGCCGTGCCGCAGCCCCTTGGGTGAGGCCTGCGGGCCATCGAGGCCGGCCACTGCCATGACGGCGTGCACGGCGCGCCAGCCGGTCATCCGCGACCAGGGCCATAAGCGGACGCCACGCCCCTTGCCACGACGTGCCTGGAGCTCGCGTGCACGAGGTCGAGCGCGTCGAGTAGGGCAGGGGGGACGGGCACGGCGCGATAGATCCCCGCCTGGCGCTTCTTCAGGGTCTCGAACACCAGCGCGCCGGCGGTGAGGTCCACGCGGTCGGCGGTGAGCGCGAGCGCTTCGGACAGTCGACTGCCGGCATGGGCGAGGGTCATGCAGAGGGTGCGCACCAGGCGGTCGGCTTGCTCGGCTTCCCGGAGGAACGCCTCACGCTCGCTGGCGGTGACGTATTTCCGAGCACCGTCGGCGGTGTGGAGCCGCAGGCTAGCGGGTGAGGGGAGGGACGCTTTTCGGATGCCGGGTCCAGGGCCGGCGCGGCCCTGGCGGGAGCGCGAGGGCAGCGCCCTCGCTGCTTTGGTCTGCATGCCCTGATTTCGCCGAGGCACCGTCACCAAGGCCGATCCCGGTAGCCGCGACGGCGCTTGGCGTGGGCAAGCCGGGCGAGCGCGTTGATGGCGGCGCCGGCGTCGGGGTGCGGATCGAGGCGGACGCGGCCTTGGGTGCCGATGCGGCCCCACTGGCGGGCGAGGAGTGCGCGGCCGAACAGGTCGGGCCAGACTGCCAACCGATAGTAGCGCCACTCGTTGCGCTCGGGGCGGATGCGGGTCAGCGCGGCCTGATCAGGGAACAGCGGCAGCTGGAGCGGCTCGGCCATCGGGCGGATTTCCGGCGTGTGGGCATGATCCACCGAGAAGTGTATCAGATGCGGCCGATTCGCAGCGGTGCGATGGGTTGCCCGGCCGGGAAAAATGGGTGTTGCTGTGCGGTGTGGGCGGCGGCGACCTAACCTGCGTCGCGCCCGCGCGCCAGCTTACGTGTCACCGCGAACGTCTTGCGGGCCAGATCCGGCGGGACCGCGATGCCCTCGGCCCGCGCCGTCGCGATCGCCGCGTTCATCAGCGCCGCCACTTCGTCAGGCGTCGGCCGCGCGGTGGCGGACGTCGTCTCGACAGGTTTGTCTTCGGCCATCGGCGCCAATCCTTCCCCGATCCCGGTCATGATCCCACGCATCACGCCAATTGTCAGGGCCGCCACGTCACGCCCAAATCGGCACCAGCGCAACGCAACACTCCGGATCCTGCGTTGGTTGGAGCGTGCCCCGCCACTTCACAAGACGGGGGTCTGGGCGGTGGGGTAATGGACGCGCTGAACGGAGGGCTCGTACGGGCTAGGCCGGCATGCAGCCACCATCACGGCCGGCGCAGTTTCCTATATCACGCGCGATAACCGCCGTTATCGCGCGTAGGGGAATTACCGCTGATCCGGTGAAGCCGCCAGGATCTGCGCTGGCCGGCCGGCATCCTCCAACGATATAGCGATTCGCCGGCCCGCTCAGGCGGCGAGCGGCACCAGTGCGAGATACGCGCCCATCAGGCCGACAATCAGGGCCGCAACCTTGAGATAAGACCGCATGATGCATCGCCTCCGGCGGCAACCATGCCCAGGAACGGATCCCTTTGCTGTGTCCCGGGCCATAATTCGAGGTTAGTTCCACTGCGTGTCCAAGGAGTGGAGATGGCGGGGTATAGTCGTGGCAGAACGTCGCGGAGCCCTCAGTGCGAGGGCCGCCTGCCTCCGGGCGCCGGCATTTCCGTCAGTATCGGAACATCCCCGTCCGAGAGCGTGCTAGAATCGGATCCGGGACTGAGCCTCTGCCCATCAGCCGCTCTTCGGTGAATGGGCGAAGCCGCAACCGCGGAATTGTTCCCCCGCCAACAGGAGGAAAACCCATGACCGTCAAACCGAGCGCCGTGCGCCAGATCGTCGGCATTCACGTTAAGGACATCGAATGGATAATCGCCCTGTGGTTCGCGATCCATGGCGGCGATCCGGCACCCGAGCTTCTGTCGCCCGTCCAGGCGCAGACAGCGGCGGCTGGACTGATCCGCGCTGCAGCGGCGCATCTGCCTGCTGCCAAGGCGAAGGCCGTGGTAGCCGCTCTGGGCGGCTGAAGCGGTTTGCCGGCCGGGAAGGCGTCTGCATTCATGGTAGCGAGGCGCTGACACTATGGCGCAACAACGCCACAGCGTCACAGCATCACCACGCCATTACTTCGCGGAATGCAGCGCCAGGATGTGCGCAACGCCTTCCAGCAACA
>DASXIW010000112.1:0-2588 GCA_036497785.1 Acetobacteraceae bacterium | reverse complement strand
CAAACGCACCTCGCTGGCGCGTGGCATGGACGGCGAAAGCCTGACGCTGGATCAGGCGCTCGGTCTGCTGGCGCTGCCGCGCGAGATCGGGCTGCACCCGGAAACCAAGGAAAAGATCGAGGCCGGCATTGGCCGGTTCGGCCCCTATGTGAAGATGGGCGCGATCTTCGGCTCGCTGGACCGCGACGACGACGTGCTGGCGCTGGGGCTGAACCGGGCGGTCGATCTGATCGCCAGGAAGATGGCCAGCGTGCGCACGATCGGCCCGCATCCCGCCGACAAGGATCTGGTCAGCGTACGCAAGGGCCGCTTCGGGCCGTACGTGCAGCACGGCAAGATGGTCGCCAACCTACCTAGCGGGGTGGCGATGGAGGATATTTCGCTTGCCGATGCGGTCACGCTGCTGGCCGAGAAGGGCAAGGCGCTGAAACCGAAGGGCGGGCGCAAGGGCAAGGCGCCGGCGAAGACCGCTGCCGCGGGCGACGCTCCGGCCAAGGCGGCGGCGCGCAAGGCTCCGGCGAAGCCGGCAGCGCCGAAGAAGGCCGCGGCGACGAAGAAGCCCGGCAGCAAGAAGAAAGCGGCGGTCAGCAAGGCGCCGGCGAAGGCTGCGCGCAGGGCTGCCGAATAAACCGGCTGTGGTCGCCCCCGGGGTTGCCGTTGCGCTTCCTCCACCTCACCTTCCACCGCATGAGCAAACGAACCAGCCGAAATCTTCCCGCCATGATGACCGAACTTTCGCTCGCATCATGGGAAACCATCTACCGCCGCAGCCTGCTGATGGCGCAGGGCACCTGCAGCGCTGCCGAATATCAACGCATGGTGATAGAGAAAGCCGTGGCCGCGCAGGCATCGGCCTTTGCGCTCATGACCGGGCGTGGCCATGCGGCGGCAGTGGCACCGTATCTGGTCCGCTCCCGCGCCAACGCGCGGCGGCTGCGGCGGAAGTGATCAGCCGGTCTCGCGCCGCGCCACATCGGTCTCGTCGCGCGGCGTCTCGGCCTCGCGGCGCAGGCGGCGGAAGCTGCGCACGCTGAACGGCAGCATGCCGAGGTAGATCAGGCTGGCAACGGCCAGCGCCGCCCACGGATCGGCCAGCAACACCGCGGCGAAGGCGCCGGTGCCCAGCAGCAGCGGCAGCACATATTCCGCCGGGACTTTGAAATTCTTGAAACTCCAGATCGGCAGGGTGGAGACCAGCAGCAGCGCGGTGCCGATCAGCACCAGCGCGTTGAACAGCGGGAATTGCGCCACCTCCAGCAGCCAGTCCCAGTGCAGCGCCTTCGCTTCCAGCCCCAGGAACAGCGGGAACAGCGCCAGCCCGGCCCCAGCCGGGGCCGGCACACCAGTGAAGAAATTGTAGGCGTAGGCCGGTCTCGGGGCGCCATCCAGCGAGGCATTGAAGCGGGCCAGGCGCAGCGCCATGCACACGGAGAACATCAAGCAGGGGGCGAAACCATAAGCGCGGCCACGCTCCAGCGACCACAGATACAGCACGAACGGCGGGGCGACGCCGAAGCACAGGAAATCGGACAGGCTGTCGAACTCGGCGCCGAAGCGCGAGGTGGCTTTCAACAGGCGGGCCAGGCGCCCGTCCAGCCAGTCGATCACGGCGGCAGCGGCAATCGCAGCGGCGGCCGCGCCGAAGCGGCCCTCGAGCGCGAACCGCATCGACGTCAGCCCGGCGCACAGGCCCAGCATTGTCATCAGGTTCGGCACGATCCGGTTGAACGACGGGCCCTTGTAGCGCGGCCGGTTGCGCGGGCGCGGGCGGTAGCGCCGCAGCCGGTGGATCGGCGAGGCCAGCGGCCGTTCATTCATCGCGATGGACCGTGATCGGGTGAGGCATCGGCGATGAACGCCTGATCATGACAGAAGTTCGGCAATCACCGTCTCCCCGCCGATCATGGTCTGGCCCTCGATCACCAGCGGGCGCACGCCCGGGGGCAGATAGAGGTCGGTTCGGCTGCCGAAGCGGATCATGCCGAACCGGTCGCCGGCGATCACCGTGTCGCCCTCGCGCAATGAACACAGGATGCGCCGGGCGATCAGCCCCGCGATCTGCACCACGGCGATCTCCTGGCCGTCCGGCAGGCGGATCGCCAGGGCGTTGCGCTCATTCGCCGCGCTCGCCTTGTCGAGGCTGGCGCTAACGAAGGCGCCGTGGCGGTACGCGATCCGGGTAACGACGCCGTCGACCGGCACCCGATTGACGTGCACGTTGAGCACGCTGAGGAAGATCGAGACCTTCCAGCGTGGCTCGCCACCGAGGCCGAGTTCCGGCGGCGGGGCGGCCGGGCCGACCGCCACCACCCTGCCGTCGGCCGGGGCCAGGAACACGCCGGCCCGCGGCGGCGGGAAGCGTTCGGGATCGCGAAAGAAAAACAGGCAGAACAGGGTGAAAATCAGCCCCAGCCAGATCAGCCAGTTGCCGATGGCAAACCCCAGCAGCAGGGCGATCAGGCCGCCCATGATGAACGGCCGCCCGGCCGGATGCGGGGGCGCGAGAACGCTGCGAATATCGTCCGTGATAGCCATTGGTCGCGGCGTTATGGAGGGTTGCTCCGCCGGGGGCAAGGCGCGGTCCATGT
>DASXIW010000111.1:0-41648 GCA_036497785.1 Acetobacteraceae bacterium | reverse complement strand
CTGGCGCTGACATTGCGCGATCTGCGACGGCTGGCGGTGGCCCGAAAATGGCTTAGCAGGACCGATTGGACCAGCCTATGCTGCCGCCGGCTCGCGGTAATGCCGGACGAGGCAACGCCGGTACAGCTCGCCCATCTGGTCGCCGCCCTGTCGGCGGGAGAAGCGGTGATCGGTCTGCGGACCGCTCGGGCAAAGCTGGTGGGCAAGGACGCACTCGACCGGGCTCTCGCCAGCCTGGCCAAGCCGAACAGCGCCACAGCACGCCTATGGCTTTCCCGCTTCAGCGCCGCGCAACCGTTGGGCGAGGCACCGGAAGCGCTGTTGGGAATGCGTGGCCGTGCCAATGCCACCGTGATCGCCGAAACGCTGGCCCGGCACGGAGGCTTCTTCGACTCCGCCGCGCCGACAATGCCGCTATGATCCCGTTTTGCGCCACGAGGGTTCGATGAGATACGCCGAAGTCAACATATTCGGCATCTATGTCTCACCATTCGCGCCGATGATGCTGTTGGCCTGGTTGCTGACAACGGTGCTGCTGCGCCTGGGCGACCGGCTCGGCGTGACGCGGCAGGCCTGGCATCCCTCGCTGTTCAACAGCGCGGTCTATGTGATCGTGCTGTCGGCGGTCGTCATCGTCACGGGATGGCTTTAGCCGTGGCACCGGCACGCGAACCGCTTGGTGGCCTGCAGCCTCTGGCGCGTGACGCCACATCTCCGCCCCCGGTACCCGATCGCACGAACCAGGCACGACCGTTGCGGATCGCACCGATCCTGCTGACGCTGTCTGCGGTGTTGCTGGCCGGACTATGCGGCTGGTGGATGTGGAACGCCTATGTGGGCTCGCCCTGGACCCGTGACGGCACTGTCCTGGCCTATGTCATCACCGAGACTCCGGAAGTCTCCGGGCGGATCGTCAGCTTGCCCGTGAAGGCCGACCAGTTCGTGCATAAGGGCGACGTGCTGATGGTCATCGAACCCACGGATTACAGCATCGCCGTCAGCAACGCCGAGGCGGTGCTCGCCAAGGCCAAGGCGAGCGTGGAGAACTCGCAGACCGAAGCCACCCGCCGGTTGAAACTCAACGATCTGTCCGTCTCCGCCGAGGAGCAGCAGATCTATGTGACGAATGCTCAGGTGGCGCAAGCGGCCTACAACCAGGCTCTCAGCGCTCTGGCGCAGGCGCGGGTAAATCTGGAACGGACGACGCTCAGATCGCCGGTGAATGGATATATCACCAACCTGCAGGCCCAGGTGGGGGATTACGCCACCTCCGGCCAGCGCAGCCTCAGCATTGTCGATCGCGACAGTTTCTGGGTGGACGGATATTTCCTGGAGACGCAGCTTGAGGACATCCATCTCAACGATCCCGCCAAGATATTGTTGATGGGGCACCGGACATGGCTGCGCGGCCATGTGGTCGGGATTGCACGCGGCATCGAAGTGCCGAACGCGCAGGCCGATCCATCAGGCCTCGCCACCGTGAACCCGGTCTTCACCTGGATCCGCCTGGCGCAACGCGTTCCGGTCCGCATCGCCTTCGATGAGGTCCCGCCCTCCCTGACACTCGCCGTGGGACTGACGGCGACCGTGGAGATAGAGCGGACCTCGAGCGAAGGACCGCCCGTCACAGATACGCCCGCCACGTCGCCTGCCGACAGCCCACCCGGCTGAGCAACCAGCGCTGGGGACCGATCTCAGGTCGATTTGCGCGGCGCCAGATTGACGATCGGCGCAGGCCGGGTGTCGCTGTAAAATCTACCGTTCCATACCCAGCGATCGTGCCGGTCCACCACCAGATCGGCCATGCCGCGATGGCGGGTGGGGTCGACGATGATCGGCCCGGTGGCGGCGTCCAGCACCTTGCGCCAGCCCTTCGGACCGAACACATAAGCCGACGTGCTGCAACCGGCCGAGCCGCATTCCCGGGCGGACTGCAACTGCACGAACAATGCCGGCCGGTCATGCGGACCACCGATGCGCGCGGAGCCGACCAAGACCAGCGGCGTTTCGCCGGCCTGCCGGGCCTCCTTCAGATCGGCGGCGACCAGGCGACGGGCGGTGGCGTCCAGTTCGGTGCCGGGCTGCGCCGTCATCGGCACCGGCCTGGGTGCGGGGCCTGCGGCAACGAGCCAGATCGCGGCGGCAGCGGCCAGGGACAAATGCTTCTTCATCTGCGCGCAATCCTCATCGCGTCGGAATGTTCCCACAACCGGTTCATTGGGGAACCGGGGCTGATCCCCGCCGTTGAAGCCGGGACATTCAAGGAACCGACCATGGGCGATCCGATCGACGACGACAACGCCGGCAAGATCCAGCAAAAGGCGCAGAAGATCGCGGACGGGCTGCGCGGAGCCGTCGGACAGGCCGGCGACGCGGCGTGGTCCGCCGGGGCAGGCATCGCCGAATTTCGTCAGATCATCCGCGGCCAGCCCCTGACGATGGCGTTCCTCATGCTGGGCCTGGGATACGTGGTCGGGCGCGTGCTGAATTCGCGCCCGTACGGCTGAGCAGTAACGGGCTAATTTAGGCGCGGGCCGTTGCCGGCGGCTCCGCGGCGGCGAAGTCGGCCTCCATTATCGGGTCCCATAGGCGGACGCCACCCGTCACCCCCGCCTCGTTCGAGACGATATGAATGTTGCGCGGCAGGTCGAAATCAATGCGCATGGCGTTGCCGCCGCCGATATACAGCATGTCGTAGTTCAGCAGCGTGTTCAGCGCGCCAACAACCTTGCGAACCCGCCTGTTCCAGCGCTTGCGCCCCGCCGCGCGAAGCCCGGCCTCGCCGACATACTGGTCATAGGTTTTGTCGCCATGCGCGATGTGCTGGCCCATTTCCATGTGCGGCATCAATTGTCCGTTACGAAACAGCGAGAAGCCCATTCCGGTGCCGAGCGTAATGACGCATTCCAGCCCCTGGCCGCTGATCACGCCCAGGCCTTGGATGGACGCATCATTGAGGACGCGTACCGGCTTGCCCAAATGCTGCGACATCGTCGCGGCGAATGGGAAATTCTGCCATTGCCTCGTTCCCAGATTGGGTGCGGTCAGGACGGTGCCGTCGCGAACCACACCGGGGAAGCCGATCGACACGCGCGCGAAGGGCGCCAACCCGCGCGTCATTTCGACAAGCGCGCTGACTACAGTGTCGGGCGCGGCGGGCGTGGGTGTGACCACGCGCGCGGGACCGGCGACGACGGTGCCGCTATCATCCAGAACGCCGGCCTTAAGGTGGCTGCCTCCGATATCGATCGCGAGGGTGTGCAGGGCGGTTGCGGTATCGGTGGCCAAGACTGGCATCGGAAATGCTCACACCGGTTTCAACGCATCTTATTCCACGCCAGCGCGGCGGCATCCAGAAAAACGGGCTGCGCCACGATGTCGGAACAGTTCGGTACCAAGCCGATCAGGAACTTCCCGGTGTTCCGGCGATCTGGCGTGCGACGGCTTCCGCCGCCTTGATCCCATCGATCCCCGCCGACAGGATGCCCCCCGCATACCCGGCCCCTTCCCCGGCCGGATACAAGCCGAGCACATGCAGGCTCTGCCCGTCCTCCCGGCGGCCGATCCGGATCGGGGAGGACGTCCGGGTTTCCACGCCGGTGAGCACGGCGTCATCCATGGCGAATCCCTCGATCTGGCGTGCGAACATCGGCAGCGCCTCGCGGATCGCCGTGATGGCGAAATCCGGCAGACAGGCCGACAGATCGGTGAAATTCACGCCAGGCCGATAGGACGGCGCCACCCCGCCGAGCCCCGCGGAGGGCCGTTCGGCCAGAAAATCCCCCACACGCTGCGCCGGCGCCGCATAGGTGCCGCCGCCGGCCGCGAAGGCCCGCTCCTCCCAATGGCGCTGGAACGCGACGCCCGCGAGCGGGTGGCCCGGATAATCCCCCGGCGTGATGCCGACCACGATGCCGGCATTGGCGTTGCGCTCGTTGCGCGAATACTGGCTCATGCCGTTGGTCACGACGCGCCCCGGCTCGGACGCGGCGGCTACCACCGTCCCGCCTGGGCACATGCAGAAGCTGTAGACCGAACGGCCGTTGCGCGCGTGATGCACCAGCTTGTAATCGGCCGCGCCCAATATCGCGTTGCCGGCGTTCTCGCCGAACCGGCTGCGGTCGATGAGCGATTGCGGATGTTCGATGCGCACGCCGATCGAGAACGGCTTCGCCACGATATGCACGCCCCGCTCATGCAGCATTGCGAAGGTATCGCGGGCGCTGTGGCCGATCGCCAGCACCACATGGTCGGCGGCGATATGCGACCCGTCGGCGAGCATCACACCCCGCACCCGCCGCCTGCCGTCGCCGGACGCGGCGATGTCGATATCGGACACCCGGCTTTCGAAGCGATACTCACCGCCGAGTGCCTCGATCGTGGCGCGCATATGCTCGACCATCGTCACCAGCCGGAATGTGCCGATATGCGGCTTGCTGACATACAGAATTTCTTCCGGGGCACCCGCACGCACGAATTCGGTCAGCACCTTGCGGCCGAAATGGTTCGGATCCTTCACCTGGCTGTAGAGCTTGCCGTCGGAGAAGGTGCCGGCGCCGCCCTCGCCGAACTGCACGTTGGATTCCGGGTTCAGCACGGAGCGGCGCCAGAAGCCCCAGGTATCCTTGGTCCGCTCGCGGACGATCTTGCCGCGATCCAGAATAATGGGTCGGAATCCCATCTGCGCCAGGATCAGCCCCGCGAACAGCCCGCACGGCCCGGCCCCGATCACCACCGGCCGGCTGGCAAGATTGGCGGGCGCGCTGGCAACAACGCGGTAGCTGGTGTCCGGTGTCGGCGTAACCCGATGATCGCCGGCGAAACGCGCCAGCACCGCCGCCTCGTCCCTGACCGCGACATCCAGCGTGTAGATCAGCTTGATGGCGGTCTTGTTGCGGGCGTCATAGGCACGGCGAAACACCGAGAACGAAACGAGCGCCGCCGCCGCGATTCCCAGCCGCGCCAGGATGGCGGCGGCGATCGCAGCGTCCGCATGCCCCAGCGGCAGTTTGAGTTCGTTCAGTCGCAGCATATCCGGCTTTCAGCAAAAAGATCGCTCGGCCGGGTTTTGCGCCCCCGGGGAGGGATGTGACAAGTGGCCGCCACTTCGCCACGATGGGCACCGTAACGACAAAGCCAGGAGGGTTGCCAGGGATGGAAGACTGCATCGCTTACGTGTCCTGCGCGGAGGATCGCGAGATCGCGATCCTGGCGATGGATCGCGCCAACGGCACGCTTCGCGATGTCGCGGTCGTCACTGTCCCGGGCGCGGACGGGCCGGCCAGCAGCATGGCCCTTGCGCTAAGCCCTGATCGCGCCACGCTATACGCCGCCACACGCGCCGCCCCGGTGGCGCTCTCCAGCTTTGCCGTTGGTGCCGATGGCATGCTGTCGCTGCTCGGCGTGGCGCCCGCGGTCGACCAGTTGGCCTATATCGCGACCGATCGAACCGGCAGCTATCTGCTGGGCGCCTCCTATGGCGGCGCCAAGCTGACCGCAAATCCGATCGCTGCCGGCGGGATGGCACGCTCACCGGCCAGCTGGATCATGCAAACCCCGCCTCGCGCACACAGCATCATCACCGACCCCACCAACCGCTTCGCCTTCGCGGCCTCATTGGGCGGAGACTGCATCCTGCGCCTGGCTTTCGACGCCAACGATGGAAGCTTTCGCCCCCTTACTCCCGTGACCACCAAGGCGGGCGCCGGTCCGCGGCATTTGCGTTTCTCGCCCGGCGGGCAGTTCCTCTATCTGATCAACGAGCTCGACGGCACCATCAACGCCTACGCCTTCGACAGCGCAACCGGCGGCCTGATTGAACTGCAGAGCATCTCGCTGCTGCCGGACGGCGTCTCAGGCCAGGTGGCGGCGGCAGACATCCACATCACGCCGGATGGGCGCTTCCTCTACGGCAGCGAACGCACCACCAACACCCTGACGGGTTTCGCGGTCGATGCCAAAACCGGGATGTTGTCGAAGATCGACACCGTCCCCACGAAATCCGCGGCTCGCGGGTTCGCCATTGATCCCAGCGGCGAGTTCCTCCTCTGTGCCGAACAGAACACGCGCAGCATGGCCATGTACCGGATCGACCAGGACCAAGGCACGCTGTCGCAGATCGGGGCGCACGCCGTGGGTGGCAGTCCCAATTGGGTGGAGTTTCTGGCGTAGGCTACACGACGGCAACCTCGTAATTCACCCCAGCCCACGCTCCGCTGGCCTGGATGCGCCAGGTGAACAGGATCCGTGTGCCGGCCGAAAGCCCGGCGGTTGGGATTTCCACGACGTGCAATCCCAGCCCGGTGTCGTGCGTCATCGTGTCGGCAACATTCGCCCAGTTATCGCGGGACCAATGTAGCAGTGCTGGTTCCAGCATGTCGATGCGCAGCACTTGCCCCGCCGAGATCGCGGAGACCGGGATATCGGCCCGCCAGACGGCGCAGCGTGGCCGGGTTTTGTCGACAATATAGCGCCGCACGGTCTGCGGCGGCGTGTCGAACACCACGCCGTCGGATAGGGAGCGACAGAGTTTCACGTGCTCCGCATGCGCCCACACCAGCGGCATGGCGGACCCGCTGGGCTGGCCGCGCACCAATTCCCGCGCAGGGATGTCGGCGCTGTCCCAGACCTGCTCGGGGATCAGGCCGCCGAGGCTGGTCAGTTGCTCCATGGTCTTGAGCAGGTTATGCGCCTGGGCGATGTCGCCAGCGGCCAGCGCGTAATGCGCCCGCTCGCCGGTCAGCAGCGGCCAAGCACGGCCGATGCCGGTGCCGTCGAACGGGCTGCCATCCTCGTGCTCGCCGTACCCATCGCCGATATAGCGCCGCCAACACGGTCCCGCGGGGAAATCCACCTTCAGCACGTGGTCGATGACGCGCACGGTGTTGACGATACGCGGATCGTCGGCCGCCCGCAGGCCGAAGCGCACCAAAGCCAGGGCATCCGGGCTCACCACATCGGCGGCACGCATCCAGGTGGCATCCACCGGGCGGTTCTTGATGGCGATCTTGCCGCCCACGCCCTCCGGCGGCGCAATCCGGACATAATATCCCTCCACGCCGGCCTGCGCCGCGAGCGCCGTCCCGGTGGCATAGGTACATCCTTCGATCGCGGCGTTCCAGGCATCCGCCGTGTCGCGCAGCAGGGCGGCATCCGCGGCATTGCCCCGCAGCTCGGCCATACCGGCCGCCGCCAGCAGCGCCGAGATCTCGACGGCGAGCGTAAACGAGGAAAAGCCGCCATCCTCCTCCCAGCGGTCCTGACCGGTGGCCGGGCCATGCGTGAGCACGAAGCGCGCCGCGCGGCGGACCATCTCCTGGTAGCCGTCCAGATCATGCGGGGTCAGCACGCCGTTGCGATACGCCAGATCGACCAGCAGGATCGGAAAGGCACACTCATCCATCTGCAGGCCGTGCCAGTAGGGCAGCCCGTCCAACCAGCTGTTCTGCGGCCAGGAGCCGTCCGCCTCCTGAATCGCGCGCAGGTAATCGATGACGCGCTTGGCATCCTCGTTGGCGCCGCAGGCAATGAGACCGCCGCCCGTCTCGGCCAGATCGCGCGGCCAGACCAGGTGGTAACCGCCCAGATCGTCGTCGCCCTTGCTGGCCCCCCAGGGGATGGACAGGCTGGCGATGATCCCGCCGGGGAAGGACGGCGAATCATGCGCGCGCAGGATGTTCGTGCTGATCCGATAGCTGTTATGCCCGTTCACCTCGCGATCGAGCGGGCGAAGGCCGTGCTGCCAGGCCCGCCAGGCCGCCGCGTATTCCGCCATGGCGACTTCGAAGCCCTGGGCCAGGCTGGCCTTCACGCGATAGGCCGCCTCGGCCGGCGTGCGCCCGAACCCCAAAGCGAGCGTGACCGCCTTGGTGCCGGCCGCACGCAAATCGAGCTCTCCGGTCAAGGCCACGTTGCCGTCCTCGGCGCAGTCATAGCAGTCGGTCAGCGCGAAATTCCGGCTGACATCCCGCCAGCCATCATTCACGCCGACGAACCCGGCCGAGCGTGCGCGCCAGGGAACGGAAGCGGCGAGCGCGAGGGCCGTGCCGCTGCCCTCGGCGAACAGCATTGCAATGCCCTTGTACTCGCCCAGCCAGCCGGTATTGTCGGCGCCGCCATTGACCAGATGCGGCGAGAGCAGCGCAAACAAGCGCAGCGGCGCCTCTCCGGACGGCAGCAGCCGCACGCTTTGCAGCACCACCTCGCGGAAGGGGTCGCTGACAACGCGCTTTTCGATGGTATAGCGGTCGTGCACGCAGCGATTGTTCAGTTCGAAGGCAGGCACGCCGTCTTCCGGGCGCCTGATGCGGTGATGCGCGTCCCGCTTTTCCTCGGAGAAAAAGCTGCTGCCATCGGTGACCAGAAAGCCGAAATCGCGGATGCAGGCCTGGTCCACCCGCGGATAATAGATCTCGTTCAATATTCCGTGGCTGAGGGTGAACCAGACACGGCTGAGGGGAGATAGCGCGGTCCCGACCCCGCTTTTGTCGCTGGATGTCCAGCGCGGCGAAATGCCGGGGCCGCCAGGTGCCGATCGCGTCGTGATGACCTCCTCTGACGACAGGCTAGAGCCTGAGGGCTTCTGGTAGGCGAAGCCATCAAGCTCTAGCTATTTGTTTTGGCGAGCAATTTTATGGCTCGACGATTCCGCCTGAAGCCATATTGCTCTAGCGACTTTCCCGCCGCCGGGGCAGCAGGGGGTACCGCTGCCGCACAGTACGGCTGGTCCGAAGCTGGCGCCAGCCGCCTTGCTTGCGGAATCAGCGCAGCCGCAGCGTCATCAGCGACAGGATTTCGAAGGCCATCTGCGCGCCGACCTGGGCGGTGACCGTGGTGGCATCGTATTGCGGTGCCACTTCCACCACATCGCCGCCGATAATGTCGAGTCCGGCGAGGCCGCGCAGGATGCGTTGCGCCTCCCGGGGGGTCAGGCCGCCCACCTCCGGCGTGCCCGTGCCCGGCGTGAAGGCCGGGTCGATGCCGTCGACGTCAAAGGACAAATAGAACGGCAAATCGCCGACCACGGCACGGGCGCGGGCAATCACCGCTTCGATGCCGATGGCATCGACGTCCTCGGCATGCAACACGGTCATGCCGGAGACATAGGAGAACTCGTACAGCATCTCCGCAGAGCCGCGAATGCCGATCTGGATGCTGCGCTCGGGGTCCAGCACCCCGTCCAGCACCGCCTGGCGGAACGGGCCGCCATGATGGAAGCGGCTACCCTCCAGCTCGCCGCTGGTGTCGCAATGCGCGTCGATATGCACTAGACCGACGGGGCGATCACCGCCCAGCGCCCGCAGGATCGGGTAACTGATGGAATGGTCGCCGCCAATGCTCAGCGGAATCACGCCGGCCGTGTTCACGCGCGCAATGAAGACTTCGATGTCGGCGATGCTGTCGGGCAGGCTGTAGCGGCTTCGGAACGGAATGTCGCCGATATCGGCCACGCGGCATTCCGCGATCGGGGTGACGCGCAGAGCGTGGTTATACGGCCCGATGCGCTCCACCTGGCGCAACGCGCGCGGCCCGAAGCGCGATCCGCTGCGGTTGGTGACGCCGAGATCCATCGGCACCCCGATCAGCGCCACCTGCAACCCACCGAAATCCGGCAGATCCGGGGCGTCCGGACGGTAGGGGGCGTCCAGAAATGTCGAGACACCGGCATAGGGCGGGGTGCGGCGGTCGCCATCATGGAAGACCAGTGCGGTCGCCCTGCGGAAATCAGGATCCTGGACCTCGTCCGGACGTCCGTTCACGAAGCGGGCCCGCAAGGCCGCCAGCTTGGTCTCGTCGATCATGTGGGCCCCCGGCTGCTGGGCAATCACACGACGCATTCGGCGGCCGAGTCAAACCCCCATCTCATAACCCGTCATGGTCTGCGTCATCCCCGGAACGACCACCGGGTCGAAGCCGTTCACCATCGCCAGCTATGGCACGCTGCCGGCCGAGCCCGAGGCCACTTCAGCAAGGCCCAGCGCCCCCGTCGGATCGGCCAGCGTGGCGAAGAAGCTTGCAGCACCGGTCGTTGCCAGGGACGCGAGCGACATGCTTGCGCCGACAGCGTTCAACAGGCTCGCGGCGATGGACGCCGTGACTGGGTTCTGCGCGGTTGCGGCGACCAGGGCGGCGGCGTCGCCGTTGACCGCCGTGGCGGTGGCCAGTCGCACGGCTGCGGTGGCATCGATAAGCCCGGCCCCGGTTGCGCCCTGGGCACCACGCACGGGATCGGCGGTGTCGGCCAGAATGGCCGTCACTTCGGCCGGGGTCAGGGCCGGGTCGGCCTGCAACACCAAGGCGGCAACCGCGGCCGCGTTGGAGGCCGCGGCGGAGGTGCCGTAGAATGGGTTGAACACGCTTGTGGCCGATCCGTCCGGCGCCACGAAATCGACACTCGCGCCGCCCGAACCGCCCGGCAGCCGGTTGCCCTCCGCGTCGAACAGCAAGCCACCATCGCCGACGGAAGAAAACCCCTCCACCGTATTGCTGCCGCCGAAGGCGGGCGTAGCGCCATAATCGATGGCACCGACTGTGTTGGCGCCGGCCACCATTTCATGGCAGATGATGGTGCCCGAGCCGATGCCGGCGTTCCGGTCGTTGATGGTGGTGCCGGTGCCATAGACGATGAATTTGAACTGGCCCGGCGCGACGGCGCCGCCATTGGTCACGATGGCCAGATGGAAATCCGTGCTGCCGGTGGTGTTGGTGAATTGCAGGATCTGGTCGGGATTGCCGCCGGTGTCGTTGGCCATGGCATAGGCGACAATCTTCCCGGTATCGTCATACAGGACCATGCCGAGGCTGTTGGCGGACGCATTGCCGGTGCCGATGCTGGCGAAAGGCTGGTCCCCCATTGCAGGTCTATCGTCGCCGTGCTGCCGCTGGCGATGGTCAGGCTTTCCTGCGTATTCGGTTTGGCGGCCGAGCCGAAATTCTCGGCGAGGAACGCGCCGGAAATGCCGGGTAGCGTGGTGGAAATGCCGTCGAAGCCGCGTTGCAGGAAATTGCTTCCTTCGTTGCTGGCGGCGGTGAAATAGCTCACCCCCGTGCGCCACGGCGTTCTCCACGGCGGTCTGCACCACCCCGCCATCCTGGAAGAACGGCTCATCCAGATAAGTCACGTCATCGACGATCTCCTGGCAGCCGGTAGCCGTCAGGGCCGCGATGCCATTGGCGAAGTCGGTCTCCCCGTCGAAGGCGGTATAGAAATAGATCTGCGCGTCCGGGGCGACCTGATGGATCAGCTCGGCCATCGCCTGGCCTTCGTCATGGCCGGTGGAGGGGCCTTCCTTCAGCACCGTTACATCGCCGGGCAGCGCGCCATCCGCGACATCGGCGGCGTAGCCGCCCAGCACATTGAAGCTGTCGGACAGGATGCCGATCTTGATCCCCGCCCCATCCAGCCAGCTTGCCGCGCGGGCGGCGGTCGCTGGAGTGCCTGGTCCGACCCGGTCCCGACCGGGTCCGGCTGCACGAAGGCGATCCCGGGGGCGATCCCGGGGGCGATCCCGGGGGCGATCGGAGCGGCGATGGGCATCTGCGCGGCCGGGGCAGGGAAGGGGTTCGCCCCTGGGATCGCGACATGTCCCTGGGCGCTCTGCGTCGAATCAGCCATCGGCATGATGAAGCCCGGTGCCAGCGCAAACAGACCCTGCCCCAACATGTCGACACCAACCGTGTCGGTCGCTGCCATGGCGAAGCCGTTGCTTTGATTGTCGCCAATGATCTTGTGGCGCCAATCGACATCGATCTGGGTGGCAAGTCGCACATCGCTTTTCCTTCGAACGGGCCCCACCGAGGAGCGAACGAAGCCAGAGGGGTGCGTCAAATTCGCGACTGATCTTCGAATTCGTGATCCGTCTCGTTTTTCGTGCAAACTCGGAAAGAAAGCCTTTCGGCGACGCCCGTCATTCCGCCGGCGCGACGCGCCCGACCCGACGCGGTCGCCGCTGCAACGCCAGATAAACAACGGGCGTTGTGTAGAGCGTCAGGATCTGGGACACGATCAGGCCCCCCGCGATGGAGATGCCCAGGGGCCGCCGCAATTCCGCCCCCGTGCCGAAGGTCAGCGCCAGCGGCAGCGCGCCCAGCAGCGCGGCCAGCGTGGTCATGATGATGGGACGGAACCGCTCCAGACAGGCCGCGTGCATGGCCTCCGCCGGCGTGCGACCATGCTGGCGTTCCTGCTCCAGCGCGAAATCCACCAGCATGATGGCGTTTTTCTTGACGATGCCCATCAGCAGCAAAATCCCGACAATGCCCATGATGGACAATTCGGTCCCGGTCGCCAGCATCGCCAGCAGCGCGCCCAGCCCCGCCGATGGCAGGGTGGAGATGATGGTCAGGGGTTGCGTGAGGCTCTCGTACAGCACGCCCAGGACGATATACATCGTCAACAACGCAGCCCCGATCAGCAACGGCTCGGAACTGAGGCTCTCCGTCAGGTAGCGCGCATTGCCGGCGAATTCGGTCTGCACCGTCTCGGGCATGTGCAGGTCGTCGGCGATCTTTTGCACGGTCGCGATCGCGGTGCCGGTGGCCACGCCGGGCGTCACGTTGAAGCTGATCGTGGCCGCCGGATACTGGCCCTGGTGGCGGACCGCCAGCGGCGCGGTGCCGCGCTCGAAGCTCACCAGGCTGCTCAGCGGCATCTGCGTGCCGGTGCTCGATCCCACATAGATGCGGCTGAGCATTGCCGGGTCGGTCTGCAGCAGCGGCATCGCCTCCAGCACCACCCGGTACTGGTTGCGGTCGGTGTAGATGATCGAAATCTGGCGCTGCGCGAAGGCGTTGTTCAGCGCGCTGTCGATGGTCGAGACGGATACGCCGAGCCGGGCCGCGACCGCGCGGTCGATCACCACATTCACCTGTGGGCCCGAACGGTCCTGATCGCTGGTCACGTCGGCGATGCCGGGAGCGTTCCGCAGCTTTTCCTCCAGAAGCTGCGTCCAGACCCGCAGCTCATCCAGATTCGAATCGATCAGCACGAACTGGTTCGATCCGCCGGAGCGGCCGCCGCCACGCAAATCCTGGGCGGAATACAGGAATGTCTGCAACCCGCTGATCTTCTCCAGCGCCGGTCGGAGACGTGCAATGATCTCTTCGGAGGACGCGCCGCGCTCGGCCAGCGGCTTCAGGCTGACGGTCAGCGAGCCGCGATTGAGCGAGGAGAAGCCGTTGGTCACGCCGACGGTCGAGCCCACGGCGGCGACGGCGGGGTCTTGCAACAGCACATCCACCGCCGCGCGCTGGCGTTCGCCCATGGCGGCGAAGGAGATCGAGGGATCGGCCAGCGTGCCGCCCTGGATCAATCCGGTATCCTCGGTCGGGAGAAAGCCCTTGGGCAACACGCCATAAAGCCAGACCGTCAGGACCACCGTGCCGACGGTGACTAGCAGCATGAAGATGCGATTGCGCAGCGCCCAGCCCAGCGTGCCGGCATAGAAACGCAGACACGTCTGGAATCCGTACTCCACGCCGCCATCGATCGTCGACCATAGGGTGCGCCGCTGCGGGCCGGACGGCGCGGGCGTCATCAAATGGGCGCACATCATGGGCGTGAGGCTAAGCGACACCACCGCCGAGACAGCGATTGCCACAGTCAGCGTCATGGCGAATTCATGGAACAGCTTGCCGAGTATGCCGCCCATGAAGGTGATGGGAATGAACACGGCGACAAGCGAAATGCTGATCGACATCACCGTAAAGCCGATCTGGCGCGCCCCGTTCAACGAGGCCTGCATCGGCGTCTCGCCGCGCTCCATATGCCGCACGATGTTCTCGATCATCACGATCGCGTCGTCCACCACGAAGCCCACCGAAATAGTGAGCGCCATGAGCGAGAAATTATCGAGCGAATAACCGAGCAGCCACATCGCCGCCAGCGTGCCGGCGATCGATAGCGGCACCGTCACCCCGGCCGCGATGGTGGGCACGATGCGCCGCATGAACAGCAGCACCACCAGCAGCACCAGCCCCACGGTCAGCAACAGCGTGTATTGCACGTCGTCCACGCTGGCGCGGATCGTGCCGGTGCGGTCGGACAATATGGTCAGCTTGATATCCGGCGGCATCCAGGATTTCAGCAGCGGGAGCACCGCCTTCACATTGTCCACGGTGTCGATCACGTTGGCGCCCGCGGATTTGGTCAGCGTGAGCAATATCGCGGGCTGCTGGCCGAACCACGCCGCCAGCCGGGCATTGGCCACACCATCGATCACCGTCGCCACATCGGACAGGCGCAATATGGCGCCGTTGACGTTCTTGATCACCAGCGGCCGGTACTGCGCGGCTTTCGAGATTTGCCCGTTCACGCCGATGGATTCGGCACGGTCCGGCCCCTGGAACCCGCCGGTTGCCTCGGTAACATTGGCGCCACGAATAACCGTATAGATATCCTGCGCGGACAGGCCGGCGCGCGCCAAGGCGGCGGGATCAAGCTGCACGCGCACCGCCGGCTTCTCCGCGCCGTTCACCGTTACCTGCGACACGCCATCCACTTGCGACAGGCGCTGGCCAAGAATGCTGTCGGCGACATCATAGACCTGGCCCATGGACAATGTGTCCGAGGTGAGCGCGATGGTCATGATCGGCGCTTCCGCCGGATTGAACTTACGAAAATAGGGCCGCGTCGGCAGATCAGTGGGCAGATCGACCTCGGCTGCGTTGATCGCCGCCTGCACGTCGTGCGCGGCGCCATCGATGTCGCGGTTGATGTCGAACTGCACAACGATGGTGGACGAGCCGATCGCACTGGTCGAGGTAATTTCGGTAACGCCGGAGATCTGGCCGAGATGGCGTTCCAGCGGTGCCGCGATGGAGGCCGCCATCGTCTCCGGATCCGCGCCAGGCTGGGCGGCGAACACCACGATGGTCGGGATGTCCACGCTTGGCAGCGGCGCCACCGGCAGGAAGCCGTACGCGACCATGCCCGACAGCAAAATTCCCATCGCCAACAGGAAGGTCGCAACCGGGCGCCGGATGAAGACGACGGAGAAACCCATGCGCTACTCCGCCGGCAGCGGCCGCGCCGGCGCGCCACCAAACCGCAGCCGCAGCCTTTCCAGCGCGAGATAGATCGTGGGGGTAGTGTACAGCGTCAGCAGCTGGCTCAACAGCAAACCGCCAACAATGGTGACGCCCAGCGGAAAGCGCAGCTCAGACCCCGTGCCCCGTTCCACCACCAACGGCAGCGCGCCAAGCAGTGCCGCGGCGGTCGTCATCATGATCGGCCGGAAGCGCAGCAGGCAGGCTTCGTGAATCGCGGCCTCCGCCGTTAAACCGCGCACGCGCTCGGCATCCAGCGCGAAGTCGATCATCATGATGGCGTTTTTCTTGACGATGCCCATCAGCAGCACCACGCCGACCAGCGCCACCAGCGACAGGTCGGCGCCCACCAGCATCAGCGCCAGCAGCGCACCAATCCCGGCCGACGGTAATGTGGACAGGATGGTGATGGGATGGATCATGCTTTCATACAGCACGCCCAACACGATGTAGATCACCACCACGGCGGCCAGGATCAGCCAGGGTTCGCTGCCCAGCGATTTCTGGAATTCTGCCGCATCGCCGGAATAACTGCCCGAAATGGTCGGCGGCAACGCAATCTCCTGCTCGGCCGCCGTCACCGCCGCGACCGCCTCGCCCAGCGAGGCGCGGGGTGCGAGGTTGAAGCTGAGCGTGACCGACGGAAACTGCGCTTCATGGGTGATCGCCAGCGGGGCCGTCCGCCGCTCGATGTTGGCGATCGTGCTCAACGGCACCTGCGCACCGGCGGTGCCGGGCACGCGCAGCTGCGACAGGAAATCGGGATTGGCCTGCCACACCGGATCCGACTCCAGCACCACGCGGTACTGGTTGGCCTGCGAGAAGATGGTGGAAATCTGGCGCTGCCCGAAACTGTCGTACAGCACGTCCTGCACCGCCTGCATGGTCACGCCCATGCGCATGGCGGCATCGCGGTCCACCCGGATATAGGTCTGAAACCCGAGGCTCTGCTGGTCCGAGGTGACATCGCGCAGGATCGCAACATCCCGCAGCCGCGCCACCAGCTTCGGCGCCCAGCTCGCCAGCTCCGTCGCATCCGTATCGACCAGCGTGTACTGATACTGCGCACGGCTGATGCGCGTGCCGATCTGGATATCCTGCACCGGCTGCATGAACACGGATAATCCGGGGATGGCCGACAGATCCTGCGTCAGCCGTGCGGCGATCATCGCCGCCGAATCCGCGCGCTGGCGACGCGGCAGCAAGGTGATGGTCAGCCGCCCCGTGTTCGGCGTGGCGTTGATCGACCCCGCGCCGACAAACGACACCACCCCGGTGACCGCCGGATCCTTCTGCACGATCGCCTCGGCCTGCGCCTGAAGGACCGTCATGCGCGGAATGGAGATGCTCTGCGCCGCCTCCGTCACGGCCAAGATCACGCCGGTATCCTGCTGCGGCAGAAACCCTTTCGGCACGATCACATACATCCCGATCGTGCCGAGCAACGTCGCCACCGCCACCAGCAGCACGGAGCCCTGGTGGCGCAGCGACCATTCCAGGCTACGGCGATACCCTCCCAGCATGCGCTGGAACCCCGCCTCCGTCAGGCGCGACAGCCGGCCCGGCCGTTCCTCGGCGATCGGCTTCAGTAGCCGCCCGCACATCATCGGCGTCAGCGTCAGCGAGACGATGGCCGAGACGATCACCGACACCGCCAGCACCACCGCGAATTCGCTGAACAGCCGCCCCACCACCCCCGTCATGAACAGCAGCGGAATGAACACCGCGATCAGCGAGACGGTCAGCGAGACGATAGTGAACCCGATCTGCGCCGCCCCGCGATACGCCGCCTCCAGCGGCTTCACCCCGTCCTCGACGTAGCGCACCACGTTCTCGATCATCACGATGGCATCATCGACGACGAATCCGGTCGCCACCGTCAGCGCCATCAGCGAAAGATTATCGAGGCTGTAGCCCCATAGCGACATGATGCCGAACGTGCCGATCAACGACAGCGGCAGCGCGACGGCGGGAATGATGGTGGCACGCCAGCTGCGCAGGAACACGAAGATCACCAGCACCACCAGCCCGATCGCCAGCAGCAGCGTGAACTCGACATCCTGCACGCTCGCGCGGATCGTCTCGGTGCGATCCGTCACCGTCACCATGTTCACCGCCGCCGGCATCGCCCGCCGCAACGCGGGCAGCGCATCGCGAATGGCCGCCACGGTCTGCACGATATTCGCCCCTGGCTGGCGCTGAATGTCGATCACCACGGCCGGATGGCCCTGGTAGCTGGCGGCCACACGATTATTCTCCAGCCCGCTGACCACGGTGCCGAGATCGGACAGCCGCACCGGCGCAGCATTGCGATACGCCACCACCAGCGACGGGTACGCAGCCGCATCCAGCAATTGATCGTTGGCGCCCAGCGAGACAGCCTGGCGCGGCCCATCGAACCCGCCCTTGGAACCATTCACATTCGCCGCCGCAATGGCCGTGCGCACATCCTCCATCGACAACCCATAGGCCGCGAGCCGCGCGGGATCGACGCGCACCCGCACGGCCGGGCGCATATTGCCCTGCACGGTCACCCGCCCAACCCCGTCGATCTCGCTCAGCTTCGGTTGCAGCAGCGTATCCGCGGCATCGCTCACCCGGTCGAGGGTGATGCTGTCCGACATCAGCGCCAGCGAAATAATCGGCGCATCCGCCGGATTCACCTTCGAATACACGGGCGGATAGGGCAGCGTGGTCGGCAGCGTCCCCGCCGCGGCATTGATCGCCGCCTGCACATCCTGCGACGCGCTGTCGATATTCCGCGACAACGAGAATTGCAGCGTGATCTGGCTGGTGCCCTCCGAGCTGACCGAGGTCATCGTGGTCAGGCCTGGGATCTCGCCGAACTGCCGCTCCAGCGACGCGGTAATCAGGTTGGCGACCGTCTCCGGGCTGGCGCCGGGCAGCTGGGTGGTTACCTGGATGGTCGGAAAATCCACCTGCGGCAAGGCCGAGACCGGCAGCGCGCGATAGCCCAGCAACCCCGCCAGCAACACCGCCACCGCCAACAATGCCGTTGCTACCGGCCGCGCGATGAAGGGGGCGGAGATATTCATCCGCGCGCCGTCAGCTCGCGCCGCGATTGCGCTGTCCGCGAACCGCCACCCCGTCCGTGCCGGTTTGCGGCGCCGGCGCGGGCGTCGCGGGCGCCGTTCCGGCAGGCTGCAGCACCGTCACCTTCGCCTTGTCGGTCAGCCGCGCGGCACCATCGATCACCACTTGCTCGCCGGGCTTCAGCCCATCCGCGATAATGGCGGCGGCCAGATCCTCATGGCCTTCCCGCACGCCACGCCGGCTGACGGTCTGATCGCCGTTCAGCACATAAACATACGGCCCCTGCGGCCCGCGCTGCACCGCCACCGGCGGCACCACCACGGCACCTCGCACAATGTCCACCCGCAGCCGCACCGTCACGAAAGCGCCCGGCCACAACAGCAGCCTTTCGTTCGGAAAGTTCGCCTTCAGCTTGATCGTCCCCGTCGTCGGGTCCACCTGGTTGTCCAGCACCGTCAGCGTGCCGGTGTCCAGAACCTTGGCCTTCGTCGCCTGATCCGCAGCCTGCGGCAATGCCAACACCGCTGGCGTGCCCGCGGCCATGGCGCCGGCCACCGCCGGCAAGCTCTGCTGCGGCAAGGTGAACACTACGGAAATCGGCTTTAGCGTGGTCAGCACCACCAGGCCGGTGGCGTCCGCCGCATGCACGATGTTCCCGGCATCCACCAGGCGAATGCCCGCACGGCCCTCCACCGGCGAGGTAATGGTGCAATAGCTCAGATTGGTGCGTGCCGTATCGATTTGCGCCTGATCCTGCGCCACCTGCGCCTGATCCTGCGCCACCAGCGCCTTCTGCGTATCGGCCTGTTGTGCAGAAGTGTAGGCAGTAGCGGCAAGTTTCTGGTAGCGCGCCAGGTCCACACGCGCATTCGCCAGCAGCGATTCGTCCTGCTGCTTTTTGGCGACAGCCAGATCCAGCGCCGCCTGATAGGTGCGCGGATCGATGATGGCCAGCACATCGCCGACATGCACATCCTGGCCTTCGCGGTAGCGCACCTCCATCAGCTTGCCGTCCACCATCGGCTTCACCGTGACCGTGGCCGAAGCCTGGACCGTGCCCAGTCCCTCAAGATAGATCGGCACGTCCTGCTGGGTGACGGCAGTGACGGAAACCGGAATCACGCCGTCGCCCGCACCGCGCCGCAGCCGGGCCTGCTGGTCGGCCGCTTTTGTGTGAACGGCGAACCACCAATACCCGCCGCCAGCGATCGCCAGCACACAGATGAGGAGGACGAAAATCCGACGCATGCCGATTCCTGTTGCCGCGTTGCGGCTTTTATAGCACGCCGTGGAAGATGGTGCTTGGCAGCGGCACCGTATCGGCCTTCGACCAGCCGCCGCCCAGGGCCTTGTAGATGCTCACCAAAGTCAGGAATCGCGCCAGCCGGTCCTGGGCCAGCAAATCGAGGTCCGTGTACAACGCCGTCTGCACCTGTAGCGCCGTCACGATGTCGATGGTGCCGGCCAGAAGCTGCGCGCGCGCAATGTCGGCGGCGCGCTGCGCGGTCACTACCGCCGTCTGCTCCAGCGCCTCCTGCTCTGTCGCCAGCCGATAGCCGTCCACGGCGTCGTCCACGTCCGTAAAGGCCTGCACCACGGCCTTGCGATAATCCGCCAGCAACTCGTCATACCGGCCCTGCGCCTGCTGGTACTGCCCGCCCTTCAGGCCGTTGTCGAAGATGGTCTGCGCCACGCTGGCGCTGGCCGAGGCCAGCAACGCGCCGGGGCCGAACAGGGTCGTGATCGCGGTGCTCTGCCACCCCCCGGCGGCGGATAGCGTCACATCCGGGAAGAAATTGGCGCGCGCCACCCGGATATTCGCATTGGCGGCAATCAGATCCGCCTCGGCGGAAGCCACATCCGGCCGCCGCGCCAGCACCTCGGAGGGGAGGCCCGGCGCGATTTCCGGCAGCGAGAGCGTGGTCAGCGTGCCCGGCCGCACGGTGATGCTCTCCGGCGGACGGCCGATCAGGATGGCCAGTGCGTTCACCGACTGCACCAGCTGGCTCTGCAGCCCCGGTATCTGCGCGCGCAGCCCGGCCACCAGCGTCTCCTGCTGCGACACGTCCAGCAGGCTGGCGGTGCCGGCATCCAGCCGGGCCTGGATCGCGTGCAGAATCTGTT
Source organism: Acetobacteraceae bacterium (assembly GCA_036497785.1). Classification (GTDB taxonomy): domain Bacteria; phylum Pseudomonadota; class Alphaproteobacteria; order Acetobacterales; family Acetobacteraceae; genus DASXIW01. Next base: position 21,425 of record DASXIW010000111.1, on the reverse strand, counting down.
CGGCATCCGACACGTTGCGCCGCGCCACGTCGATGCGGTCCTGCAATGCCAGCGCCTGGAACCAGGTATTGGCGACAGCGGTGATGGTGGTCAGCGCCACGGTCTGCTGGTCGAACCGGCTGAACAGGTCGCTCGCCTCGGCGGATTGCTGGGTGGCACGCAGCTTGCCCCAGAAATCCAGCTCATAGGCGGCGCTGGGCTCTAGGCTGTAGCTGTGGCTCTCGATATAGCCGCCCCGGGTGAACGTCGTGCGACGGGTAAAGCCACGGCTCCAGCTTGCCGTCCCGGTTGCATTCACACTCGGCAGCAGCGCACTTCCGGAAATGCGGATCTGCGCATCCGCCTGCACCACCCGCGCGATCGCCGCCTGAATGTCGAAGCTGCCCGCCTCAGCCTGGTCGATCAGTGTGTTCAGATCGGGCGAGTTGAACCCGCGCCACCAATCCGCGCGCGGCCAGGCCTGCGCGGCGCTCACCGATGTGGCACGGAAAGCCGCCGGCGTTTCCAGCACTGGGCTTTTGTAGTCGGGCCCGAGCGAGCAGCCGGCCAGCAACAGAACAAGGACGAGACGGCGTCCCGCGCGGGCATGTCGTTGCGTCATGGGGTCCGGTTTCGACAGTCACTGCCGCGCCTGATCATACGGATGGTCTATGAAATGAACACATGGCGAATTTATGATGGGGCGTGAGGGGCAAGCTCTGCCGCTTCCCCCGAAGCTGCCAGAATGCGCCGCGCCAGCTTCAAATGCGGCTGGTCGATCATCTTGCCGTCCAGCGTGAACACCCCCGCCCCCGGATTGGCGGCAAAGCCGTCGCGCACCCGCACAGCCCAGGCCAGGCGCTCGGCGTCCGGCGTGAAGGCAGCATTCATCGGTGCGATCTGGTCGGGATGGATGCACAGCTTGCCCGCAAATCCATCCGCCGCCGCCGCCGCCGCCTCCCGCGCCAGCCCGGCGGGGTCGCGCGGATCGGGCCAGGGCGTGTCCAGCGCCGGCACGCCGGCCGCCGCCGCCGCGATCAGCACCGCCGCCCGCGCATGCGCGACGGGCGCGGGATAGGACTGATCGGCCAGACGCGGCGCGATGCCCAGATCGGCCGAAAGATCCTCGGCGCCAAAGCAGAACGCCACCACGCGCCGCGCCGCGCTGGCCATGCCCGCCAAACCGAGCACGGAGGCTGCGGTCTCGGTCACGATCGGCACCACTCCGATCGCGCCGGCTTGCAGCCCGGCCTGAACCTCCAACGCCTCCAGATGATGATCCAGCGCCAGCAGATCCGCGGCGCCAGCGCATTTCGGCAGCATGATCCCCGCCGGCCTTCCCGCCACCACGGCAGCGAGGTCGCCAAGATACCAGCGCGTGTCGCGCGGATTGATGCGCACGATCACCCCGGGGCGGGATATGCCCGGCAGCATCGCCGCCACCTCGGCCCGCGCCGCTTCCTTGCCCGCTTCGGCCACCGAATCCTCGAGATCGAGAATGACGGCGTCAGCATCGGACGCCAACGCCCTAGCCGCCTTTCGCGCTGAATCCCCGGGCGCAAATAACGGGCTGCGCAGCCGCAGTGCAGAATTTGGCCCACCATCGCTCATGAACATTCCCCCAACCTTCTCAGCAACGATCTTGCGCGAACAGGCCCGACATGCAAAAGAACCCGATGTCGCTGCGGCGTGCGTGCCCGTTTGAAAGCGGCCTGCCTGACTTGCCTGTGACTTCGGAAGAAAGGAAGGCCGGGCTCTGCCCCGACCCGCAAAGGGGCAGGGGCCCCTTTGATCCCGTTACGCTCTTGGCTGGATCGACTTTCTTGCCTTGCTTGCGCCGCAGGTCATGGAACCTCGCGGCGTTGTCGCGTTCCGGCGCGGAATCATCGGCGGTTGAAGACACCGATCTCTACGGTGAGAGCGGCGAAGCCCAGCCATCCTTGCGACAGCACCAAGCATTCCAGCTTGGTCATGATCGGAATGCCTGCGGCGCCAGCAAGAAACCCGATCGCAGTCCAAGGCTATCGCCACAGCCAAGAAAAGTATCGGATTTCAAAGGCTCCGCCTTTGATGGGGTCCACGGGCGGAGGTGCCAAAGGTTCCAGCGGCTCGCTTCGCCGCTGGAATGGCACCGGAGGGAAAGCCCCCGGCCTTGCCTTCGCGTCAGGCGACCGCCGTATGCTCCATGTTCACGGGGTGCCCGAGATATTGCTCCAGCACTTCCTCCGGCGGCCCATCGGCCCGGATGCGACCTTGATCCATCCAGATCACCCGCGTGCACCATTCCATGATGACTTTGGTGCTATGCGTGGACAGCACCAGGATTTCCGCCCCGCGCACCATGTCTTCCAGTCGGGCGCGGGCTTTTTCCATGAAGGTGGCATCGCCGGCCAGGAACCACTCATCCATCAGCAGCACTTGCGGACGGATGGCGGTGGCCAGCGCGAAGCCCAATCGGACCACCATGCCGGAACTGTAGATGCGCACGGGCAGGCCCATGAATTCGCCCAGTTCGGCGAAGTCGCGCACATCCTCCTGCAACTGGGCGATTTCGGTGGCCCCAAGGCCGCTGTACAGCCCGCGCAGCATGATGTTCTCGCGCCCGGTCAGATCCATGTTCATACCAAGATTGGCGTCGAGCAGGGCGTTCAATGTGCCGCGCACCTGAATATGGCCCTGAAAGGGCTCGTATATGCCGGCCATGGCGCGCAGCAGCGTGGTTTTCCCGGCGCCGTTATGGCCGATCAGCCCCAACCGGTCGCCGCTGTTCAGGGTGAAGCTGACATCGCGCAGGGCTTGCACGACCACGCGGTTCTTGGTGTCCGCGCCCATCCGTCCGGTGACGGTGCTCATCACCAGCTTCTTCAGGCTGCGGCCACTCGAATGGTACAGCGGAAAATCGAGGCTGACGGAGGCGATCTCGACCCGTGCGTTGCCGTGACGGTTCATCGGCTCACACCCAGAACGCGATGCGGCCGCGAACCCGGGCAAACAGGGTCCAGCAGGCGCCGCACAGCACGACAGAGGTCAACGCGGCCATGATGTACACCGACTGGTGCGGCGTGGTCCCCAGCAGCGGCCCACGCACGATCTCCAACAGCGCGTAAAAAGGGTTGTACAGCAGAACCCACTGGTGGTTGTGCAGATTTTCCGGTGGCCAGATCACTGGCGTGGCGAAGAAGGCGATCTGCATGATGCTGCCGACGATCGGCGGAATATCCCGGAACCGCGCGCATAATGTGCCGAGCAGTATGGCGACGGCCCAGGAATCAATCAGCCACACGACAAGCCCGGGCAGCGCCAGGAAAACATGCACCCCCGGCCAGGTGCCGAACACCGCGAACACAACGATGATGACCAGCACATTATGGCCGAGAACCAGCAAATTTCGCACGACGGCACGGGCGCTATATAAGGAGAACGGCATCCGGATCGAGCGGATCATGCCCTCCGCGCTGGTGAAGCCGACGCAGCCGTCGCCGACCAGCGCGGACAGATACCCCCATAGCACCTGGGACACGGCGACGAAGGGCAGGTAGTTGTGCATGTCCTGCTGGAACAGCCCGGCATAGATCACGCCGATGGCGCCCACCATGACGCCGGTGGACAACGTTAGCCAGAACGGACCGAGCAGGGAGCCGCGATAGCGCAGCCGGATATCCAGCCAACTCAACGTCCAGCACAGACGCCACATCGTCATCGCCTCGCCCAGGTCGCGCAGGGCCATGCGCCGGCGCGCGGCCCTGGACTGGCCGGGGAAGAGATCGACGGTTTCGACGCCGGTGGCGCCGGAGTGCGGAGCGGCTGACATTCCGGGCGGGGCGATAGACCATTCGCCCCCCCGCCGCAACGGGGTCGCACCCTCGTGATCGCGTCAGTTTCGCGATGCGGCCAGGCTGACAACCTGCATGCGCGGCCCGCCACGCAACGCAACGCGCTGGCCTGCGCGGAAATTCTTGTCGTTGGCCTGCATAATGGACAGGGTCCGGCCGTCATCGGCGCGGATGACGAACTCGGCTTCGCTAGGCGCGGCCCCCGTCCCTGTGGGCACGCCCACGCCAATGGCCGCAAGGATGCTGGCGCCTGGACCCGTCGCCGTTCCGTGTGGCCCGCTTTGTGTCACCGGCCGCAACGACGCAATGATTCCGTATTCCATTGGGACCGGGTGCGGGACGGCTGCGACGGGCTTTGGCGCTGGCGTGCAACTGGCAAGGACCAGCGCCAGCAATATTGCTGGATGCAAACCATGGCGGATCGGGTTGGACATTCGGGGGGGGCGATCCTCCTGGCTGTTGCGGCGGCATCCCGCCCGATCGTTAGCATAGCGACCCATCCAAGGACGAGCCCGGGCCGCCAAATTACAACCGCATCGACAATGGACGCACCATATTCTTGCCATGAACTTTGATTTAGCTTAAGTACTTACTCGAGGTTCCTTAAGGAACTCCTGAACGGACGGCCACCGGGCCGCCGTGCCCTCCGGTCGCGTCTTCGCGGCCGCGCCACGACGGAGGCTCGCGCCGCATGACACGCTCCCACGCTGATCGCCGCATGGCAGCGGCCGGTGCGATTCCAACCGACTTATTTCGCAAATTGCGAATCCTTGGCGGACTGGCGACCCTGGCCTTGCTCGCCGCCTGCTCCAGCCGCGGACCGGAGATCAGCGCCACGCAGGAAGCGGCGCAATATGCGGCCCGCGCCCGGCACGACTACGCGCCGCCAGGCCCGCCCAGCGACCCCTGGGGCCCCTATATCATTGAAGCGTCAACCAAATACGACGTGCCCGAGCGCTGGATACGCGAAGTGATCCGCCAGGAATCCGACGGACAGGAATATCAGGGCGGCCAGCTGATCATCTCTTCCGCCGGTGCCATGGGCCTGATGCAGGTGATGCCAACGACCTTCGACGACCTGCGCGCACGCTACGGCCTTGGCGATGATCCCTATGACCCGCACGACAACATCATGGCCGGCACCGCCTATCTGCGCGAACTGTACGACGTGTACGGCTCGCCCGGCTTCCTCGCCGCCTACAATGCCGGCCCAGGCCGATTGGACGATTACTTGAACCGTAACCGCACCCTGCCGGACGAGACGCGGCGCTACGTGGCGCGAATTGGCGCCAATCTCGGCGACGACCAGCCCTTGCATCCATCGCAGGCCGCGCAATACGCCATGAATCAACTACCGGTGAACATCCCGCCAGGCCCACGCTATCCGCGCTACCGCAACGCCGCCCCGGTGGCATTGGCTGATAACCGCTATACCCGGACCGGCTATGCCCGCACCGCCGTCGAGACGAGAGCGCTGCCCGAGCCGCCGCGCATGGTCGCGCCGCCACCGTCGCAAATTGCGATGGCAGCGCCCCCATCGGCGCGTGGCGGCGGATTCCATCTGATCGGGCGCGCGGTGGCCGAAACACTGCCGGTCGAGCACGGCGGGGCCGTGGCGGGAAGCTGGGCCATCCAGGTCGGCGCGTTCGGCAATGAGAGCCAGGCCCGCGCCGCCGCCGCGGCTGCCCGTGGCCATGCACGCGAGATGCTTGGGGGCGCCCGCACCATGGTCGGCACAGTGCGACAGGCCAGTGCAACGCTGTATCGCGCACGCCTGACCGGGCTGTCGCGCGACACCGCGTTGCAGGCTTGCGAACGCATTTCCCGCAACCGTGGCGGCTGCATCGTGCTCTCGCCGGAAGCCCAATCCTGACCTGAGCCGCGCATCCACCGGACGGTCGGTCGGGTCATTGCCAACGTTGCGTTGAATTGACCGCGCCCCGCCGCACGGCTAGCGTCGCGCAAGGCCGAATCAGCGGAGGAAACGCGAACTATGGCAAATAATGTGAAAACCGCCTGGGCATCGGGCAAGGCGGTGGTGAATGGCTGGCTCGCGATTCCATCCGCCTTTTCCGCCGAAGTCCTGTCGAAATGCGGCTTCGACTCCATCACCGTAGATCTGCAGCATGGCGTGCAGGACTACATGTCTATGGTCGCCTGCTTCCAGGGTATGCAGGCAAGCCCCGTCACCCCGATGGTTCGCGTGCCCTGGAATGAGCCGGGCATAATCGGCCGCGTGCTGGATGCGGGCGCCATGGGCGTGATCTGCCCGATGATCAACACGAAGAAAGAGGCTGAGGCCTTCGTCTCCTACTGCAAATACCCGCCCGCCGGCACACGCAGCAACGGCCCGATCCGCGCCGGCATGTATGGCGAGGCTAGCGGCTACCAGAAGACCGCCAATGCCGAGACGTTGTGCATTCCGATGATCGAAACCAAGACCGCGGTCGAAAACCTGGAAGCCATTCTGGATGTGGAGGGCATTGCCGGCGTCTATATCGGCCCCTCCGACCTCGGCTTCTCCTACGGCATGGTCCCGGTCCTGGACCGCGACGAGCCGGAAATCCTGAAGATCTACGAGAAGGTCATCAAGGAATCCGACAAGCGCGGCATCCATGTCGGCATCCATACTGGCTCGGCCGCCTACGCCACGCGCGCCATCGGCATGGGCTTCACCCTGGTCACCTATGGCCCGAACGACGCGGCGCTGATGGCGTCCGCCGCGAGGACCGGCATCGCCCAGATCCGTAAAGATTCCAAAGGCAAAGCCTGAACAAGGAGCGTCCCATGACCCCATCTCCGGTGATCCGCTTGCACCCAGAGGATGGGGTTCTGATCGCGCGAACCACGCTTCTGCCCGGCGCCGAACTGGCGCCGGGCGTTGTCGCCATCGAACGCATTCCCGCCGGCCACAAGGTCGCCATCCGGCCAATGGAGACCGGCGAGGCAATCCGCCGCTACGGCCAGATCATCGGCTTCGCCACCTCCCCCATCGCCCCCGGCCAACATGTGCACGAGCATAATTGCGGCATGGGCGATTTCGCCAAGGACTATGCCTGGGGCATCGACGCCAAACCGACCCCGAATTTCGACCTGCCCGCGACCTTCGAAGGCATCCGCCGGCCCGACGGCCGGGCCGCCACGCGCAACTATATCGGCATCCTGACCAGCGTGAACTGCAGCGCCCATGTGGCCGGCATGGTCGCCGACATCTTCAAGAAGAACCCGTTCACCGGCCACGACCCGCTGGCCGACTTCCCCAACGTGGACGGCGTCGTCGCCCTGACACACAAGACCGGCTGCGGCATGACCCAGCACGAGCCGCTGCGGGTGCTTCGCCGCACCCTTGGCGGCTACGCACGGCACGTGAACTTCGCCTCGGTGATCGTGCTCGGGCTTGGCTGCGAGGTGAACCAGATCGGTGGCCTGCTGACCGAACAGCGCCTCGCCGGCCGCCTGCGCAGCATGGACATCCAGGACATGGGCGGCACCCGCAAAACCATCGAGGCCGGAATCGGCTTCGTGCGCGAAGCCCTGGCCGATGCCAACACCGTGCACCGCGAACCCGTCCCCGCCAGCGAGTTGACCGTGGCGCTGCAATGCGGTGGCTCGGACGGCTATTCCGGCGTGTCCGCCAATCCCGCCTTGGGTGCGGCCAGCGACCTGCTGGTGCGCCACGGCGGCACCGTCATCCTGTCCGAAACGCCCGAAACCTACGGCGCCGAGCACCTACTGACCCGCCGCGCCGTCAGCCGCGACGTGGGCGAAAAGCTGGTGGCGCTGATGCGCTGGTGGGAGGAATACGCCGAGCGGGAGGGCGCGGAAATCAACGCCAACCCCAGCCCCGGCAACAAGGCGGGCGGCCTGACCACCATCCTAGAGAAATCCCTCGGTGCCATGGCCAAGGCCGGCAGCACCAATCTGGTGGACGTGTACGCCTACGCCGAACAGATCACCAAAAAGGGCTTCGTCTTCATGGACACGCCCGGCTTCGACCCCGTGGCCGCCACCGGGCAGGTCGCCGGCGGCGCCAATTTGGTGTGCTTCACCACCGGCCGTGGCAGCGTGTTCGGCTGCAAACCCGCCCCCTCAATGAAGCTCGCCACCAACACGCCCATGTTCACTCGCATGGAAGAGGACATGGACATCAATTGCGGCACCATCCTGGACGGCGATGAAACCGTGCAGCAATGCGGCCAACGTATCTTCGACATGATGCTGCGCGTGGCGTCCGGTGCGAAAACCAAAAGCGAGCAGTTCGACGTGGGGGCGGCGGAGTTTGCGCCCTGGGTGCTTGGGGCGACGATGTAGGAAGGAAGGGCTGGGCGCTGCCCAGACTCGCTCAAGGCAGAGCCTTGAGAATCCGATTTTCTCTTGGTTGCATCAGCGTCCGTCGGTTGATGTCGGCTGTCTTGCTTGCGCCGCAGGCAATCACCCTCGAAACGGGCCGGAAATCTCGGGCGGCCGCGCGGAGTTATTGGGCTTCGCCGCTACCCCAATTGATGGTTGTCTGCAACGAAGGACGTGGCTGCAGCCAAGAATGTCCAGGATTGTCAAGGCTCCGCCTTGACCGGGTCCAGGGCAGCGCCCTGGCCTTTCTTAGCTTCGTGCTGACCGATTGGAATGGTAGCGGTGGGCGGATTTGAACCACCGACCAATGGATTATGATTCCCCTGCTCTACCACTGAGCTACACCGCCGTACCATATCTGCCCGAACAATTCGCGCCGGGAGGCGGGGTGATAGCGCCCCGGAGCTTGCCCCGTCAACGGCCTGATAAAGTGGCCCCGGAGAAGGCGGGTCTGATGAAACCGCCGCCCAGCACGCGGTCGCCATCGTAGAACACGCAAGCCTGGCCGGGTGCGGCCAAGGAAGGGGTATCCAGCATCACGTCCGCGCCGTCCGCGGTGGGGGTGATGTCGGCGGCATGCGGCGTTTCGCGGGCGCGCAGCTTCACCGCGCAGCGCAGGGGCCGGGGCTGGGTGAGCCAGTTCACGTCGCGCAGGCGCACCTGGCGCGAGCCGGTATTGGGCGGACCGACGACCACGCGGCGGCGGGGCGCATCGAGGGCCACCACCACGCGGCGCTCGCCGCCAGCGCTGGAAGCGGCGCCCAGGCGCTTGGCCTGGCCCACAGTATAGCGGGCGATGCCGTCATGCCGGCCGACCACGCTGCCGTCGAGCGCCACTATTTCGCCGGGGGAGGCGGCGTCCGGGCGCAGCTTCGCCACCACATCGTCGTAGGTGCCGGAGGGGACGAAGCAGATATCCTGGCTGTCCGGCTTGGTCGCCACGGCCAGCCCGAGGCGTTCGGCCTGGGCGCGCACGGCGGCCTTGTCGTCCATACCGCCAAGTGGGAACAGGCTGCGATCGAGCTGGGCCTGGGTGGTGGCGAACAGGAACCAGCTCTGGTCGCGCGCGGGGTCGGCGGCGCGGTGCAATTCGGCGCCATCCGGCCCGTCCACGCGGCGCACGTAATGGCCGGTGGCGAGGCGCTCGGCCCCAAGATCCCCGGCCAGCGCCAGCAGATCGGTGAACTTCACGCTCTGATTGCAGCGCACGCAGGGCACGGGGGTTTCACCGGCGGCGTAGCTGTTGGCGAAGTCGCCGATCACGGCCGCGCGGAAACGGGCCTGCGCGTCGATGACGTAATGGGCAATGCCGAGCCGGTCGGCCACGCGGCGCGCGTCGTGGATATCCTGCCCGGCGCAGCAGGCGCCCTTGCGGCCAGTGGCGGCGCCATGGTCGTACAGCTGCAGCGTGACGCCGATCACCTCATGCCCGGCCTCAGCGAGCAGGCCGGCAACGGTGCTGCTGTCCACCCCGCCGGACATCGCGACCACGATGCGCATGACGGCCGCGACCGGACTATCCGTTGAGCAGGTTGCGGCTGCCGGGCGGCAGGCGCACCACAAGCCCATCCAGCGCCTCGGTCATCACGATCTGGCAGCCCAGGCGCGACGTCTTCTCAAGACCGAAGGCGAGATCGAGCATGTCTTCCTCATCCTCGGTCGGCTCGGTTAGTTGCTCGAACCAGGCGGCATCGACGATCACGTGGCAGGTCGAGCAGGCCAGCGATCCCTCACAGGCGCCTTCGATATCGATGCCATGCTTGTGCGCGACCTCGAGCACCGACAAGCCGAGCGGTGCGTCGACCTCGCGGCGGGTGCCATCGCGCTCGATGAAGATCATTTTGGGCATATTCGGTTCAGGCCTCGATCGGTACGGAAGCGGCCATATGTGCTTGGATCAGCAGCGCGGCCGCAAGGTCGATATCGGCGGCGGAGGTAAAACGTCCAATCCCGAAGCGCAAGGTGCGGCTTGCCTGGGCCTCGTTCAACCCCAGCGCCCGCAGCACGTAGGAGGGCTCGATCTCCGCCGAGGAACAGGCCGAGCCGGTGGAGACGCATAGCTCGGGTGTGGCCTGCATCAACGCGGCGGCGCTGGCACCGGGGAAAGTCAGATTGAGGTTGCCGGGAATCCGCGCCTGGAGACTGCCATTGACCACAAGGCCAGGGATGCCGGCCTGCAGCGCTGTCAGCAGCCGGTCCCGCAGCAGGGCGATGCGCACGGCGTCGTCCTGCATTTCGGCCAAGGCGATGCGGCATGCCTCGCCCAGACCGATGATCAGCGGCGCGGGCAGGGTTCCGGCGCGCAGGCCGCGTTCCTGGCCGCCGCCGGAAAACAACGGCTCAAGCCGCACGCGCGGCCGGCGGCGCACGTATAGCGCGCCGACCCCCTTGGGTCCGTAGGTCTTATGGCCACTGACCGAAAGCAGGTCGATGCCCATCCCCGCCAGGTCGAGCGGGATCTTTCCGACCGCCTGGGCCGCATCGCAATGGAATAGCGCGCCCGCTTGTCGCGCGATGCCGGCGAAGGCGGCGATATCCTGGATCAAGCCGGTTTCGTTGTTCACGGCCATCACGCTGACCAGCAGTGTCGGCACCGCCAGCGCCGCATGCAGCGTATCGGCGTCCAGCGTGCCGTCCGGGCGCACCGGCAGCACCACCGGCTCGAACCCCTCCTGGGCGAGGTCGGACACGGATTCCAGCACGCATTTATGTTCGGTCGCCACGGTCACGATGCGCCGCCGGGTGCCGTCCCCATGGCGGACGGCGTGGCGTGCCGCGCCCTTGATGGCGATGTTGTTGCTTTCCGTGGCGCCGGAGGTGAACACCACTTCGCGCGGCTGCGCGCCGATCAGGGCGGCCACATAGGCACGGGCGGCCTCCACGGCGTCCTCGGCCTGCCGGCCCATCACGTGCTCGGCGCTGTGCGGGTTGCCGAAGCTTTCGGTGAACCACGGCAGCATGGCCTGCACCACGCGTGGATCGCAGGCCGTGGTGGCCTGGTTGTCCAGATAGATCGGGCGGTTCGGGCGTGCGTCCATTGCGTTCATCTTGGGATCAGGCCGCCCGGCGCGCGAGGCGCGGGGCCATGGTCTGGTATGCGGCGATGAAAGCCCGCGCATCGGCGGCGCCGGCATTCCATGGCAGCGAGACCCGGATGGCCTCGCCGGCCAGGGCGCCCAGCCCCATCGCGTCCAGCACATGGCTGCGCGCCACCTTGCCGGAACTGCAGGCAGCCCCCGCCGAGACCCGCATGCCCGCGAGATCGAGCGCGATCACCTGCGTGTCCGCGCGAACCCCGGGGAGGGCAAGGCAGCTGGTATTTGGCAGGCGTGGCGCACCGGGGCCCAGCACGATGGCCCCGGCCTCCGCGCAACCCGCCTCAATGGCATCGCGCAAAGGCGCCAGCCCATCAAACCCGGTTGCCGCGACGCAAGCGGCCGCGAATCCGGCGATCAGCCCGACCGGCTGGGTGCCGCCGCGCCAGCCCCGCTCCTGCCCGCCGCCGCCAATCAGCGGGGTGACCTGCCCGGTGGCGCCGCCGGCCAGCAGCAGCGCACCGGCGCCGCAAGGGCCGCCCAGCTTGTGCGAGGAAATGGCCATGCTGTCCGCGCCAAGCCTGGCAAAATCGACCGCCATGCGGCCCGCGGCCTGCACGGCATCCACATGCAGCCTCGCCCCCGCCGCACGGCATAGCGCGGCCGCCTCATGGACCGGCTGGATCACGCCGGTCTCGTTATTGGCGAGCATCAGGCAGACCAGTGCCGGTCCGTTCGCCAGCATCCGCGCGAGGGCCGCAAGGTCGGCTACTCCATCGACATCGACCGGCAGGATATCGGCGTCCGGCGCGGCCGCCCGGATCGCGTCGTGCTCGGTGCCGCCGACGATCACCCGAAGCGCGCCGGCCGCGGCATGGCGGGCGAGTGCATGCACCGCCAGCGCGTTCGCCTCGGTGCCGCCGGAGGTGAACACCAGATCGGCCGGATGGCCGCCGAAGCGGCCGGCGATCGCCTCGCGCGCATCCTCCAGCACCCGCCGTGCCGCCCGCCCGGCCCCATGCACGGAAGACGGATTGCCGGTTGCGTCCAGCGCCGCCAGCATCGCCGCGCGTGCTTCCGGCCGCAGCGGCTCGGTGGCGTTGGCGTCCAGATAGATGCCGTCCGGCGCCTTGGGCACTGACATGCGCGTCATTGGGCGGCCTCCGGCAGGCGGCGGGATGCCGGCGCATGCGCCCGGCCGAGCACGCGCCCCTCCACCACATCCGCCAGGGTGATGTCGGCGAAGAACAAGCGGATGTGGCTGGCCAGCTCGGTCCACAGATCATGCAGTGCGCAGACCACGTGCTTGCCCTCCGCCGTGCGCAAGCCTTCGATTTCCGCTTCGCATCCGGCGGCGCAGATCGGCTCGTCCACCGCGTCGATGATGTCGACGATGGCGACCAGCTTGGCCGGCCGGGCCAGCTGATAGCCACCGCCGGGCCCGCGTGCGGAGACGACAAGGCCACCGCGCCGCAGCCGGCCGAATAGCTGTTCCAGGTAACACTGGCTCAGTTCCTGGCTGGCGGCGATCTGCGCCAGCGTGACCGGGCTGCCCGGCGCACGGCAAGCCAGATCGGCCATTGCCATCACCGCGTAGCGTGCCCGGGTGGAGAGCTGCACCGCCTATTCCCCCGCCTGTTCGCGCACCATTCGCGCCCGGCTGTCCAGCACTCGCACCAGTCGCGCCTCCATATCGGCCAGGTCGACGCGCAGGATCTCGATCTCGCTCAGCAGCGGATCGCGCACGCCTTCCTGCGGCGTGCCATAGGCGTCAAAGCAATCCGCGGTGCGGGCCATCTTGCGCTCGACCGGGCGGGCCGGGATGCCGACCACCGTGGTGCTGGCAGGGACGGATTGCAGCACCACCGCATTCGATCCCACCCTTGCGTTGTCACCCACGGTGATGGCGCCGAGAATCTTGGCGCCAGCGCCGATGATCACATTGTTGCCGATGGTGGGGTGGCGTTTGCCACGGGCCTGCGATGTGCCGCCCAGTGTGACCTGATGATACAGATAGACATCGTCGCCGATCTCGGCGGTCTCGCCGATCACCACACCCATGCCGTGGTCGATGACGAGCCGCCGGCCGATGGTGGCGCCGGGGTGGATTTCGATCCCGGTGAGGAGGCGGCCGAGATGGGCGCATAGGCGCGCGGGCAAAGTGAAGCCCCGCCGCCACATGCCGTGCGCGGCACGATGCCACATCAGGGCGTGCAAACCCGGATAGCATAACAGCACCTCAAGCGCTGAACGCGCAGCAGGGTCCTTCTCTCGGTATACCTCGATGGACTCACGCAAAAACATGTAAGCTATGCCCACATTTCCGTTATGAAAGATCAGCCTATCGACTATAGTCCCGGCCGTTCCGGGCACCCCCGCCCCGCCCGGAAACAAGTGGTTGAGAGAGGGGGCTGCACGTCTTCAGTTGGAAATCATTCGTCTGTTTGCACCGGCCAGCCAGCTTCGCCCGCAGGCTTGGCATTCCCGAGCGCATGGGTCAAGAATTGGCACTGCGGGGCTGGCAAGCAAGGGGCGGACACACCAGTTGAAGGGGCTGGCCTGCTCATGTCGCACGCGAATGCGTCGGCCATTCCATTTGCTCTGTGAGGGTCTCTAGCCCGGCCTGAGTCGGCCGCGTGCGTGAACAGGAAACGGATTTCGGAACACCATGCCTGAGGTCATGTTCGCCGGCCCCGATGGCCGGCTGGAGGGTCGCTATCACCATTCCAAGGAAACCGGCGCGCCGCTCGCGCTGATCCTGCATCCGCACCCGCTGCACGGCGGCACGATGAATAACCGCATCGCTTATACGATGTACCAATCCTTTCAACGACTCGGCTTTTCGGTAATGCGCTTCAACTTCCGTGGCGTCGGCCGCAGCCAGGGCCGGTACGATGGCGGCATTGGCGAGATCGGAGATGCGGCGGCGGCGCTGGACTGGATGCAGGCGGTGAACCCGAACTCGGGCGGGTTGTGGATTTCTGGCTACTCCTTTGGCGCCTTTGTCGGCATGCAGCTGCTGATGCGACGGCCTGAGATTTCCGGCTGGGTCAGTGTGGCGCCGCCTGCCAACCATTATGATTTCGGCTTCCTGGCTCCGTGCCCCTGCGGCGGACTGATGATGCATGGTGACAGCGACGAGCTGGTGCCTGAGCCCGCCGTGCGCAAGTTGGTCGACAAGCTGAATACCCAGAAGGGCGTGCAGGTCGATTACCGCATCCAGGCCGGTGCCGACCACGTCTTCGCCAACCATGCCGACCAGGTTTCAATTGCAATCGAGGACCACGTGAAGAAGACCATGGCCCGCAAGACCATGGCCCTAGCCGCCGACTGATCCCGGGAAACCTTCCCCGCCAAAACCCCTGAGCCCGCCGGAGACGGTGGCCTCAGGGGTTTTTGTTTGGGGGGCGGCCACGCACGCCGGAGCGCTGGCCGGAACCACCTCAAACCGGCACCGTTCCCCTGGGGTCAGCGCCTGTCTTGGTGCAGGCGTGGATCTTTTGGAGGATCGCACCATGCAAAGGATAATGGAGATAACGCTGCTTACGGCCGCCATGGCGCTGCCAATGCTTACCGAGGCCCAGAACACGCCGCCGGTTCCCTCCCAGCCGCCACCCGTTGGCAGCAACGAGAGCCGGGTGCCACCCGGCCGCATACAGGCGCCGGATGGAAGCACGACGGACCGACTGTCGAAATCAAACGGGACGATCACGCCGCCGGATGTCGATCCCGGGCTCGCCGCCAAGCCGCCATCGGTCGGCGCCACCATGCCGGTGATCCCGCCGCCAGGATCGGGCGACAAGGGGAATGTCCAGCCGAGATAGGATTTCTGCGCTCTTCTGCCCGCCGCCGGACTCGAACCGGCACGCCTAACAGGCTGCGGATTTTAAGTCCGCTGCGTCTACCATTCCGCCAGGCGGGCGCGGGGTGATCTATCCCATTGCCGGGAGGGTTCGCGCAATGTCCAGCGCACGGCGTAGCAGGGTTTCGCTGGCCTCCGGCGTGCGGAAGCCGCTATGGGCGGACAAGGTCACGCCTTCGAGCCCGCTCAGGGGATGGCCAGGCTGCAGGGGTTCCGCCTCGAACACGTCCAGTGCGGCGTGGCGCAGATGGCCCGAGCGCAGGGCCGCGATCATCGCCGCCTCATCCACCACCGCACCGCGTGCCGTGTTCACCAATATGGCGCCCGGTCGCATCCGCGCCAGCCGATCGGCACTGAGGAAACCCCGCGTCTCGTCGTTCAGCAGCAGATGCACGCTCAGCACATGGCTTTCCGCCAACAGCGTGTCCAGTTCGACAAAGGTCACGCCGGGCGCGGTCTTGGGAGAGCGATTCCAGGCCAGCACCCGCATGCCGCCGCCGCCGGCGATGCGCGCCACCTCCGCGGCGATGCCGCCGAACCCCAGCAGGCCGATCGTCTTGCCGGTGAGCTGCATGCCCTCCGACCGCGGCCAGCCCCCGCCGCGGACCCCGCGATCCATCCGCGCGAGATCGCGCGCAGCCGCCCACATCAGCGCGATGGCATGCTCGGCCACCGCGATGTCGCCATAGCCCTTGATGGTATGCACGGTGATCCCGAGTTCGGCCAGTTCTTCGGGGTTCATGTAGCTGCGGGCGCCGGTGCCCAGGAAAATGACGTGCTTGAGTTGCTTGCACCGGGCCATTGCCGCCGCGGGCAGATGGGTATGGTCGTCGAGGATGAAATCATAGCCCGTCAGCAGGGCCGGCAGCGCCTCGGGGGCGATGTGTTCGGGCCGGTTGACGGCGATGGCCGGATCGTCCGGCAGCCGGACCTGCGCGAAAATGGCGGCCAGCTCGTCGCCGGCATCGATGAACAATCCCTGCATTCCATCCCCCGGAAACCGCCGCACAACTCTGCGCGGCAGAGGCGGGGGGCCGCAAGTCCCGAAGACGGCTTACCGGCCGGTGAGGATCCGCTCCACCAACTGGCGCACGGTGGGGATGAAGCCGTTGCTGTAGAACGGGTCGGAGGCGAAGCGATAGGCATTATGGCCGGAGAACATCAGGTTGTTCTCAATGGCGCTGGGATCGTCCGAATGATGGGCGATGTGCTGCAGCGTCTTTTGGATGCAGAAGCTGCGCGGATCGGCCTTCTTGCCGTTGGTGTAGTCGGGACCGTGCTGCGACCAGTTGGAGAAGCGGCACTGCGTCAGGCAGCCCATGCAGGCCACCTGATCCGCGTGGATCTGTTGCGCCATTTCCGGGGTAACGAAGATCAGCGTGCCGTCCGGCGTGCGCATCGCCTCGACATAGCCTTCGGCCTCCCACTCGCGCACCCGGGCCAGATCGGTGGGGGTGAGATACACCACGCGCTTGCGCGGGCCCACGCCGTATTCGGCCTGGTGCTCGCCGATCGCCTCGGTGGTGAAGGCCGCCTGACGCTCGGTCCGGGCGCGCAATTCCTGGATGAAGCTGTTGTTCACCGCCGAGGAATAGAAGCCGGTGGGGCTGAAGCGGTTCAGGAAGACGTCGCCCTCCTTCAGCGTGACCAGACGCTGCTTCCAGGCCTCGCCGATCGGGCTTTCCTTGGTCAGCAGCGGCCGCGTGCCGAACTGGAAGGCGATCGGGCCCAGATCGGGGTTGTCGATCCAGTGTTCCCATTCCTCCAGCCACCATACCCCGCCCGCCATGATGATGGGGGTGTCGCCCAGGCCGAACTCGCGCATCAGCTTGCGCAGCGCGACCACGCGGGGATACGGGTCTTCCGGCTTGTTCGGGTCCTCGCTGTTGGACAGGCCATTATGGCCGCCGGCCAGCCAGGGATCTTCATACACTACGCCGCCAAGCAGTTCCGCCGCCTTGTGATAGGCGCGCTTCCACAGCGCGCCGAAGGCGCGGCCAGAGGAGACGATGGGGTAGTAATGCACATTGAACCGTGCCGCGATTTCGGCGAGGCGGTAAGGCATGCCGGCGCCGCAGGTGATGCCGTGGATCAGTCCCTTGGCGCCTTCCAGCACGCCAGTCAAAACCCGTTCGGCGCCCCCCATCTCCCACAGCACGTTGGCATGCACGCGGCCGCGGCCGCCGGAGATGTCATGCGCGCGCCGGGCCTGCTCGATGCCGCCGCGAATAGCGTATTCCACCAGCTCCTCATGCCGGTCGCGCCGGGTCCGCCCGTGATAGAGCTGGGGGATGGG
Organism: Acetobacteraceae bacterium; assembly: GCA_036497785.1. GTDB lineage: Bacteria > Pseudomonadota > Alphaproteobacteria > Acetobacterales > Acetobacteraceae > DASXIW01. Next base: position 4,070 of record DASXIW010000111.1, on the reverse strand, counting down.
CTGCCCGGCCTCGTCGTAGCTATCGGCGTTCACGGCACTCAGCGTGCCAGCGCCGCCGCCCGCGGCCCAATGGCCGGCGGTCTCGCCGGTGGAAATCGCAACGCCCTTGCCGCCCTCGATCAGGGGCAGAACGTCAACGCCGCCCATGCGGATCGCATTGATCGCCTTCATGGCTCCTACGCCTCGCCCTCGTACCCAGGCGGCCAGCACCGCCGGAATGCTGCTATGTAACTGTAATGGGCCGGGTGCCCGCAAGCATCAAGGATGCCGCGGGCACCCGCGATGCTACTCCGCGGCCGCTTCCGGTTCGCGCGGCTGACGCTCGCCGCGCTCCCGGCCGCCACCAGCCTTGGCCCCGACCTGATCGGTGATGTCCGCACCGGTGACCTGATCGACCACCCGCATCGACAGCTTCACCTTGCCGCGATCGTCGAAGCCGAGCACCTTCACCTTCACGGCGTCGCCCACATTGACCACGTCGCCGGTCTTGTTGACGCGCCCCTGCTGCAGCTCGCTGATATGCACGAGCCCGTCGCGTGAGCCGAGGAAGTTCACGAAGGCGCCGAAATCGGCCGTCTTGACCACCTTGCCGTTATAGATCACGCCGATCTCGGGCTCGGCCACGATGCCGCGGATGCGGTCGATGGCGGCCTGAGTCTTCTCGGCGTCGGACGAGGCGATCTTGATCGTGCCGTCGTCGTCGATGTCGATCTTGCAGCCGGTCAGCTCGACGATCTCGCGGATCACCTTACCGCCGGTGCCGATCACTTCGCGGATCTTCTCCTTGGGCACGTTGATGATGGTGATGCGCGGCGCCGTCGCCGCCACATCGGCACGTGCGCCATGGATCGCCTTGGCCATCTCGTCCAGTATGTGCATGCGGCCGTCGCGCGCCTGGCCCAGTGCCACCTGCATGATCTCCGGCGTGATGGAGGTGATCTTGATGTCCATCTGCAGGCTGGTCACGCCGATCTCCGTGCCCGCGACCTTGAAGTCCATGTCGCCGAGATGGTCTTCGTCACCCAGAATATCGGACAGCACGGCGAAGCCGCGATCTTCCTTGATCAGGCCCATGGCGATGCCCGCCACGGGGCGAACCAGCGGCACGCCGGCATCCATCAGCGACAGCGAGGTGCCGCAGACGGTGGCCATGGAGGAGCTGCCGTTGCTCTCGGTGATCTCGCTGACCACCCGCATGGTGTACGGAAACTTGTCCTTGGCGGGCAGCAGCGGATGGATCGCGCGCCAGGCGAGCTTCCCGTGGCCGATCTCGCGACGGCCCGGGCTGCCCATGCGGCCGGCTTCACCCACCGAGTACGGCGGGAAGTTGTAGTGCAGCATGAAGTGCTCGCGGTACTCGCCCTCGAGCGCATCGATGATCTGCTCGTCCTGGCCGGTGCCCAGCGTGGCCACGCACAAGGCCTGGGTTTCACCGCGGGTAAACAGGGCGCTGCCATGGGCGCGGGGCAGCACGCCCACCTCGGCCACGATCGGGCGCACCGTCTTGGTGTCGCGCCCATCGATGCGCAGACCGGTGTCCAGAATGGCGTTGCGGACGATGTCGGCTTCCAGTTCCTTGAACAGGCCCTTCGCCCGGTCGGCGTCCAGACCCTCGGCGGTCAGCGCGGCGGCCGCCTCTTTCTTCGCGGCGCCGACCAGATCCTGGCGGAGCTGCTTCAGCGGCTGCTTATAGGCCTCGGTCAGCTTCTCGCGCGTCAGTGCGTCCACACGGGCAGCCAGCGCCTTCTCTTCCTCGGAAATCTCGGGCAGCGACCAGGGATCCTTCGCGGCCAGCTCGGCCAACTCGACGATCAGGTTGATGACCGGCTGGAAGGCGGCATGGCCGAAGGTCACCGCGCCCAGCATCACCTCCTCGGACAATTCCTGCGCCTCGGATTCCACCATCAGCACGCCTTCGGTGGTGCCGGCCAGCACCAGGTCCAGCTTGCTTGTCGTCAGTTGCTCGGCGGTCGGGTTCAGGATGTACTCGCCCTCGGCATAGCCAACGCGGGCCGAGGCGACCGGGCCGAAGAAGGGAATGCCAGACAGGGTCAGCGCCGCCGAGCAACCAATCATGGAGACGACGTCGGGGTCGTTCTCCAGATCATGGCTCAACACTGTGGCGACGACCTGCACCTCGTTGCGGAAGTTATGCGGGAACAGCGGACGGATCGGGCGGTCGATCAGGCGGCTGGTCAGCACCTCCTTCTCGGTCGGGCGCCCTTCACGCTTGATAAAGCCGCCGGGAATCTTGCCGGCGGCGAACGCCTTTTCCTGATAGTTCACGGTCAGCGGGAAAAAATCCTGGCCGGGCTTGGGCGCACGCACGCCCACCGCCGTGCACAGCACGATGGTGTCGCCGTAGCTCACCACCACGGCGCCGTCGGCCTGCCGGGCGATCTTGCCGGTTTCCAGGACCAGCTTGCGGCCGCCCCAGTCGAGTTCCTTGCGGAAGTAGTTAAACATCACGTCGTCCTTCTGGATGCCGGCGAGGCGGACATCAGCAGAACGATTCGGCAAAGGCGAATTGGGAGACGGCGTCTCGGGCGGCATGGCGGCGGTCTGCACCGGAAGGGCACAGCCGCAGGTGGATCGTGTGCGAACACAACCACGCCCATGTGGCCGGAGACGCCGTCACGGCTCCCATCTTCTCCCCCGATGGCGTCATAAGCGCGGGGGTGCCGGATCGTCTGTCCATTGGTCCGCCGCATCGCGGCGGCCAGGGCACCATGCCCTGGCATCGCATTTCCCCACACCACCATGGCGCGAGGGGCGCCGACGACCCCAGATATAGGCTGGGTCGCCGGCATTTAACCGTCAGCGGCGCAGGCTGAGGCGCCCGATCAGCGTTGCGTAGCGGCGCTGATCCTTCTTCTTCAGATAGTCGAGCAGGCGACGGCGGCGGCCCACCAGCATCAGCAGGCCACGGCGGCTGTGGAAGTCCTTGGCATGCGTTTTGAGATGCTCGGTGAGGTTCATGATCCGCTCGGAGAGCAGAGCCACCTGAACCTCGGGGCTGCCTGTATCGGCCGCCTGGGTCGCATAATCGGAAATGAGCGCCGTACGGCGCTCCGCGGTAATCGACATCGCATATACTCCTGAAAGGGTGACAGAAACGCGTGCTGGTGCCTTACAGCAGCCGTTCGGGCTTCAGCATGCCGTCCTCGAGACGGCACAGCCCGATCACGCGGCTCCCCGCCATGGCGCGGGCCAGACCCCCTTCGGGGTTGGCCGCCCGTGGAATGCGGCCCATCAATGTAACCAGGCTTATCGCCTGGCCATGTGACAAGCCGAAGGCCTCCACCTCGGTCAAGGCCAGCGCCGGGATGTCGGCCAGCGCGGTCGCGACCGGAAGCAGAAGGTCCGGGGAAGCGGGCGGGGTATCCTCCCCTCGCTGCAATTTGTCCAGTGGAATCGCCTGGGCCTCGTTGAACGGCCCCACGCGCAGCCGGCGCAGCGCTGCCACATGGCCCAACGTGCCGCAGGCGATGGCGAGGTCGCGCGCGAGGCTGCGCATATACACACCCTTGCCGGACTGCACCTCGAACACCGCCGTATCCGCGTCGATCCGCTCAATCAGCTCGAACCGGTCCACCCGCGCCGGCCGTGGCTCCAGCACTGGGGGCGCACCGGAACGCGCCAGCTCATAGGCGCGCTCACCACCCACCTTGATGGCGGAGAAAACCGGGGGGATCTGCATGATATCGCCGGTGAAGGCCGGCAGCGCCGCACGCAACTGCTCATCCGTCGGCCGCACCTCAGACCGGCCGATATTGGCGCCGTCCGCATCGTCCGTGTCGCGCGCATCGCCCAGGCGCAGGGTGAAATGATATATTTTGGTGCCGTCCATCACATAAGGCACCGTCTTCGTCGCCGCGCCGAAGGCGATCGGCAGCAATCCGGTCGCCAACGGATCGAGCGTGCCGCCGTGACCGGCCTTCTGCGCATCGAACCAGCGCCGCACGCGATTGACGACATCCGTGCTGGTCAGGCCCCGGGGCTTGTCCACAATCAGCCAGCCATCGAGAGCACGGCCGCGGGGACGACGTTGACGCATGAGAATTCGAGCC